>CAYTSH010000051.1:0-12047 GCA_964440395.1 uncultured Microbacteriaceae bacterium
CACCATCACCAGAGCCACGAAAAAACTGATTCGACACCGGCACTTTACCCCAGCCGGAACCACCGAGGAGGCGGGAAAAATCCCGCCCCTCAGTGTTACTCAAAACAATTTCACCGGCAGTGCTGCTCAAACGGATTTGAGATTTCATGAAACCAACCTCGGCATCCTCACTTTGAACTCGTGCAGCACCGCAGCAGCCGAAGCACCCGGGGGAGCCTCAACCGTCAGGTTGAACACGTTCTGTGTCCCACCTGACGCGCCACCAGCGGCACCAAACGCACTAACACCAACACTTACATCGCCCACGGTGGGAAGTGCCACCATTCGCCGCACAGCGCTTGAAACAGCGGGAATCTTCGCCAGAATCCCGTCCTCAAAGCCCTCACCAGTGAACTCACCAAGCACACGCATTTTGCGCGACGGCGACCGAATGTCCAACGCATTCTTCACCGTGCTCGTGACCGATTTCGCAATCGATTTGATCGCGTCAGCAACCTTCCCAGCCATGCTGTTAATGCCGTTCACCAAGCCCTGCACAATGTCCTTCCCAACACCCAGCAGCCAACCACCAGGATCGTTGAAAAAGTTCTTGATCCCGTTCGCAATCGCATCGAACGCAGGCCGAATGTTGTTGTTCCAAACATCACTCACGAAGTTCCCGAATCCCGCGAGGGCATCCTTGATTTTCTGCAAGGCTTCAGAAGTCTTCTGATTCCAGGCTTCCGTGCTGATTCCGAGCAGTGAAAGAATCATCTGCAACTGCCCGTGGAACATGTCCTTAATGCCGCTCCAGGCTTTGTCCCAGTCCAACGAGAACACGCCAGTGATGAAGTCGATCAAGCCTTTCAAGTTCCTCATGAAACCTGTCACCGCAGGCACGACGCGCTCCAAAATCCAAGCCACCAGCTGCATGAGCAGCGGGAACAACGCCAGGAGAGGTTGTGCCATGCCGATCAACGCAAACACCAAATCAATCACGGACGGAATCAAGGCCAAAATCGGGGGCAGCATGTCAATCAACGCCTGAATCACAGGCACCATCGACGGCAGCAACTCAATCAGCTTCGCCACCCAGTCCGCCAACTGCGGCACGAGCGCCTCGATGATTCCCAGCAGACTGTCACCAATCACACCGGCGAGTTGAACAACCAGGTCAACGACCGGTTGAATCAACGGTGACAGGGCTTCAAAAACGACCATCAGGCCGTCAGCGAGCACGGTCACAATGTCCGCGAGCACCGGTGCGAGCACCTCAAGCACCGCACCAAAACCCTCCGCCAACGCCACAATGAGCGGCGACAGCACCGGGAGCAACCCGGCCAACGACTCGCCCAACTTCACCACGCTCGGCATAATCGCGATCAACGCATCAGCAACCGCCATCACGACCTCAGTCAGCAACGGACCGAGTTCCTGAATCAACGGCGTCACCGCGGCAGCCAGGCCGTCAAACACCGGGCCGAGCGCATCAATCGCAGCTCCCAGCACCGGGCCGATCACCCGGGCAAGCTCACCACCAACCGCCAAGACGCTGCCGAGCGCCGAACCAAGCGAAGGCAGCGACGGCAACAGTGCGTCAATTCCCGCCGAAATGCCATCTATCAGGCTGGTCAGGCCGTCAGCTACCACCGGCTGATTCAACGCCCCAGCGATGCCCTCAATGAGCTTCCTGAGGGTTTCACCGAACTTCGCCAACCCGCCACCCAACGCCGGCGCCAACCCGGCAAGGGCATCACCAACCGGTTTCAGTGCAGCAGCCAGTGAACTCGCTGCACTTGCTGCCCCCGAAAAAATCGTTGACAACGCGGTTTGAAACGTCGGACCGTTGACAACATCGCTGATCTTCCCGAGATTCTCAGCAAGATTCTTCAAACCGGCATCGGATGAACCGAGTGCGTTGAACACACCGGACAGGACACCGCCGAAGTTCCGCAGGACATCCATGAGAAACCCGAATTGTTCCGCAGCACGGCTGATCCACGCCGCCAGTTCACCGGACGCGGCGGCTTTCGTCGCCCACGAATCGAACCGGTTTGCGGCATCCGTGAGATATTTCGCGATGTCAGGCAGGAACTTCGCCCCCACCTCACCCAACGTCATCATGCCGTTCACGAACGGCGCAACCGCCGGGGTTGTCTCCGCAATCGAAACCCGAATGCTTTCAAGGATCGAACCCATCAGCCCAGCGGCAGACGACTGCTGAAACGCCGAAGCAAACGCCCCCGTCAAGCCACCAAGCTCACCAGAAATCCCCACCAGGGACTCCTGCAACTGCGGCATGATGGTCTGAGCCATCTCCCTGATCGGCTCAGCCGCCCGCTCCCAATACGAGGCGCTGATAGCTTCACCAAGGCCGGTGAACAACGGCCCGAGATCACCCAGCACCGTCCCCGCGTCTTTCCACGCGACAACGAGCACCGCAATGACCGCAGCGGCCTGCGTCAACAGTGCGGGAAGCATCAAAGCCAACCCGCTGATCTGACTCAACGCAATCGCCACGGAACCCAACCCGGAAACGGACGTCAACGCCACGGAACCCAGCCCAGCGATTGCCATGGACACCCCGGCAATTTTCGGCAACGCCTTGTCCAGGTTCGTCACCATGTCTTTGACGCGCCCGAGGGACGAATCAAGCACTCGCCCGCCCGACAACGCGGCAAGCGCAGTCGCAGCGGCAGCCAAAGCCGGCGCGCTCACCTTCGGTAGAATCTCGACCACGCGCGGCCTGGTCAGCAACTCCAGTTTCGCTTTCGACGGTGCACTGAAAACGTCTGTCGTGATCGAAACTTTCTGATCTTCAACCAGTTTTTTGAGTTTCTCTCGCGCCCGCGTGTCGTCAAGATCAGCAAGAACTTTCAACTCTTGCTCTTCCAACCGCACCCGGTTCAGCTCTTCCCGCGAATCTTTCAGCCGCTCCGTCTTGTCCCGCAGCTGCTCAACGCTGCTGGCGCTTTTCCGCATCGCAGCCTGCTGCCGCTCCTCAGCCGCAACCAACCGCAACGACTGCGCCGACACAGCCGCCTGCGCCCGCTCCAGCTGCTTCTCAGCACGCGTCACCGCATCAACCGACCCGGTGTCACGTGCCCGCTCCAACGCCACCGTAGCGCGCTCCACATCTTTCAAAGCGCGTGACGACTTCTGCTGCTCCGCCGCCAACGCCGACTCCGCAACCCGCAGCTTCCCCGCAGCATCCTGAGCCGCGAGGCGAGCCGACGACACATCCCGCGTGGCCGTCGCAACTTCCCGCGCCACCCGTTTCGTCGCGGCCTCCGCAGCTTTGCTGACAGCCTCACCAAAGCCCTGCCCAGCCTCACGCCCCGCAAGCTCACCAGCCTGCCGCATGCCGCGCTGAAAACCCCGCTTTGATTCCGAAGCAGCTTTGTCAACCTCGCCCGAAACCGCCCGCCGAAAACCCTTCAACGACGGGACAATCGCCACGTGCGCGTTCCCCACCTCAGGTGTCGCGCTCATGGTCACCCCCTCTCGGTCGGATCGCTGAACGGGCAGCAAGCTCCGCAGCAAGTTCTTCAACAACGCCCGGATCAGCCACCGGTGCCTGCGCCTCATCCCACGGCGTCGGAATCTTCCCCGTCACCCCCAGCGCACTCCTGAGCAGGCTGAGCTGTTGCACGGCCAAAATGTCCGACCAGGTTGCCGGCCACGCCCACCCGACAAGCGCCGCATGCACATGCGACCCGAACGACCCAGCAAGCGACACCGCCAAATCAATCGCTTCCCGCCAAGAAAGACCCTCACCGATGTCTTCCACAGAAACGCCAAGCAAGCGAAAATCATGGGTCAAAGCTGCCCGGTGCTCACGCAAAACCCCGAGCAGCCACGTTATTCCCCCCGGGCAGCACCAATCTTCTGCTCAAACGCTTCAAAAAACCGCGCCACAATCGCGGTCGTTTCGAAGATCGGCGCGTCATCAAGCGCCTGCTTACTTTCTTCATTTCCGATGCCGTCCAGCATCGCGAAAAACTGTTCCAAATCGGTCATGTTCTTATCGCTCGCTGCACGAATCACTCGCGTTTTCAGATTCAGCGGCAACCGCACCGTTTTCCCGGTTGACAAATCCACCACCAGGGCGTCATCAACAACTCTCATTGCGGGTTTTTTTGTTTCAACCGTGGGCGTTTCAAAATCAAACATGTTTTTGCTCCTTCGTTGGGATGTTGGGGTAAGGCTGGATCGACCCCCCAACCAGGTCGATCCAGCCGGTCATTAGCCGCGCGTGAACGCGAAACTGTTCGAAACGCCAGCGGAGTTGCGCACCGTGATCGCTGCGGAACCCGCAGTGCCCGGAGGCATCACCGCCTGCAACGAAGTCGCAGACTCCGCCACAAACAACGTGGAGTTCGACGAACCGAACTTCACCGAATCAACCGCAGTGAACCCGGTGCCGGTGATCGTCACCAGCGCACCCGCAACCGCACCAGTCGGGGTTGCACCGGTCACCGTCGGAACAGCCACCACCGGCGCGACACCAGCCGGCAGCAACCACTCGCCGATGTGCTCACCGTTCAACTCAGGGGAACGATCAATGGTGAACTCAACCTCCACCGCAGTCACCTCACCGCGCGCCGATTTTTGTTCTTTCACCGTCGCAATCGACACATTCCCAGCAACACGGCGGCGAATGGTGCGGTTCTTGAAAATCTCTTCCGACCACAGCACCCATTTCTCGCCGCTCCCCGCCGCGTCAAAAGTGATGAAACCGTGCTCGTCAGCAACCTTCCCACGGATCACACGCCGCACGACCTCATCCGTCTGCGCAAGCGTGACTTTCAGCGAAGCCTTCGCAATACCCGAGGGGATGCTGAAACCGTCCTGCCAAAAATCGATCTTCTCCCCGTCAGCCTCAAGCGTCCACTCCGGCCCGCCCTCTTTCGTCAGCAAACCAAGACCGAACCAGGCTGCGGGCAGCTTAAGTTCAGGGTCTTTCCCCTCCGCCGGTGTCGGCAACGCCGTCCCAAACGGTGCCAACGCAAGCAGCCCCGTGACCGGGATGCCAACCGCACCAACATCCAAATTGTCTTCCATCAACCACTCCTTAAACGCAAGAACCCCCAACCACGTGGGGGCAAAATCAAATCAAAATCAACCGGGCAACACTTCACCGACGACCGTCAGTGAGAATGTTGAAAGAAACCGAGCGACCGGTTGCACCTCCCGAACCAAAAACGGGCCGCGAGACTCATTCACCGCCGCCACAGGGTTCCCCTCCTGCAACCCGGCACAGCCCCGCATCAACGCGTGCACAACACGCGCCAACTCACCGACCAGTTCGTGCTTCTCCAGCGTCCCGCCGAGCACCGAAACGTTCACATCGGCGACCGAAGAAACCTCCGAGAGGTCTTCACCAGCCACCACCGTCACAACCACGAGGAAATCAGGGAACTCGCCAACAGCAGGTTCGCTGCGGGCAACCTCGACGAACCATCCGCGCGCCGCCAGTTCCTGCCGCAACCAAGGCACCAGCCAGGCTTCCACGTCCACGCCAACGACGAGCGTCATTTCACCGACCTCAACGCCCGCTGCAGCGTGCCCTTCTTCGCCTCCACAAGCAGCGTTTTCGGATCAGTCCCCACGACCATCGCAACCACTCGCGCCTGCCGCTTCACCTGCACCTCCAACCCCGCCTGATACGCGCCGGTCTTCACCGGTGCGGTGCTCTTCGCCGCAGCCAGCACCGCGTTGGCACGCCCCACAACCAACTCCTCGACCTGCTCCGAAGCCAAAAGATCTTCAAAAAACCGTTCGTTGAAATCCATCAGCCACTCACCGCCTTCAACGGCACTTCACGCACCGGTTGCCAGCCTGTGAACGGATTCACATCCGCCACCGTGTTCTCAGCAACCTCAAACGTGACCCCGTCAAACACGATCCGATCACCCGCCACCACGTCCGCACCCGGAGGGCAAAACAGCGATTTCGATGAGATCACCATTTCCCGCGTCGCGGATCGGGAAGCGCTCGATGAAACCGAAGCAACAAACGCGTTCACCACCTCCACCGCTTCCGCGTCATCCCAAGACCCCCGCCGTTCCCGTGCGGGATTCAACGGGTCGGGTTCCGGCTTCCGCCGCAACCGCACCACTTTCACCCCGGCAGCAAACTGCATCATCGCTCCTCCTCGCCCCACACGCGCCGCACAACACCCGCCGCAGGGAAATGCCCGACCGGGGCACCCGGAAGCGCCACAGAGCCGCACAGGGCGCGCAGGGCGGCCTTATCGTCCTCCGTGAACACACTCTCCGCCGACACGAACCCGACGCGTGCCGGGCCGATGCCCTGATCGCGAATCAACCGAGAACCCCGCTGCTCAAGCTCCAGGGCAACCCCGGTCAGCACTGCAACCGCGAGCGCCCGCTGATCGCCCTCAAGTGATTGCAGGCAGGGGGCGACGGTCTGCGCGAACGCAATCACCCGCAGCGCCGTCAGCTCACTCGCTCCGGCGATATCCGATGCTTCGATCATTCCGCCGCCCCCTTTCGGATCATTTCCGCGTGCCGGTTTTCTTCGGCTCTGGTTCTGGTTCGGGTTCGGGCGCCGGTTCCGGTGCCGGTTCCGCTTCCTTCTGTTCCGGTTCTGGTTCCGGAACACGCTCGACCAAGCCAACGCTCAGCAGATGCTCCAGATTATCCGCGTCCAAAGCCTCCACCGGAAGCAACGCCCCCTCCGAAACGTAGCGTTCCTCGCCACCATTCGTGCGAACAACAACAACCGCAGCAACAACCCGGATCATGCCAGCCCCGTCCCCGTGATCCGCAAACCAGCCTGCGGAACCTCAACCACCGGCACTGCAACACGCCGCACACGCAACAACCAGCCGTCATTCTCCGGACGCCGCGTCACCGCCGTCTCAACATCACTCGACCCCGACGATTTGAATTCAGGACTTTCGATCTTCTCGAACGCATTCGCACCAAGCAGGGTGCGATCAAACAGCCACGGATCATTCCCGCGAATCGTCGGGGAAGTCACCCACGTCACACCCAAAACGTTCTGCGGCAACGTATCCGCAAGAATCGCATTCTCGCTCTCGCGAGGCAGCAAACCTGCGTTCAGGAACGCCGCCATGACCGCCGCCCACGCCATGCCCGAAAGCGCCACCGTGTCCGGCGAAATCCCCAACTTCAGGCTCTCACGGTTCGCCTTCGCTTGCAGCACCGCCTTCGTGATCGCGCCCGGGTCAGTCCACGCGGGCGACGCAAACGTGTCAACGACCTTCGACTGAATCACCCCCCACGCTGCATCATCAGCAGCCTGCACCACCTGGTTCGTGAGCTTCGTCAAAGCAGAATCAACGACACTCTGCCCCTCGCGCGAAATCTTCTCATCTTGAATGATCGAGCCGAAACCAGTCTTCGCAGTCTGCGCAGCCTGCAACGTGCCCTCATCCATCACCAGCAGCGGATATTCGCCGCCCGGCGCGATGGTTTGCGGGTTTTCACCCGCAAAGGGTGATTCAAAACCGTCGGGGTACAGGATCACCCCGCCCACAGCGTCGCGGCGATTCGCGAGCAAAAAATCACCCAAAAACTTCTGATCGGCCAACTGCGCCGTGCGCCGTGCAACCAGTTCAGGCTTGCTCAGCAACAGCTGCAATTGCTCAGGCGTCAGCTTCCCAGAAAGCCGACGGATCGGATACGTGTAACTCATTTTTCGCCTCTCAGTTCATCCAGACGACGTCAATCACGTCGCCCGCTTTCGTCGCAGCCTGCAGCGCGATCCCAACAAAATTTGTGCCCGTCGCAGCAACCGCACCACCCGCAGCAGCAGCCACCCGCGCACCCGCCGCAACAGCACCAGCCGCACGCAACCGCTGCACGCCCTCACGGAACACCGTCACCGGCTCACCGGCAACCGCATCAAACCCAGCCACACCGATCACCGAGGCACTGTCAGCCGCAGCCAACACCACACCCCCCGTCGAATCGACAGACACCAGCGAACCACCCGTGATCACACCAGCCGCATTGCGCGTGAACGCCTGACCCGGGATGAACCGGGGAAGATAATCACCCATTTCTCTAGGCCTCCTTCGAGCCAAACGCGGCTTCAAACAAAGCCGCATCAACATCCGTTTGCTCCGAATGGCCAATCTCAGCCACCGGCACCACATTCGCCACCAACCCAGCGAGAAGCTGAACAGTGCCCTCCTCATTCGCCACCAGGCTCGCCTCCCACGTCGGCACCGAAGCCGGCGTGATCTTGCCCGCAGCCAACGCATCAGCAATCACACGCTGCCGACGCTGCGCATCCAGCTCCGCCCGAGCAGCACGACCATCAGCCGCAGCAGCCTGCAAATCAGCCAACGCCGCCGCATCCATCATCACCGCCCCCTCAGGGACACCAGCCACCACATCACCCCTGTCCTTCAACGCACCAACCGCAGCCAGCACCGCATCCTCCGCAGCATCCTCGGGCAAGCCGAGACTCGCACGAAGACCGTTCAGGAAATCGTTCACGATCCCATCTCCATTTCGCTTGTTTTCGAATCCACCCGGCACCGCCGGGAAGTCATTTATCACCGGCAACCCGGCGAGGTTCTTAAAATTCAGCCGCTCCATGTCGAAGCAAGCCGCCGCCGCCGGGGCATCAACAGCCTCATCAGCTAACCCCGCTTCCACAGCCTCCACCGCCGTGAACCACGTTTCAGCGCGCATCTTTTCGCGCCAATCAGCAGCGTCACCACCAGCACGAGCCGCATAAGTTTCCGCAAGCCCAGCGCTGAGCTTGTCCACCGTTTCGGAAGCTTTCCGAAGCTCCTCAGCATTCCCACCAACCCACAAGGAAGCTTCGTGAATCATCATCATCGCGCCCCGATTCATCACGATCCGATCACCCGCCATCGCGATCAGAGACGCAATCGAAGCAGCCCAGCCGTCAACGGTGACTTCCACCCGTGCCGGGTGCCGCTGCAACGCGTTAAAAATCGCTCGCCCCTCAAACACTGACCCGCCGGGGGAGTTAATCACCACCTCCAGCGTGTCAACTTTCAGCGCGTCAATCTGCCGCGTGAAATCTTTCGCACCAACCCCCCACCGGCCAATTTCGTCCAAGATTTGCACCCTGGCACGCGATCCGTTCGCATCCGCCACGGGGTCAATCTTGAACCACGTTTCTCCCTGTTCCACGTTCCCCACCTTCCTTTGATTTCACCGGCAGCTGCAACAGCTGCCTCATGTGCGCCTCCAGCTCGTCATCCGGCGTCAACACGCCGCAATCAACCAGTGCCCTGATTCCCTCCGCAGTCACCGGATGCTCCGAACCAATTGGTTCGCACACAACTTGCGGGGCAACCTCATCAGCGCCCCAGTTGTACGTCACGAGGTCTTCAACCACGTGCTGCTGCGTCACAGACGCAACCTGCGTCGCCACCGCGTTGAGCGACTGCGTGAAAAAGTTCGCGAACGTTGAACCCAACGCCCACGAACCCGTCTCCGTCCCGAGATTCAAAAAATGCGCAAGCACCGCCCGCGCAATCTGCTCATCATGAAACCGGATCGGCTCATCCGTCGGCGGCAGTTTCCCCGTCACGCCAAGCAACTTCAGCTCCGCACCATTCGGCAACGCAGCCCCCGCATTCTCACCCGCACGGAAGCCCTTGACCAGCTCCAGCCCGGATTCCTGCTCCGAACGAAGCCACTCATCCCGCTGCTCCAGCGTCGCACCATCCGGCACCGGCGCCCCGGTGTAGACCGGCACGCCCAGGCCGTTGCGTTCCACCGTCAACGCCTGCGCACGCAGCATCCTGTCCTTGAGCAGCCAGTTCTTGTACGCAGCCCTCAACAGGCTTCGCCCCTGCCAATTGCCGCCCTCGCGTTCGTTCGTGTGCACCACCAGGCGGTCCACTGGGATGCGAACCGTCTTCCCGTCAAGCTGCGCCTGCTCAATCGCCACCAAACCGCCGTCACGAGCAACCACGAACTTCTCAATGGTTTCGTGCGGGCGAAACGCTAATTTGCGCAACCGCACCCGACCATCAACAACCTCAACAACCTGCTCAAACACCGAATGCCCGAACGACAACGACAGCAGCGCGAGACGCAAATGATCCGGCCAAGAGAACTTCGCGTGCGGGCGGCTCGAAGCCTCCGGCGGGCGACCCTTCACCGGCAACCCCAAATCAGTCGCCACCAAGTCAACGACCTCATCACGCGCACCAGCAGGATCAACCGCCCACGCCGCCCCGAGAATTGGCGACGTCAACGCCCGCAACACAGACGCAATCTGCGCATCCTCCGACCGCATTTTGTTGAACACCGCCACCGAATTCGGCCACGTCAACGCAGGATTCTGCTCCCCACCAACGGCGCCCAAACCTCCCCAAGAACCACCGTTCGGATCGGTCACATACCCGATTTCTTTTGCCACAAAAACCCTCCTCAGAACGGCGTTGTGGCAAGGTTCACATCAGAACCGCCACCACCAGAAACAACTACAGCTTTCGGCGGGGGAGGAGGCACAGGAGACGGCGCAGCCGGCAGGTTCTCCAACCCCCACACCGCCTCACTCAGCGCCACAAGCCCCGAAATGTCCACCGGGGAACCGTCACGATTCCACGCCACCACCTCACCAAGCTTCCGAATCGCCGCGTGCCTGACAGCATCATCCAACGCCGGCTGTGACCGATGCCGCAGCTTCTCATCCCGCACACGGTCCTTGAACCGGCCAGGCACAGCGCCAAGCACCGAACCCTCAACCCGGATGATTGTCAACCCGGCAGCTTCCAACGGGGCAACGAAATCCAGCGCAGGACACCCGCGCGTCTGCACCGCAACACACGACACGCCTGCATGCTGCGCCGCCTGAACGATCCAATCGACCGCCCAAAGCATGCCCGCACGCTGCGCAATCACCTCGCCGTGAATCAGCCCGTCATCACGAAACCCAGCGACCGCCACGCTCGTCACCTGCCGGTCAGCGGACGTGTCCACGCCGAAACACATCGGCGCACCGGGAGGCAGCACAGACCCCTGAACCCCCTCCCCGGGCGCATCCGCACAAGCCACCCAGGCATCAAAATCCATGAACGGGATCGCCCGGGAAGTCACCCACTGGCACAGCGACTCCGTCCTAAACTTGGCTTCCGGTTCCGTCGCAGCCTCAGACAACAACTGCCGCAAACTGATCTCCGACCAGCCCAGCGACGGGTTTGCCTGCCTGATCCCGTCAACGTCATTCACCGGCAGCCCCTCAGGAGCAGACCACTCAAACAACGCCAGGTCGTCCGAAACGGCCTCAGCCGCCCACCGTTCAACACTCCACTGCCCGGAACCAACGAGCTCTTCATGCAACTTGATCACATCAAGCGCTGAATCACGCAACCGCGACAACACCACCGATTCACCATCACCAGCGTTTGAAATCGCCCAGATTTGCGAATTGAACCTGTTCGTCATTGTCTTGGCAATCGCCGCCCAAGCTTCCCAGTTTCGCTGCTCACGGATCTCATCCATGATGATGCGCGCAGCGCTTCCACCACGCGCCGCTGATCGCGTCGCGGGCTTCACACCGTACCGTTGGCCGCCCTTCAGCACGAGCGCTTTCTTGCCGTTCGTGCGCTCCACCTTCTGGGTGTGACGCTGCAAAACCGGATTCGCCAGCGGTTCCGGATTGTCCGGATCCTCCACATCGTCCGGGTCGCAAAAATCAACGCAGGCCTGCCAGGCTGCCTCAGCCTGCGCCAAGTCCTGCGCGACACCCAACACATGAAACTTCGTTTCAGGCAGCCGGTCTGGAAACCGCTTCGAATCAACGAACAACCACCACAAAGCCAAAACAGTCAGCAGCGTTGTCTTGCCGTTCTGCCTGGCAACCAACACGATCAACCGGCGAAACCGGTACAGGCCGTCTTCTTTCAACTCAAGCCCGTGGATCAACAACCACCGCTGCCACGGATACAATTCAATGCCGAGGAATTGCCGCGCAAAATCAATCACCTCGAACCCCAAAGACGTCTCCGGAGTCAATTCCCGCAACGGCTTCGTGAACACCCGCGGAACTTCACACCCGAACACATCGCCCTGGCTCACGCC
>CAYTSH010000052.1:0-12022 GCA_964440395.1 uncultured Microbacteriaceae bacterium
CGAGCACGAGCACGAGCACAACCGCAGCGTCCGCAGCAACCGCAGCGTCCGCAGAATCCGCAACCGAGGCGGCCACGGAGAACGTTGCCGAGCAGTCGGCGCTCACCGACGCGGTGGCTGCGGCCCCCGCGAAGAAACGCCCAGGGCGTCCACGAAAGACCGCCACGAAGATCGCGGACGCCACCGGCGACGAGGCCGCGGGCGCGGACCTGCCAGCTACGGCATCCACTGTTGATGCTTCGGACGGCGAGGATGCCGCACCGGCGACAGCGCCGGCCAGCAAACCGAAACGCACCTCGCGGCGTGCCACAGCGCCCAGCGCGGCCCTCGTTGACTCGGGGGACGCTGCACCCGAGCGGTCTGAAGCGGTGCGGAGCGAAGCGGTGCAAGCGGAAACCGCGCAGAATGAAGCCGCGCAGCACACCGCGCAGCACACCGCACAGCCCGGCGGCGACGAGCGCGCCGCCGCGGAACGCCCCACCCTTGACCTGTCTGCCATTGAACTTCCAGAACCCAAAACGGGCCGCCGTGCCCGGGGGAATGGCCGTGGCAAAGCCGCCATCAGCGACATTGATCTCGGGCTGCAGCTGCCCGGTACCGAGGGCGGTGAGGGCGACGCCCGCCCAGCCGCGATGAGCGAAGCAATCGGCGCGCAACGCAAACAGAACAAGTCATCACGCGAGAAAGCCCAAGCCGCCGTCGAAGAGCTGCTCGACGCGGCGATTGCCGCCAAATCCGCGGGTGCGGGTGCGGGTGCCGGCGAAGATGACACGGAACGGGAAAACCCTCGCGGCGGGCGGCAGCGCAACCAGCGACGCAACGGGCAAGACGACGCCGGAACCGAGCAGGATGGTGACGAACGCCGCCGCAACCGTGGTCGGGGCCGCGGAGAGCAGGACGGCGAAGACTCTCGCTCATCCCGCGGCGACCGTGCGGAGCGTCTCGAAGAGGGCGGCCGCGCCTCGCAGCGTGCCCGGCAGCGCGACCGCAAGCGTCGCGCCTTTGGCGAAGAGTTTGAGCCCGAGGTTTCCGAAGACGACGTGTTGCTGCCCGTTGCCGGCATTCTCGACGTGCTCGAAAACTACGCTTTCGTGCGAACCACCGGCTATCTGCCCGGAACGCAGGACGTGTATGTCTCGCTCGGGCAGGTGAAGAAATACAACATGCGCAAGGGTGACGCGGTTGTGGGTGCCATCCGGCAACCGCGTGAAGGTGACATTCAGACGCGGCAAAAATTCAACGCACTCGTGAAGGTTGACTCGGTCAACGGGCTCACCGCGGAAGAAAACGCGACGCGCGCAGACTTCGCCACCTTCACCCCACTGCACCCCAACGAACGGCTGCGTTTGGAGACGGACGCCACCAACAGCATCCCCCGCATTGTGGACCTCATCACCCCCATTGGCAAAGGCCAGCGCGGTGTGGTTGTGGCGCCCAGCCGCACCGGAAAAACCGCGCTGCTGCACTCGCTCGCGCACTCTGTGGCGGTGAACCACCCCGAAACGCACCTGATGATGGTGCTGGTTGATGAGCGCCCCGAAGTGGTGACGGACATGACCCGCACGGTGAACGGTGAGGTTATCGCCTCCACGTTCGACCGCGCGCCGGAAGATCACGTCACCGTCACCGAGTTGGCGTTTGAACGCGCAAAGCGACTCGTCGAGTTGGGGCATGATGTGGTCATCCTGCTCGACTCACTCACCAAACTTGGTCGCGCCTACCTGGCGTCCGCGCCCGCCGCGTCGCGCGGCCTCGTCGATGGGGTGGATGCCCTGGCTCTGCACTCCCTGAAACGCCTGCTTGGTGCCGCCCGCAACGTGGAACACGGCGGCTCACTGACGGTGCTCGCATCGGCGGTGTCAGGCTCAGGTTCGCGAGTCGATGAGGTGATTTTGGAGGAGGCACTCTCCACTGTGAACCTTGAACTGCACTTGAGCCGGGCACTCGCCCAGCAGCGCATGTTCCCCGCGGTTGATGTGCTTGCGTCCGCTACGCGGCACGAAGATCAACTGTTGGGCGCGGAGGAGTTGGCGGTGACGAACACGATTCGTCGCGCACTGTTCGACCAAACACCCGCGGCCGCGGTGCAGGCGTTGCTTTCCGCAACGGCAAGCACGTCAAACAATATTGAGTTGCTTGCACGGGTGAAGCGCACCGGTTCATTTCAGGTGAAGGCATAATCGGTCATGTTTGATTCAGTCCAGTCACTGCTTGAAGAACACCAGTCGTTGCAGGATCAGCTTGCCGATCCGGCGCTGCATTCTGATCCTGCTCGTGCCAAGAAAGTGAACCGGCGCTACGCCGAGTTGAGCAAGATTCGCGCGGCGCACGAGTCGTGGGTGCAGCAGCAGGAGGATCTTGCGGCGGCGAAAGAGTTGGCGAAGGAAGACGACAGTTTCGCCGCCGAAATCCCCGAACTGGAGGCGGGTTTGGTGAGCGCCCAGGAGAAACTGCGGCGACTACTCATTCCACGCGACCCCGACGACGGTCGTGACGTCATTATGGAAATTAAGGGCGGGGAGGGCGGTGCCGAATCGGCACTGTTCGCCGCCGACCTGCTGCGCATGTACATGCACTACGCCGAGTCGAAGGGCTGGAAGACGGAACTGCTCGAACGCACCGAAAGCGACCTGGGCGGGTATAAGGATGTGCAGGTTGCCATTAAAAGCAACGCCACCGACCCGTCGCAGGGCGTCTGGGCGCACCTCAAATATGAGGGGGGTGTGCACCGCGTGCAACGCGTGCCCGCCACCGAGTCGCAGGGGCGAATCCACACGTCAACAACCGGCGTGCTGGTGTTTCCCGAGGTTGATGAACCTGGCGAGGTGGAGATCCACCCGAACGATCTCAAAATTGACGTGTACCGTTCAAGTGGCCCGGGTGGGCAGTCGGTGAACACGACCGATTCCGCGGTTCGCCTCACCCACCTGCCCACGGGCATTGTTGTGGCGATGCAAAACGAGAAAAGCCAGTTGCAGAACCGCGAGGCGGGCATGCGCGTGCTGCGTGCACGCATTTTGGCGCGGCAGCAGGAAGAGCGTGACGCGGAGGCAAGCGCCCACCGCAAAACCCAGATTCGCACCATGGATCGCTCTGAACGCATCCGCACCTACAATTTCCCAGAAAACCGCATCGCTGACCACCGCACCGGTTACAAGGCCTACAACCTTGATGCGGTCATGAACGGTGCGATCGGGCCGGTCATTGAATCGTGCATTCAGTTCGACGAAGAAGCTCGACTTGCTGAGCTGGGCGACAACACCTAGCCCAAAAAACGGATGCGTGGCCGGCCGGGGTTACCCTGCCGGCCACGTCTATTCCAGGGCTGTGTCGCTGCCCGGGGTTCTGGGCACCGCCGTGGCCGGGATGCCCACCAGGCGTGAGCCGGACGGAGCGTCGCGAACCACCACAGCGTTCGCGCCAATCACACAATCGTCACCAATAGTGATGTTTCCGAGCAGTTTCGCACCGGCACCAATGAGCACCCGGTTGCCGACCGTCGGGTGACGCTTGCCCGGGTGCAACCCCGTGCCGCCAAGCGTGACGCCGTGATACAGCAGCACGTCGTCACCAACCACCGCGGTTTCACCAATCACCACGCCGTGACCGTGATCAATCACCACCCGGCGCCCAATAACCGCGCCGGGATGAATCTCAATGCCGGTCCAGAACCGCACCAGCTGGGAGAGGGCGCGCGCCAAAAAACGCAGCCCACGCATCCACAATCGATGGTGCACCCGGTGCCACCACAACGCATGGATGCCCGGGTACAGCAACGCCACCTCCACGGCGCTGCGGGCGGCTGGGTCGTGCCGTTGCGCGGCTCGGGTGAGCTCGCGAAGCTGCGTGAACATCGGGCTAGGCCGAGTGCTGCTCGTCCTGAAGGTGCTCGTAAAGCACGGTCGAAAGGTACCGTTCGCCAAACGACGGAATGATCACCACAATAGTTTTGCCCGCATTCTCGGGGCGTTTGGCAATCTCAATGGCCGCGTGCGCCGCCGAGCCCGAAGAAATGCCGGCAAGGATGCCCTCCTCCGTTGCGAGCTCCCGGGCTGCGCGCAGCGAATCGTCAAGCGTCACGTCGAACACCTCGTCGTAGACGGTCGTGTCAAGCACTTCAGGAATAAAATTGGCGCCAATGCCCTGCAACTTGTGGGGTCCCGCGGTGCCGCCGCTGAGCAGGGGAGAATCGATCGGTTCCACCGCCACCACCCGAATGTTGGGGTTATGCGCCTTCAACGTCTGCCCCACCCCGGTGATGGTGCCACCCGTGCCAACGCCCGCCACGAAAATATCAACCTGCCCGTCCGTGTCACGCAGAATCTCGGGACCGGTTGTGGTGCGGTGAATCTCGGCGTTGGCGGCGTTCGCGAACTGGTTTGCGAGGATCGCACCCGGGGTTGCGGCAACGATTTCCTTGGCACGTTCCACCGCGCCCCGCATACCTACCGCGCCCGGAGTGAGCACGATTTGTGCGCCATACGCCCGCAACAACAGGCGACGCTCAAGGCTCATCGTCTCTGGCATGGTGATGATGACGTTGTAACCGCGTGCAGCCCCGACCAGGGCGAGGGCGATGCCCGTGTTGCCGCTTGTTCCCTCCACAATTGTGCCGCCGGGCTGCAGCAGCCCGTCACGTTCAGCCGCGTCAACAATGGCAACGCCGAGGCGATCTTTCACGCTCGCACCGGGGTTGTAAAACTCCAACTTGGCGAGCACGGTTGCGTGCGCGTCTGCGGTGACACGGTTGAGCCGGACGAGGGGGGTGTTTCCGAATGCTTCGGTGATGTTGTTGAAGATTCGCGCTGACATCATTGCCTCCTTGAATGTGGAACGGTGCGGCTGCGCCTGCGTTCCATGTGGGTGTGGGTTGCAGTTTTAGCGTAGCCTGCGCAGCGCCGTTTGCGTGATTTGTTACGCGGGGTTGTGTTGCGCGGGTGGGTGGGGTTGTGTTGCGCGGGTGGGCGCGGGTTGTTCGCCCCGCGCACCCACGCGGGTTGTTCGCCCCGCGCCCCCGCGCGGGTTCGTGTCGTCGCACACCCACGCGGGTTCGGTTCGGCAGAATGTGCGGGGTCGGATTGGGTTGGGGTGCGTTTTGTGCCGAATGGGTGCGTGGTGCCGGAGTGAGGTGGTGTTGCGTGTTGCCGGAGTGAGGTGGCGTTGCGCGGTTCCGCGGGGGGTGGTGCCGCGCGGGCGGGCGCGGAGTGGTTGCCCCGTGCACCCGCGCGGGGCGTTCGACCCGTGCGCCCGCTCCTCCGATACACTTGCTGTGGAGAAACGAGGGCGAGAACACGGTGAACAATCCTGAACATGCGCACGCGGAGACGAGCGTGGCGACCCAGCTGGCGGCTGCGGCGTCGCGCCTGGCTGAGTCGGGCATCCCAACCCCCCTCATTGATGCCGAGCTGCTGCTCGCCCACGTGCTGGGCGAGCGGCGGGGTCGGGTGCAGGCGCTTTCCATGATGGATGCCGCCCTCACGCCCCAGCAGGAACACGAGTTTGCTGGGCTGGTTGCGCGCCGAGCACTTCGGGAGCCGCTGCAGCACATTACGGGGCGTGCGCCGTTCCGTTATCTTGAGCTCCATGTGGGACTGGGTGTGTTTGTGCCCCGGCCGGAGACTGAGTGTTTGGTGGATGCGGCACTGGACTTGTTGCGCCCTGCCGAGGCTGAGCCGCACCCGGCCCAACCGGCCGACCCCGCCGAACCCGCCGAGCCGGCCGAGTCCGCCCACCCCGCCCAACCGGCTCACCCCGCCCACCCCGCCCACCCCGCCCAACCCGCCGACCCCGCCGAGCCGGCCGAGCCGGCCGACCCCGCCGAGCCGGCCGAGTCCGCCGACCCGGCCCACCCCGCCGACCCCGCCCAACCGCCCCACCCGGCCTCACCGCCCCCACTCGTGGTGGATCTGGGGAGCGGCTCTGGCGCCATTGCGCTTGCTATCGCGACCGAGGCGCCGCACACTCGCGTGATTGCGGTGGAGAAGAGTGCCGACGCGTTGCCTTTTACCCGGCGGAATATTGCAGCTTTTGGGCAGGGCCGTGTGCAGTTGATTGCGGAGGATTTGGCGGTTGCGTTGGATCATTTGCACGCCGAGGTTGCGGTGTTGGTGTCGAATCCGCCTTACATTCCTGATGCTGCGGTGCCACGCGATCCTGAGGTTCGCCTGTTTGATCCGGCGTTGGCTTTGTATGGCGGCGAGGATGGTCTTGATGTGGTGCGCACCATCAGCAGGGTGGGGTTGCGGGTGGTTCGTCCTGACGGCTGGTTGTTGTTGGAGCATGGGGAGTTGCAGGGTGGGCAGATTCGGGAATTGTTGACGGCTGATGGGTGGCATTGTGCGCAGACGTTGACTGATTTGACTGGGCGTGACCGGATCACACGGGCGAGACGTTCGGCGTAAGCCCGGGTATCATTGGTGATCTATGGCTACTGTGTTTGATTGCGCGAATCCCGAGGATCTTCTTTCGGGAATGCGCCATGCCCGCGCTGCGATTGCTCGCGGCGAGTTGGTGGTGTTCCCGACGGACACTGTGTATGGCGTTGCTGCGGACGCGTTTCGCCCTGACGCCGTGCAACGGTTGCTTGATGCGAAGGGGCGCACGCGGCAGTCGCCGCCGCCGGTGTTGGTGGGTGATGTGTCGGTGCTGTCCGCCTTGGCTGATTCGGTTCCAGCCCGGGTGCATGATTTGGTTGCCGCGTGCTGGCCGGGGCCGCTGACGTTGGTGTTGCAGGCGAATCCTGGGTTGCGTTGGGATTTGGGTGAGACGCAGGGCACGGTTGCGCTTCGCATGCCGAACCATCCGTTGGCGTTGGCTGTGTTGGCGGAAACGGGACCGTTGGCGGTGTCTTCGGCGAATGTGACGGGTGAGCCGGCGGCGACGACTGCCGCGGAGGCGGAGCGTTCGTTGGGTGATCGGGTGGCCGTCATTTTGTCCGCGGATGCCGACCAGGATGCGACCCCGGATGCCGACCCGGATGCGAACCCGGATGCGGACCCAGCCGCTACCCCAGCCGCCGCGCACCCAGCCCCGGGCCACCCTGCCCCAGCGCACCCTGCCCCAGCCCACCCTGCCCCAGCCCACCCAGCCGCCGCGATGCGCGGCGCGCTTTCGGGCATTTCTTCAACAATTGTGGATGCGCGCGGCCTCACCGACGAGGGCGGCACGTTGAGCGTGTTGCGTTTGGGTGGGTGCACGGTTGCTGAGTTGGAGGCTGCATTGCCGGGAGTGTTGGTGCGCTAGTGCGGCTGTATTTGATGATTTTTTTGGTCGCCGCGGTTGTCACGTGGGGCTCTTCTTGGGTGGTGTATCGGTTGAGCTTGCGTTGGAAGCTCGCCCCGGCGGTGCGGGAGCGGGATATGCATTCGCAGCCGACGCCCCGGCTGGGTGGGGTGGCCATGTTTATTGGCCTGGTGGCGGCTTTTGGGGTTGCTGCGCTGGTTCCGTTGCAGATTTTTCAGATTATTTTTGACGATCCGGGGCCGATTTGGGGCATTTTGGGTGCGGCGTTGATCATTGTGGTGTTGGGAGCTGCGGATGATTTGCTCGATTTGGATTGGATGCTGAAGCTTGCGGTGCAGATGATTGCTGCGGTGATTTTGGCGTGGCAGAGCATTCAGATTGTTTCGTTGCCGATTGGGAACAGTATTGCGGTTGCTTCGCCGCTGGTGAATCTGTTGTTGACGGTGGGGTTGGTGGTGTTGGTGATGAACGCGATCAATTTCATTGACGGGCTGGACGGTTTGGTTGCGGGCGTTGCGCTGATCGCGAATGGTGTGTTTTTCTTGTACAGCTATTTGCTGGTTGCGGAGACGAGCCCGAATAACCACTTCAATTTGGCGAGCTTGGTGGCGATCATTTTGGTGGGGGTGTGCGCGGGCTTTTTGCCGATGAATTGGCATCAGGCGAAGATGTTTATGGGCGATTCTGGTGCGCTAATGGTGGGGTTGATGATGGCGGTTTCTACCATTTCGGTCACCGGGCAGTTGAACCCGGCGTCGCTGGAATCGCGGGTGCTGTGGGCTGCCTATATCCCGATTTTGTTGCCGGTTGCGGTGATGATTGTGCCGCTGCTGGATTTTTTCCTTGCCGTGATTCGTCGCGTCCAGGCGGGTAAGAGTCCATTTTCGGCGGATCGGCAGCATTTGCATCACCGTCTGATTGACATGGGTCACAGTCATGTGCGCGCGGTGCTGATTTTTTATTGCTGGACTGCGGTGTTGTCGGGTGGGTTGCTGCTGGTGTTTATGACTGGTTCGTTTGTGTGGTCTGTGGTGGCGCTGGTGTTGGGGTGTTTTGGGTGTTTGTGGCTTACGCTGGTGCCGAAGGGTACGGAGCGGGGTGGCGCGGTTTTGCTGAGTCGGCTGGCTTTCCCGTGGGTGCGGCTTGGTCAGGTGCTGAATCGGCGAGTGTTTCGAAGGAATGGTGTGTTGGAGTGAATGATTTGATTGATCCTGCTGGCGCTTCTGCTGCCAAAGCAACCGGGGCGGCTGACTCGTCCGAGCGGGTTGGCGCGCCCGGCTCACCCGACCCGACCAGCTCACCCGACCCGACCGGTTCAGTCGAGTCTTCGCGACGCGCCGTGCCCACGTCGCAACCGATTCTTGCCCGGGCGTTGCGGCTGGGCGCGCTCGTTGGCGTGTTGGTGTTGGTGGCGGTTGCTGCGTGCGGTGCAGTGTTTGCGGGGGTGCTGGGCGGGGTGAGCGCCGCTGTGGGGGCTGCGTGTGCGCTGGTGCTGTTGATGGTGACTGTGGTGAGTATTTTGGTGGCGAACCGGTTTGTGCAGAGTGACCTGTATGTGGTGTTGTTTTTTGCCATTGTGTTGGGCTCGTGGTTGCTGAAGATGGTGCTGTTTTTGGTGGTGACGGTGTTGGTGCGTGATCAGGACTGGTTGGATGGCCGCTGGTTCTTCATCGGGTTGCTGTCTGGCGTGTTGGCCTCGCTTGTGGTGGATGCCGTGGTTGTGTCGCGGGCGCGGCAACCGATCCTCTCGTCTGCGGCTTCGTAGTTTCGCTGCGCTTGAGGGATTGGGCGATCTCGCCGTTTTGTTGGTAGAGTAGTTATGTTCCCGATCCTGTGCTCGCCTTGGTGTGCGCTTTGGGATGTCCGCCGTTCGTCGTCGCAGCACCTGAGGTGTGTGCCCCGATTCAGGAGATAGCGCTGTTAGCTAACGTTCTGAACTTGTCTGTTCCGTTTGTAACCGCCAGCGATGGCGAGTTTCATGCACCGTCCATCGACGAGTTTTTCCCACCGGTCATCTTCTTCGAGGGCACCAATTTTGAGATTAACCGCATCGTTTTGATTCGGTTCCTCATGATGGCGCTGCTGATTCTGCTCTTTTGGCTTGGCACGCGTGCCATGAAGGTGGTTCCGTCGCGTGGCCAGAGCCTGGTGGAGATGGGCTTGGGGTTTGTTCGCGAGGGCATTGCGGAGGATCTGCTTGGCAAGAAAGACGGGCGTCGCTTTTTGCCGATATTCACAGCCATGTTTTTCACCATTTTGGCGTTCAACATTACGGGTATTATTCCGTCGCTGAACATTGCGGCGTCGTCGACGATTGGTTTCCCCATCGTGTTGGCGCTGGTGTCGTATGTCACGTTTATTTATGCGGGTGTGAAGAAGAGCCCGAAGAACTTTTTCAAGAATGCTCTGTTCCCCGCGGGCGTGCCGGCACCGATTTATATTGTGGTGACTCCGATTGAGTTTATCTCCACGTTCATCATTCGACCTGCCACGCTGACGTTGCGATTGTTGATGAACATGCTGGTGGGTCACTTGCTTTTGGTGCTCATTTTCTCGGCGACGTCGTTCTTCTTGTTCAACGCTGACGGGCTGATGAAGCTGTTCGGTATCGGCACGTTTGCGTTCGGTTTGGCGTTCACCACGTTCGAGATTCTTGTAGCCGTGCTTCAGGCGTACGTTTTTACTCTGCTCACCGCTGTTTACATCCAGCTCGCGCTGGCTGAAGAGCACTAATCGGGTGCAGCATCCGCTGCTCCCATTCATGAAAGGTAAGGAAACCAAGTGTCAGTTCTCGCTGAGATTTCAGGAAACATTGCAACGGTAGGCTACGGCCTGGCCGCTATCGGCCCGGCAATCGGCGTGGGCATTGTTGTGGGGAAGACCATTGAGGGTGTTGCGCGGCAACCTGAGCTCGCTGGCCGCCTGCAGGTGCTCATGTGGATTGGTATTGCGTTCACCGAGGCACTCGCGTTCATCGCTATCGCAACCCCGTTCATTTTCCAGGGCTAATCGGTCGGTTCCTTTTGTCTTGTAGGAGGCACAATGCTTAACGCGATTCGCGTTGCAACTGCTCAGGCTGCGGAGAGTCCGAACCCGATTCTCCCGGCGTCGTACGACTTGCTGTGGTCGTCGGTGTGCTTCGCTATTATCCTCGTGTTCTTCTGGAAGGTTGTCCTTCCGAAGATGCAGACGCTGCTTGATGAGCGTGCTGCGGCTATCGAGGGCAACATTGCGAAGGCTGACGAGGCTCAGGCGAAAGCCGAGGCCGCTTTGCAGCAGTACACTGAGCAACTCGCTGGTGCTCGTCAGGAGGCTGCACAGATTCGTGATGCCGCCCGCGCAGACGGCACGGCGATTATCGCTGAGGCGAAGGAGACCGCTTCGACTGAGGCCGCACGCATTCACGCTGCGGCGAAGGCTCAGATTGAGGCTGAGCGTCAGACCGCGCTGGTTTCGCTGCGTCAGGAGGTTGGTACGCTCGCGATTGATCTCGCTTCCGGGGTTGTCGGTGAGCGTCTGAGTGATGACGCGCATGCGGCTGCACTGGTTGACCGCTTCCTTGCTGAGCTTGAAACGGCAGAGCAGGGCGCAAAGTAATGGGAAGTGCATCGCGCGTGGCGAAGCTGAAGCTTCGCGAGTCGCTGGATCAGGCAACTGCCGACGTCACGCTGGAGGTTGCCAGCGAACTGCTTGCCGCGGCTCGATTGTTGGATGCCCAACCACAGTTGCGTTCGGCGGTTGCGAATCCGTTGGCTGAGCCTGCTGTGAAGCACGCACTCATTCGTCAAGTGTTTGGTGCAGGTTTTCAGCAGACCACGCTGAACTTGGTCAACGCTGTTGCTGCGCTGCGCTGGTCTTCCGCGCACGACGTGGTTGATGCGTTGGAGGATCTCGGCGTTCGGTCGGTCGCGATGTGCGCTACCGGGGCAGATGTGGCGCAGGAATTGCTTGCGGTGCGCGCGGCGGTCGTGTCTGATAACGAGCTTGAGCTTTCGTTGGGCAGCGCCTTGGGCGTTGCCGACGCGAAGGTGTTTCTCGCTCGCAGGTTACTTTCGGGCAAGGCCTCTGCCGGCACTGAGGCGATCGTGACGCATTTGGTTGCGGTTCCGCGAGGGCGACGTATCGGTGAAATGCTGTTGGGTGCCGCTCGTGTGGTTGCCGATCAGCTTGGTTTTGCACTTGCTACGGTTACCGCTGCAAAGCCTTTGTCCGCGGCTCAGCAGCAGCGTCTCGCTGCGGGTCTCACCTCGAGCTATGGCCGCCCAGTGCGGATTAACCTGGTGCTCGATCCGTCGGTTGTTGGTGGCCTGCACGTGCAGGTTGGCGACGAGGTTATTGACGGCACCGTTTCTACTCGGCTTGCTTCCCTGCGTCGTTCGTTGGCAAGCTAACTCATCCGTTTCGCAACACAACATACCTACCGCATCCCGTTGGGGTGTGAATCACATAGAGGAAACCTAATGGCAGAATTATCAATCAGCTCGGATGAAATCCGTGACGCGCTGAAAGACTTTGCGGCATCCTACGAGCCCGAGAAAGCGTCGAAGACTGAGATTGGGTACGTGATCGACGCCGCAGACGGCATTGCCCACGTTGAGGGCCTGCCCGGTGTCATGGCGAACGAGCTGATTCGTTTTGCCGATGGGACCTTGGGGCTTGCCCAGAACCTGGACGAGTCGAGCATCGGTGTTGTCGTGCTCGGCGAGTTCACCGGGATTGAAGAGGGTCAGGAGGTGACCCGCACCGGTGAGGTGTTGTCGGTTCCGGTCGGCGAGGGCTA
>CAYTSH010000053.1:0-12010 GCA_964440395.1 uncultured Microbacteriaceae bacterium
TAGCTGACCGGGTGACCCGCGCCGCGTCGGCGCAGCACCAGCAGCCCACCGGCGATGAGCAGCAGCAAAAATGCGGCTGGCAGCGCCGTGTCGGTGCCGGTGACGACGAGCACACCGGTGGCCACGACGGTGAAGTTCGCCGAGGTGTCCTTACTGAAATCACTCGTCAGGGTGACCCGGTGTTGCCCGAGTTCGAAATCGGCTGGAACGTCGAACTCGAACGTGACGGTACCGTCGTCAGCAACACGCTGTTCACCGAGCGCAATCGGGGTGGAGTACACGGTCGCGCTGACCGTTTCGCCAGGCTGGAAGCCGTAGCCGTACACCACCTGATGCGCCCCGGGTTTGATGCTCTCGTGCTTGACAAGCACCCGGGTGAGTCCCACGCGAATCACCACGGGATCTGACGCGTTGCCCTGGTCGTCGGTCACAACCACGGTGATCAGGTCGCCGTCTTGCTGCTTGGGGCTGAGCGTGATGGACCAGCGGCAGTTCTCATCCGCGGTGGCGGTGCCGATGATCTTGCCGGCCGAGTTGCGGATGGTGACCGTTTTGCCCGGGTCGGCGCATCCGGTGACGTCACCACCGTCGGTTGGGTCAACCTTCGGTTTGGTGATTTCTTCCTTGACCGGGTCCGCCCCCTTGAACGGCACGGGAACGGTGATCGACTCGCCAGCCTCGTTGGTCACAATAATGTTCACAATCGAATCGACCGGCAGCGGCGTTTTCGGCGTGAAGCTGAAGCGGCCTTTCTGATCCCGGACCAGTTTGCCCTCAATCGGGTTACCGTTCACGTCAACCACCTGCAGTTCGTGCTCACCGAGCACCACACCACCGGTAATGATGGTGCCGTCGGAGGTGTCCACCACCGGCGCTTTCGGCAACGCCACCACGGTGATCGGTGCTGGGGTGCTGCGGTTGCCCGCGGCATCGGTTTGCACGGCGAACACCTGGTCACCGACCGCAATTGGCGTGGTTGGGGTGAAGGTGAACAGGCCACCATCGAGCAGGGTGACCGTTCCTGGGACCGGCTTGCCCGCGGCATCCACTATCGAAACCGCTGCGCCCAATTCCACGTTTCCGCCACGCACGATCGTGCCGTTCGATTTGCGCACGGTCAGCTGATCAGGCGCGATGCCGTCAACCTTCGTTTCGCCCTTGCCGGCGTTGCCGGACGGGTCGGTGACGACAACCTCAATGGTCACGCCATCACCCGGCTTCTTGTCGGCCGGAATGTCGCAACGGAACGTGCCGTCAGCGTTGATCTTGGTCGTGCAAAGCACCTCGCCGGTGTCTTTGTTGGTCACCACAACGCTGCTGCCCGCGTCGCTCGGGTCGGTTTTACCCGAGGCGCTCTCGCCGTTCGACGGGTTCACAATCACCACGGGGGCAAGGCCGTCAACCGTCACGGGCGTCTTCGGTGAAACGAAGCCGTTCTGATCGGTTGCGGTGACCTCCAGCGTGACGCCGTCGCCCGGCTTGGGGCTCAACGGCACGGTGAACTCGCCGGTGGTGGGGTCCGTCTCAGCGGTGCCGAGCAGGTTGCCGGCCGTATCGCGAACCTCCACGGTCGAACCGGCCTGCGCGGTTCCGCGCACCGTTTCACCGTTCGTCGGTTGCACCACCGGTGCCGGCGGCGCGGTGACGACGAGCACCGTTGCGGTTGCGGCTGCCACCTGGCCGTCAATGCTGAACGTGATGGTTGCGGTGCCGGGCGTGGTGGAGGTGAGTTTGGCGGTGAACGCCCCCGCACCGTCCGGTTGCACGGCAGTGAGGGTTCCGATGGTGCTCTGCAACGCAACGGTTCCCGCGGTCACCGGGTTGCCGAACGCATCGAACAGGCGCACCGTGACGGTGCTCTGCTGCACGCCGTTCGCCTGGATGGGCGAGGTTGCGGTGATGGTCGATTCGCTGGTGGATGCCGCACCCGCCACGAACGCGACCGGCACGTTGTTGCCCACCCCAATTGGTGCACCGTTCACGGTTACCGAAAGCACCGCGCTGGCAATGGTGGTTGAGCCGACCTGCACCGTGACGGTGCCGTCGCTGTCGGAGACACCGGTGGTGGTGCCGTCAACAAACGCTACCGACCCGGTTGCCTCGCCCAGGGCGAAGTCAACAGTGGCACCGGCGATGGGCAGCCCCGATTCGCTGAGCACCTTGGCGGTGGCGGTGTAGCGCTCGCCGGCAGCGATCGGCCCCTTGGGGCTGACCGTCAGCGTGGAGGCGGCAGCAACCGCGTCACCCGTGATGAAGGTCACGGTTGCCGGTTGGCCGTTTTGCACAGGTGCGCCTGCCACGGTCGCATCGACCGTGAACGTGCCCGGCTGGGCGGAACGAACCGTGAGCGTGGCGACACCGAGCGTGTTGGTGCGTTTGCTGTTCACCAGTTGCGCGGGCAGCGCGGGCGCCTCGGTGAGGCCCTCTGGCAGGGTGAAGTCCACGTCTACCCCGGTGACGGGGTTGTTGTAGGCGTCACGAAGCGTCACCGTCACCACCTGCGTGTCGGCGTTATTCGCCAGGGCGCGGTTGGTGGTGGTGCGAATCGTGCTGTTGCCGGTGGCACCCAGGTCTGGCACATCGGCGGTGAACGCGAGTTGCTTCGCCTGACCGATCTGATCCGCACCCAGGTGTGCGGACACGGTGTAGGTGCCGGCAACCTGTGAGGTCAGCCGCACCACAACCTTGCCGGCTGCGTCGGAGACGAGCGTGGCTGGCTGCACGAGCGCAACGCCGGCGGGCAGGGTGAAGTTCACCGTCTCCCCGGAAACCGGGTGGTTTGAGGCGTCAACAACCGAAACGGTTGCCGTGAATTCGCGCCCCGCGGGCAGGGTTGTGGTTGGGCTGACCTGCCACGACGAGTTCGCCGCGCTGGCCGCACCCACCACGAAGGTGACGCTTTGGCCGGTGTTGGCCACGGCATCCACCCCAATGGAGGCGTCAACCGTGTAGGTGCCGGGCGTGCCCGACGTGATGGTCACCGTTGCGACACCGTTGGGATCGGTGGTGGCGCTGGACGCGCTGAGCGTGGCACCCGCCTGCACGGCGAAGTTCACCGACACGCCGGCACCAACGGGGTTGCCGAACTCGTCGGCAACGAGCACCTGGGCGCTGTGCTGCGCGGTCGAGTTTGCTTCCACACCGCCGGGCGAGACGCTGAGCGTGGAGTTGGCCGCCGAGGGGGCAGCCGCGGTCCACGTGACCTGCGTGCCACTGTTCGCGACGGGGCTGCCGTTGATGGTGGCAACCACGCGGAACGTGCCGGCGAGGGTGGAGCTGAGCGTCACCACCGCGTTGCCGTTTTCGTCGGCGGTGACGGTGTTCGCGGAGAGCTGCGGCTGCGCGCCACTGACCGGCACACCGGCGAGGGTGCGCAGTTCAAACGCGACGTCACCCTGCGCGGCGTTCCCCGTTGCGTCTTTGAGCGCAACCGTCGCGGTGAAGCTGTTCGTCGGCTCGGTGCCCGCCGCGAGCGAGCTGGCGGGGTCGATGCTCAGCACCGATGCGGTTGCTTTGGCGCTGCCGGCGATGAAGTTCACCGCGGAGCCGTCGCCGTTGAGCACCTTCTTGGCAGGGTCTGTGGTGCTGCCCGACGCGTAGGCGCTGATGGGGTAGCTGCCGGCCTTGGTGGAGACGAGCGAGATGGTGGCCACGCCGTTGATCGCGTCGACGGTGGTGGAGCCAGCGCCCTGCACGCTCACGTCCGCGGGGAGCGCGAAGGTGACTTTGCCGCTGAGCGGGTTGCCGAGCGCGTCGTTCAGCTGCACGGTTGCGGTGCGTGCCGCGACCCCGTCAGCAACTGCTGGGGTCGAGTCGACGCTGAGCACTGAGGTGCCGTTTTCGCTCAGGTCGGGTTGACCTGACGATACGAAGGCACGATCAGCCGAGCCAACTTCAACGGCACTGGCGCCGATCACCACGTTGCCGATGAGGCGGTAGGTGCCCACCTTGCTGGACGAGAAGCGCACCGTGGCCACACCGTCGGCATCGGTGATGCCGGTTGTGGCGGATTGGATCACCGCCGGGGTGGCGGCGAACTCAACCGCGGCACCCTTCACCGGGTTGCCCATCGCGTCGTTCACGGTGATGGTGCCGGTGTAGGCACGGTCGGGGTCGTTGCCGGTGCTCACCTGCAGCGGACCGAGCGCATCAATGGTGAAGGTGGATGCTGTGGCTACGGGTGCGCCGGACACGAAGCTGATTCGGGCTGGGTTGCCGCGCTGAATCGTGGCGCCACCAACGGTGGCTGAGACGTCGTAGCTGCCTTTTTTGCTCGACACGACGCGAACCGTGGCGGTGCCGTACCCGTCGGTGGTGACGGTTGCACCCCCAACAGCGCTGACATCTGCGGGCAGTTGGAACGCGACCGGGGTGGTTTTGACCGGGTTGCCGTAGGCGTCTTTCACGGTTGCCGTGATGGTGTGTTCTGCCGAACCGTCGGCGATCACTTCGGCCGCCGCCGTGGTGACGGCGATTGAGCTGGCGCCTTCCGCACCGGTGTCTGGGCCGGCCGCGGTAAACTCGATGGTTTTGGCCGCGCCACCGATGAGGGCACCGCCAATGCTGGCGCTCACCTGGTAGGTGCCGGCGGTTTGCGCCGTGAGTGTTACCTTAATTTTTCCGGTGGCGTCTGTTTGGCTGGCACCGACCGGCGCAATGGTGACCTGCGAGTCGCTCTGGAATGAGACGGCTGCGTTTGGTACGACACTGCCGGCGCCGTCGCGCACCGTGGCGGTGGCGGTGAATGATTCACCGGCGGGGAGCGCCTGTTGCGGGTCGATCACCCAGCTGGATTTTTCGGCTGAGGGCGCGCCGACCACGAAGGTGACGCTGGCCGGGCTGCCGGTGGTGACGGGGGTGCCGTCGAGCGCGCCGTTCACGGTGTACACGCCGGGCACGGCGGAGGTGACGCGGATGGTGTAGCGGCCGTTGGCATCGGTGATGCCGCTGAGCGATTCACCGGTGACGAGTTGCAGGTTGGCGGGCAGCGCATCGAATGCGACGCTTCGCCCGGGCACGCGGTTACCCAGTGCATCGACGGCGGTGATGGTGATGCTGTGGAAGGAGGTGTCGGAACCGTTCGCTTCAACCCCGCCGGCGGTTGCCGAAATGTTCGAACCGTTTTGGTCAAACACGGGCGCGCCGGCCACGAAGATGAGCGTTGCCGGGCTGCCGTTCAGCACCGAGGTGGCTTGGGCGACCGCTGAAACCTGGTAGCTGCCCGGCTTTGCGGAGGCGAGCAGGAGCGTGGCAACGCCGGAAGCGTTGGTGGTTGCGGTTGCCGCGCCGCCACCAACCACTTTCACCGCTGCGGGCAGGCTGAACGTGACCGTCTCGCCCCCGATGGGGTTGCCGTTGCTGTCGGTGAGGGTTGCGGTGAGCTGGTGCACGTTTGCGGTGTCACCGGCAACCACCGTTGCCGGGTTAGAAACAGTCTTGGGGTTGCTGGACACCAGGGTTAGGTTGGTGGCCGCATTTGCGGGGTCAACCGCACCCGGACGGAACTTGGCGACGACCGTGCCCAGGGAGAGCGCGGTGTCGGTGAAGGTTGCCGAAACGTTCAGGTCGCCGGCGAGGGTGGAGCGCACCGTCGCGGTGTAGACGCCGGCTGTGCCGGTCTCGGTGAACGCGCTCACCAGCACGCGCGGGTCGGTGCCACTCGCGGTCAGCGAGGCAGCTTTGCCCTCAATGGGGGTGCCGTTCTCGTCCTGCAGGGTCGCCGTCACGGTGTGCGCCTGGGCGCCGTTTGCAAGCAGTGCCGTATCGCTGTCAATGGTGAAGGTCGATTTCGTGGCGTCTGGGATGGCGGGTGCCACGATTGACACGGGAATGCGAGCACCGCAGTTGTCGGGGGAACCGGTAGTACAGGGAGTCTCGTCGAACTGGTCGAGACGCACCTGGGTCACCCCGAGGGTTGCTTGACCGACGGCAGCAGCGCGCACAGTCAACGTGAGGGTTTGGCTGGCACCCGCGGGAAGAGAACCAATGTTCCAGTACCCCGAGGCAGCATCGTAGCTGCCGGCTGAAGCGGTTGCCGATTCCAGGCTCAGCGTTGCCTCGTTCGGCACCGAAACGGCCAGGTTCGTTGCCTCAACCGCGCCGTTGTTCTTGGCGGTAACGGTGTAGCTGAACGATTGACCGGTAGCAACCTCGGCAGGCACCTGGCTGGTGGTGTCAACCGCGATGTCGGTGAACACCGGCAAGCCATTCGTGTATGAGACCAGGAACGTTAAAGTTTTTGATTCGCCCGGAGCAACAACAAGATTCGCATATTCTATCGCAAAAGCATTGTCTTGAATAGTTGATCGGCAGACAGATTCGCTGAGAACGGTTCCATACGTCCCTCCAGCCCCAATGCATAAGTTTGCAAGGGAAGTATTTGAATCGACACGTTCAGTAAGCGCGAACGTGTCCCCTCCGCCAAGCTGAGCGCCGGCGGTAACTGGGATGAGCGCGAGTGAATCCCCACCAGCTTTGAAACATTGCGCCGCTTTACTGGTTACTGAGGTATACCCTTTATCAACTCCTTGGAACACGCAGTCAAAGTTCTGAAAATAGTTGAGAGTCTGCGCTGTTGATTTGAGGTTTGTGAGCGTGACATCATTGCGATAAAAACCGTCACCGACGATGTAACTAATTTTGTCAACGATTTTGTAGTCGGCTGCAACCGAAGACTCGTTACGCAGAAAAAATGGGCTTGTTACGCTGCCGACCCCACCAAAAGTTTGCGTCGCTCCTGGCAGGCTCTTGTAGCTAGGATTAGTGCTAGAAAAAATACGAGTAAAAGTCCGCGCTGCGCCATCGAGTTGGGCAGGGTTGAAAAACCCGCCTGAATTGGGTGCAACGGTATCGTTGACAAGCTGCCGCTGAAAACTGGCATTCAGCGCGATCCTGTTGAGCGGCCCTGCGTCAGTCTGGATCACGCCAAGGCTGACACCGGTGGCTGCGCTGGCACTGGAAACGCCCAGGTTCAATCCGGAGAGCGCGAGCAGCGCAGAAAGCCCGATGCCAATGCTGGCGCGCAGTGGCCGTCGTGGTGTGCGCGCCGATTCGTTGGCGCGCTGCTGCGTGAACCACAGGGGTCCGCCGGAGCGAAGCGCCGCCAGGCGCCCCGCCACTCGCATGCCACCCGATGCCGGGCGGTGTATGTGTTGATTCAAGATCAAACCTTTCAGTGTGTTCGAACGTGTTCATGCGAGGTGTGGGGTTTCACCGTTCTGCACCGGGCAGAATGCTCGCATTCATTGTTGAGAGACACGGCGGGGTTCCGTCTGTGACAGCCCCGCACGGGCTTTTTGTCACTTCACAGCGTTTTGCCAGGTTCCAGCCGGTTCAGGCGGCGGCCGGCACCGACAGACTGGCGGCAACCCCAACCCGCAGCCCGTCTGCGCTCACGTACCGGCAGCGCAGTTCTGCACCACCAGGGGCGGCACCCGACGAGATGGTGTCCAGCTGCAACAGATTCTCACGGTCGGCACCGGCGACCCGGTGGGTGAAGCTGCCAACGGCATCCGTGATTGAAAATGTTGCACCGGGCTGCGCCGCAACCGAAAGCGTGATCGTTTGCGCGCTCTGCGCGCGCAGGTCCGGCACCGGGGCGAGCAGCGGCACCGCAACCGGTTCGCTGGGCAGCGAGAGCGGGGCGTTCTCCTGCTGCTGGTACAGCACGAGCGTGTTCAGCCCGGGCGCAAGCCCGTCGGTGACGGTCGCCTGCCACATCCCCGCCGCGTTTGCTTGCACCACGGTTGGCACGCCGTTGGCAAACAGCATCACCAGCGCGTTTGGCAGCGCCGAACCGCGCAGGACGGGTTCAAACAGCCCGCCACCAGAATCGACCGCACCCACCACGGGTGCGGGAATGTCCAGCCCGGCGGCAACCGCAAACTGTGCGCTCTGCACGTCTGAACGCGGAAACGAGTCAACCGTTTGAAACGCCCGCACGGTGAAATCCCCGTCCTCGAACGCTTCCTCACCGTCCGCCGGGCGCACCGCCCAGGTTCCGTCGGCAGAAACCTCACTCGTCAGGGTGCGGTACCCGTGCAGCCCCGAGACGATCGCCGTTACGGCCGCCCCAGGCGTGCCCCCACCACTCAACACCTGGCGGGCATCGCGAAACACCTGCCCGTCAGCGAACGCAAACGTTGGGGCGGCAAGCGGCACTCCCGCCTCCAACGCGATCCGCAGCTCTGCGCGCTGCTGCGCACTCGCCGGCCTGCCCCCGTCCGGCACGGGTGCACCGGCTGCCACAGCCCCATCAATGGTGGATGCCGCGCTCGCCTCACCAGCCACCCCCACTTCACCTGGTGTGGGTTGCGCGATCGTGGCAATGTCACTGCTTGCGGGCGCGGGTTGCGCCTGGTTCAGCACCGCCACCGCGATGATCGCGGTGGTCATGGTTGCCGCGAGCACCGCCCCACCCAGTTTTGTGAACACCGCGAGCGGCGCTTTCGAGGCTGCGCCCGTGGACTGTGCGAGCATTGCGGACTGGGTTGCGGCACTCGCCGAGGCGGCGCCGGCGGCTGACGCGCTCTGCGCGCCGGCCACCGTGGTGAATGCTGCCAGCGAAACCGAACCGGCACCGATGAGCGCAACGGGAACCAGGGCGCTGTGCAACTGGGCGGCAACGCTGGTGGCTTGCTGCAGCATCCGCGCACAATCGAGGCAGTCTTCGCGGTGGCGCTCGATGCGGTGCCGCTGCGCTGCCGAGGTTTTGCCGCGCACATACATGCCGAACAAGGTTGCCAGGCCGATGCAGTCGCTGCCGAGGCCACGCGTGTTGAGATGTTCGGTGATCCACGCCTGTTTCAGCCGTTCTTTCGCCCGGTAGGTGTGCACCGCAACGGTGTTCGGGGTGAGTTTCAGCTCGTCGGACACCTCGTGCGCTTTGAGCCCCTCAACCTCAATAACCCACAGCAGTTCACGCATGCGCATCGGCAAGCTTTGGAACGCGCGCCGCAACACCAGACGGTCCAGGGTGTGGTCTTCAAAATCTTGCGGTCCCTGCGCTTCCCGCTCCACCACCTCATCGAGCGTGTCGGTGGGTTGCAGGCGGCCGCCGCGGGCACAGTTCTGCGAAATGTTCCGCATGCTGGCAAACAGGTAGGAGCGGAATGACGATTCTGGCCCGTTGCCGCGCGCCATCGCGGCAAGCACCTGCGTGTAGGCTTCCGCCACCAAATCTTCCGGATCAACCCGGTGCGTGAGTTGCCGCGCGAACGTGAGTGCAGCCTGCACGTGCCGCTGCCACAGCTCCGCATAGGCGGAACGGTCACCGCTTCGGGTGCGGGCGAGGAGTTCTTCGTCCGTGGGGGCGAGTGCCGGCGGCAGCGCATCCTCCGCGACGCTGCCGACCGTGCCGTCATACGCAATGCTCATAAAGTGTCCCTTCCTCGGTGAGAGACACAGAACGACCCAAACTCTGACAACACTTTCGATTACCGTGTTGCGCAGATCGGTCGTTGCGCGCCCCAAACCGCAGCTGCTCACGATGCTAGGCAGCGCAGCAGGGAATCAACTGGGAACTGCCCGAAAGAACACTGCATAGTCGGCGGGTGCGCACCGATGCACACCAAACCGTTACATTCCGGGCGTCACTTTACCAGCTCACCGGCTGGGGCTTGCCCTCCTCATAACCGGCAGCGGATTGGAACCCAATCGTTGCCTGCTCGTGAAACTCCGGCAAACTGCGCGCGCCCGCATACGTAAACGCGCTCCGCAGGCCCGATGTGATCATATCCAGAATGTCTTCAACCGACGGGCGCTCGGGGTCGATATAAATGGTGCTGCCACTAATGCCCTCCGCAAACAGTGTTTTGCGGGCGAGTTCAAACGGATCCAGCCGGGCAAAGCGCCCTTCCACAGCCTTGGTGGATGCCATGCCCCAGCTTTCCTTGTAGAGTCGCCCCGAATCGTCGGTGCGGATCACGCCGGGCGATTCGATGGTTCCCGCAAACCAGGAACCAATCATCACGCTCGAGGCGCCCGCCGCGAGGGCAAGCGCAACGTCGCGCGGGTAGCGCACGCCACCGTCAGCCCACACGTGCGCGCCAAGCTCGCGCGCCCGCTCGGCCGTTTCGAGCACTGCAGAAAACTGTGGCCGCCCAACGGCGGTCATCATGCGGGTGGTGCACATCGCGCCGGGGCCGACCCCAACTTTGAGCACTGAGGCACCGGCGCTCACCAGGTCGGTAACCCCCGCGGCGGTGACCACGTTCCCCGCCACGATGGGAATCCCCAACTCAAGTCCGCGCACAGTCTCCAGGGCACGCAGCATGGAGCCCTGGTGGCCGTGCGCCGTATCAACCACCAGCACGTCCACGCCGGCCTCGCGCAGTGCCCGCGCCTTCGACACGATATCGCCATTCACGCCCACCGCGGCGGCCACGGCGAGCGCACCCGCGGCATCCACGTTGGGGCGATACACGGTGGAACGCAACGCCGACTTGCGCGAAATCGTGCCGATCACGTGGCCGTGGTGCAGCACCGGGGCAAACTGCACATCCGCGGCAACCAGCGCATCGAACGCGCTGCGCCCATCCGCCAAGTCTTCCGCCACCAGGGCAACCCACGAAGAGGTCATCACCTGAGCCAGGGTGGCGCTCGGGTCTGCGGTAGTGAGGGCGGTGGCGGGCACAATACCCCGATACTCGGTGTCGTGCACCACAATGCCGTGCTGCGCGCTCGGCGGCAGCAGCTCCCGAGCCGCCGCCACGGTTGCGTCTGGCGGCAACGTCACGGCCGAATCACACGAAACCGGTTGCGCTTTCACCCAACGAATCGCATCGGCAAGTTCCTGCAACGGCATGTCCTGCGGAATCACGCCGAGACCGCCGCGGCGCGCAAGTGCGGCAGCGAGCCGGGGCCCCGTGACCGAGTTCATGTTTGCCGCGACGATCGGCACCGAAGCGGCGGTGCCGTCCTGCGGGTCCAGCGACACCGACAACCGGCTGGGGATATCCGAAAAACGCGGCACCAGAAACACATCAGAGTAGGTGAGGTCGTGTGAAGGAACTGAACCAAGAACATGCATAGCTTCAAGCGTACCGCGCGGCCAACAAAGTGGCATGCCGAATCCAAAATCGGGCTAGGCTAGTCTCTACCGTGGCACGCGTACGCGACCCATCGTGAGAAGCAACCAGAACCAACACAAGAGAGTGGGCGATCGGCTTGAGCAGCCAGATTTCAGGAACACAAACCCCTGACGGATCATCGGACGATTTTGGCGCAAATGAATGGCTCGTTGAAGAGCTGTACAAACAGTTCGCTGTTGATAAATCTCTGGTTGATGCGTCTTGGTGGCCCATCCTCGAGCGCTACGCCGCCACTCAGGCGGCACAGCAGCAACCAGCGGCGGCGCAGCCGGTTCCCCCGGCCGATCCAGCTCCCGCGGCGCAGCAACCTGTAGCGGCACAGCCGGCTCCCGCGGCGGCGCAACCGGCTCCCGCGGCGCAACCGCCAGCGCAGCCCGCCCCGCCGACGACGCCCATTGCGAAAACCACCGCCACCGCTCCCCAGGCGCAGCCCATCCCTGCTGAGGCACCGCGCAAGCGCGTGCCGGACCCGGAGGCGCAGGCGGCGGCTGATACGGTCACCCCGCTGCGCGGCATGAACAAGTCGATTGCCACCAACATGGATGCCAGCCTCACCGTGCCGACCGCAACGAGCGTTCGCACCATCCCGGCTAAGCTCCTCATCGACAACCGTGTGGTCATTAACAATCACCTTCGTCGCACCCGTGGCGGCAAGGTTTCGTTCACCCACCTCATCGGCTGGGCAATTGTGCAGACGCTTGCCGAGTATCCCAGCCAGAACGTGCACTACGCGGTGGTGGATGGTAAACCGAGCGTGGTTTCGCCTGCGCACGTGAACTTGGGTATTGCGATTGATTTGCCGAAACCTGACGGTAGTCGCGCCTTGCTCGTGCCGAGCATTAAGCACGCCGAGAGTCTCACGTTTGCCGAGTATTTGCGCGCCTACGAGGATGTGGTGAAGCGTGCCCGGGCGAATCAGC
>CAYTSH010000054.1:0-4829 GCA_964440395.1 uncultured Microbacteriaceae bacterium
GTGGTTTCACCGGACACCGCAGGGGTATCCAGCAGATCATCTTGCTCAAGTTCCGTTTCGGTTTCTTCACGGTCCGCTTTGAGCACCTCCACCATGCTGCGCAAATCGTTGAGTGCCTGCTGGGCTGCTTTGCCAATTTCTTTGATCACCAGGTCTGCCTTCGCGGGGTCATTCGCAATCCCTGGCCGGCGTGACTGCATCGCGATCACGGTCACGTCGTGGGCGATGATGTCGTGAAGTTCATGCGCGAGCCGCATCCGCTCATTTCGGCGAGTGGCCGCGAGCTTCTCTTCGAGGGTGCGAATCTGTTCCTGGCTTTGCTGATTTCTGCGATGGTAAATGTTCATCCCGAGCCCTGCCACCCCGGCGGACCCGAACAGGAAAATGATGATCGCGAGGGAAATGGGAAGCTCGGGATTAGCGAAATAGAATACGAATGGTGTCAGTAGCGCAAGCGTCAAGAATATGATCGCATGCAGGCGAGGTAAGAGGTAGCAGCAAAGTCCGAGTACGATGAATGTGGGGATAGTGAGTTGTGCAATTGGGTAGACCTGAATCCCGAGTATAACCAAAAGTGTGACCGAAGCTAGCCAAGATATCACGGCCTGCATAGGGCCAATAATTAGAGCGATGATCGATAGATACGGAACTATCAGTCTGACAATGCCCATAAAGCCAACAAAATCAAAATCTTCGCTGGTCACATCAATGATCATTAAGCCAAAAGTGATAACAATCAGCAGTGGCCTGAGTAGCATTTTTGCTGGAAGCGGTTTCATGCCAGCCGGTGAAATGATGGAGCGCATTTCCATTCTCATATCCTACATCATCAGATAATGAATATCTCTAGGATTCTGCGGTGATTGTGTAAAAAAATTTCAGAAGTATTCATCTTCGCGAATATTCTTCTAATAATTTATTTGATCTCCTGAACTTTTGTATAGTATTTCACTCTCTGATAATGCGAAATAATTATCGAAAGTTAAACTAATGCTAGTTGAACTTAAGTAAAAGGAGAATGATGAAAAAACTGCTTATTGCCGTAGTTGCAATCGCTGCTACGATGGTTCCTTCGGCTGCATACGGTGCAGAAATTGACCCTGTGAGCGGTGAGGAGTCATCGGATTTTGCAGATTATCCGGATAATATTCTTGTTGAAAGTTCAGACGATGAGGGTGTTTTCGAGACTAGATCAATTGCATGTTTTTTGTTTAAAGTGTGCTGAGTGTTCACCAAGGATGCTTGAAACTCCGCCCGCCCCCGCGGCCCTCTACCCCAACCAGGCGCAGAGTTCTGCAGCGAGTCCGGTGTAGCGTGCCGGGGTGAGTGCCCGGAGTCGTTGTTTCGCTTCGGCGCTCACGTCGAGCGTGTCGATGAATTCGTGTAGTTCGGCTTCGCCTACCCGTCGCCCACGCGTGAGTTCTTTGAGCGCAGCGTATGGGTCTTTGATGGTCGAGCGTCCCGCGGTTACTTCTGCACGGATGACGGTTTGGATGGCTTCGCCCAACACTTCCCAGTTTTGGTTGAGGTCGGCGGCGAGCATGTCGTGGTCGGCGTCGATCTCGCCGAGGCCTTTTGTGAGGTTCTCGAGCGCCAGCAGCGAGTGACCGAGGCCGACCCCAATGTTGCGTTGCGCGGAGGAGTCGGTTAGGTCACGTTGCATGCGGCTGGTGACCAGTGTTGCGGCGAGGGATTCGAGAATTGCGCAGGACAGTTCCAGGTTTGCTTCAGCATTCTCGAACCGTATTGGGTTGATTTTGTGCGGCATTGTGGATGAGCCGGTGGCACCTGCGACGGGGATTTGTCGGAAGTAGCCGATGGAAATATACGTCCACACATCGGTGGCCAGGTTGTGCAGGATTCGGTTGGTGTGACTGATTGCCGCATACAGTTCAGCCTGCCAGTCGTGCGACTCGATCTGTGTGGTCAGCGGGTTCCAGCCAAGTCCGAGGCTTTCCACAAATTCGCGTGAAAGCGCCGGCCAGTCGGCGGTGGGGTCTGCGGCAACGTGCGCAGCAAACGTGCCCGTAGCCCCGCTGAATTTGCCCAAAAATTCTGCCGATTCGATGCGGCGCAGTTGCCGTTCGAGGCGGTACACAAACACCGCAAGTTCCTTCCCCAGTGTGGTGGGGGTTGCGGGTTGACCGTGGGTGCGGGCAAGCATGGGCAGGTCGCGGTAACGTTCCGTCGCGGTGCGCAGCGCGGCCACGACGCGAACCAGGGCCGGCGTCCACACGGTGCGCACAGCATCCTGAACGGTGAGGGCGTAAGACAGGTTATTGATGTCTTCGCTTGTGCAGGTCACATGTGTGAGTTCAAGAATGCGATCCAAGCCGAGCGTGCTGAGCTGGTCGCGAACCAAATACTCTACCGCTTTCACATCGTGCCGCGTCACCGCCTCGGTGGCGGCGAGTGCATCGATTTCGGGTTGGCCAAAGTTAGCAGCGAACGCCCGCAACGCGTCGCGCTGTTCAGCACTGATTGGGCTCGACCCGAGCAGTGAACGGTCGGTGAGGAACAGCAACCACTCAACCTCAACATGCACCCTGGCCTTGTTGAGTCCCGCTTCGGAGAGTGAATTCCCGAGCGCCGAAACACTCGCCTGGTAGCGACCATCAAGTGGGCTGAGGGGTTGCGTTGGCAGCATGCTCATGGGGTTCACTTTCGTTTTTTGCGCGTTTGCGCCCTGCGGGTTCGACTACTATTGTGGTGCATCCGCGTCGGTTCGGCCAGTTAGTCCAGCCAGCGCCCGTCGCGCCGCGTCACCCGCCCCGGCTCACCCGCGCCGCTGGCTGGGGGCGATCAGCAGTTTCAGCAGTCCGGTCAATATGCTGAGGATGAGTGCCGCGCCGACCCCCCACCAGAATCCATCAACATGGATGCCGAACCCAAGCAGTCCGCCAACCCACGCGGTCGTGTGCAACAGTGCAGCGTTGATCACCCACCAGAACAGGCCAAGGGTGAGCACGATGAACGGTAACCCAATTGTGCGGAGCAGGGGACCGAGGAGTGCCCGAACCAGCCCGAACAGCACCGCGGCACCCAGGTAGTTCAGGGTTTGTGCCGCGAGCCTACCCCACGCGTTGTCGGGGATCGCGGTGAGGCCGCCCCAGGGTTCAAGCCACATGCCGTTGCCGGGTGAGCCGGTGAACCATGTGATGAGTAGGGTGGTTCCCCAGAGCGCTACGGCGCACACCGCCGTGTTGACGAGGAACCGCACAATCACGGGTTACCAGCCTTCGGTGAGGATGGTGTCTAGTGCGTCGATGAAAAACTGTGCACTGTCGGTGCTGAAACAGAGCGGCGGTTTCACTTTGAGCACGTTTTGGCGGTCGCCGGTCGGTTGCACGATGAGGCCAAGTTCGCGGAACCGGTCACAGATGCGCGGGGTTTCTTCGGTTGCCGGTTCCAACGTTTCACGGTTCCGCACCAGTTCAACGCCCTGGTAGAGGCCGTAACCGTGCACTTTGCCGATCATGGGTTGGCGTTCGGCGAGGGCGAGGAGTCCGTCGCGCAGGTACGTGCCGACGCGGTGCGCGTTTTGTTGCAACTGTTCGTCGCGCAGCACGTTCAGCACGGTTAAACCGATGCGTGAACTGAGGGTGCTGCCGCCTGACGAGGAGAAGAAGGTGCCCTGATCGGCGAGTGCTTGGGCGATTTCGCTTCGGGTGATCACCGCACCGAGTGGGTGACCGTTGCCCATCGCTTTTGCAACGGTGATGATGTCGGGCACCACGCCGTGCTCTTCGTACCCCCAGAAATGGGCGCCGAGCCTGCCGTAGCCCATCTGCACTTCGTCCGAGATGGTTACGCCACCCTGCGCGCGAACCGCCGCATACACTGCTGGGAGCATCCCGGCGGGCATCCCAATCCCGCCCGCGTTGCCGTTGCGCGGTTCCGCAATGTAGGTGCCAATTGGTGTGCCGGCCGCAGCAAGCTCTTGGAGTTTCGCGGCTGCGTCTGCCGCATAGGCCGCCCCGGCACCCTCGCCGCGGTGGGTGCCGCGGTAACCGTTGGGTGCGTCGAGCGTGTGCACCCACGCGGGTCTGGTGCTGAGGGCGCGCGGGTTGTCTGAGGTGGATGTTGAGACCGCGTCGCTTGCAAGGGTCCAGCCGTGGTAGGACTCGCTGGAGCACAGCACATCTTCGCGTCCGCTGAACGCTTTGGAGAGTCGCAATGCAAGATCCACCGCCTCACTGCCGCTGTTCACGAGCAGCACGGTGTCAAAGCTGTCTGGAACTTTCTCAAGCACACGCTGGCACAGTTCCGCCACCACTTCGTAGTGGAAGCGGGAGTTGGTGTTGAGTCTTCTCCACTGGTCCGCAGCCGCCTCGGCAATTGCCGGATGCCCGTGTCCCAGAATTGTCACGTTGTTCACCATGTCAATGTAGTGTCTACCCGTGGTGTCGATCATGTGTTCCCGCCACCCGCGTTCAATCTGTGGCGGGGCAGCGAAGTAGTGACTTTGCAGGGGTGCGTATGCGGTCAGTCTGCGTTTCAGAACCTCCGCGGGGCTGCGATGGGTGGGATGCTGTGGGTACGCGTCCCCGAACAGTGCGGCAGGGTCCGCGAGCAGTGCAGCGTAGCCGGGTAGTTCACTTGCGCGCACAAACGCGGGCACTTCCCGCGGTGTTTCACCACGCTGGAGCATGACGGTCATGTGGTCTTGGGCGGTGCCGAGCGCCTGCCCCGCGGTGAGTGTCGCCCCCTCGACAACAGTGGCCGCCGGTTCGACCCCGTGCAAACTGAGGGTGTGGCCATGCCCGGTGAGGAGCAGGTGGGTGCCAGCCACGGTTGCTACGGTGGCTGCGAAGGGTGCCGCGACGAGC
>CAYTSH010000054.1:4839-11970 GCA_964440395.1 uncultured Microbacteriaceae bacterium
TGTCAGCAGCGCCGCCACCAGCCCGGGCAAGGGTGCCGCGACGAGCATCCCGTGACTGCCATGGAGTTCGCTATGGGTCGCGACGGTCGCCGGTTCGCTGCGCTGGTGTGTGCGCCCCCGGGTGAGTCGTGCCTCGCCGAACTGGCTCACCAGGATGGGGTTGCTGCCGTGCGCCGTGCGGAGCGTTTCGCGGATTTGCCGTTCGGCGTCGTCAGTGAGCCATGAGCCGGCTGCGTGCGCCGGGTTGTCGTAGGAGTAGTCGATGAGTTGGATGCCGCGCTGCGCAAGTTCCGGCAGCAGCGGCACCAGCTCCGGCAGTGCCGGCTGCGGTGCGTGCATGCCGAGTTCGTGGCGAATTGCTGCTTCCGCCACATCCCAGTCGAACCGGTTTGGCACCGCGAAGATGGTCCATTCGCGGTCCAGTGCGTCTGAGGCGTAGTCGTTTTCCGGGTCAATCGCCACCTGCTGCTCCCCGCTCACCACCAGCACGGCGCCGCGAAGCACAATGAGCGGCCACAGTGCGCTCACTTCCGCATCGGTGAGCGGGGCTTCGCGGTGGAATGCGGCGATGAGGGGCAGCACGGCGAGGGGGGTGTCGGGCGCGTGGTGGAACACTGCCGTGCAGGCCACTGCGAGTTCGGCAACGCGCCAACTGTACATGGTGTCACCAAAGTCGATAATGCCCGTGATGTGCGGCTGCCCGTTTGCGGCGCGGGTGCTCACCACGTTGTCGTCGGTGAGGTCTCCGTGTACTGCTTGCACGGGCAGGGCGTCGCGGTGGGTGGCCAGGCGGGACTCGATCCGCTGGAGGGCGTGGGCTACGGTGTTGCGTTTTTCGGCATCCTGAATGCAATCGAGCAGGGTGCGCACCACCCGTTCACCGTCGCGCAGATCCCACTGCAGGGTGCGTTCCAATCCTGGATGCTGCAGTGCGGCGAGTTCCTTACTCACCTTCCCAGCGAGCTCACCCAGCTGTGCCACCACTGACGGTGCCAGGTAGGTGCTGTCGATGAGTGGTGAGCCCGCCACGAAGGTGAGCAGGCGGATGGTGTGTGCCACGCCTGCGATGTGCACCGTGCTGATGGTGTTGCCGTCGAGCGCGGCAACGGGTGCCGGTGTGGTGAGCCCCGCTTCGGTGAGGTGCTGCATGATGGTGTTTTGGGCGGCAATTTCGGCGAGCGGGAATGCCGGGTTGCTAATTTTCAGCAGGAAGTGTTCGTCGTCGCAGCTGAGCAGAAAGTTGCGATCTTGCTGGCTGCCCAGTTCGCGCACGGTGCCGGTTTTGCCGAAGAGTTCGCGCGCCCAAGCCACGGCTTGCGTTTCGCTCACTGCGGGGCGGGGCAAGCCTTCTTCGATGGTTGGGGTGTGTTCACTCATGGTGGTTCTTTCTGTCCGGGCGGCACTGGTGTGCGTTGTTCTCAGGGTGGTCCGAACGTTTGGTTCTCCCCGTGGCGGGTTTCGGCGTCGGAACGACCACAGGGCTCCCTCGGTGTTGTGATGACTGCATAACTACCCGATGAGGAACCCCTGTGAGACAGGGTACACCCTCGGCCCGTTGCGCGCGGGGCGGTGTTGGTATGCTCGGCACATGAATTCAGACAACACGAACGCACTGCTCGCCCTGCGGAGGGACATTGACGAAGTTGATAGTCAAATTGTCGCGTTGCTGTCTGAGCGACAACGGCTCGTTCAACGGGTAGCGCCGCTCAAGAATGATTCGAATGCCGTGCGGGACCCTGAACGGGTTGAGCGGGTCATCGCTCGCGTTCGCGGGTTGGCGGAGCAAACCGGCGCATCTGCAGACATTGTTGAGCGGGTGTATCGGGCGATGATTGAGTCGTTTATCGACTTCGAGCTGGCTGAGCATCGTTCCCTGCCTGAGGGGTGAGTGTCGTTCCTTGTTCGTTGCGTCGGCTGCTCGGTGTTCATTTGATCAGGTAAACGGCGCCGATGAGGGTGCCGGCGATCACGGTCCAGTCGAACACGCGCTGGTTGATGTGCGGCACGAGCCAACGTCCCAGGAGCGCGCCGAGCACCACCGCCGGCACGAGGCACAGGTCGAGGAGGAGCACGTCGCGGTTGAACAGCCCCAGACTGAATGAAATGGGCACTTTGCTGAGGTTCACAATGGCAAAAAACCAGGCCGCGGTGCCGAGGAATTCCCGAACCGCAAACTTTGTTGCCAGGAAATACATGGACATAACCGGGCCGCCCGCGTTTGCTGTCATGGTGGTGAACCCCGCGAGGGTGCCGTAACCGATTCGCGCGAGCCGTTGCTTGCGATCGCCCGGTCGAGCCGCCGGCTCGGTTGGTGCGTGCGGTGCGTGCGGTGGTTGTTGGGGCTGTGGGTGAAACCGCCGCCAAACGGTGATTGCGATGAGGGCGAGGAGGATGATGCCAATGACCCGCCGCACCGACTGATCATCGCCGAAGCGCAGAAAAATGGCGCCCGCGACGATCCCGGCGGCAACTGCGGGAAACAGCCGCACCAGCACGGCCCAGTTGGTGTGCTTGCGGTAGCTGGCCACCGCAAACATGTCCCCAATGATGAGCAGCAGTAGGAGCGCGGCGGTTGATTCGCGTGCGGGCAGAATCGCCGCAAACAGTGCAACACCGAGGGTGTTGATTGCTGGGAGTGCCGTTTTTGAGAGCCCTGCGAAGAGTGCGCTGAGCGCGAGGAGCGCCCAGAGTGTCGGCGTCAGTGTCTCAAACAGTTGCACCTCCCAATCCTCTCACGGCGGCTGCGTTTCTCTCCCGCGCCCCGGGGATCCCGAGGGTTGTCGCGGTGGTCGGGTGTGCTACATGCACGGCTGCGACCACTGCGCTCGGTAGACTCGTGGGATGAGTGTTGATACGCCCCCACCGGTCATGCTGCGCCCTGCGGTCCTTGCCGCGCCGGTGTATCGGCAGGGTACCGCGCCGAAACCGGGTGGCTTCAAACTGTCGAGTAACGAGAACCCGTTCCAGCCGCTCCCTTCCGTGGCGGCGAGTGCTTTTGGGGTGCAGGACTTTCATCGCTACCCAGATGCGGCGATGCCCGCGCTGCGTGCCGCGCTCGCGGCAAAGTTTGGTGTGAGCGTGGACGAGGTGCACGTTGGTGCCGGTTCGGTGGCACTGCTCTATCAACTGGTTGCTGCGGCTGCGGGGCCGGGGGACGAGTACGTTTTTGCGTGGCGGAGTTTTGAGGCTTACCATGCACTCGGGTTGTCGAGCGGTGCTGTGCCGGTGCCGATTCCGCTGCTGCCTTCTGCGCGGCACGATCTTGCGGCGATGCTTGCTGCGGTGAATGAACGCACCAGGGTTGTGCTGCTGTGCAGCCCCAATAACCCAACCGGCACGGTGCTGCATCATGACGAGGTGGTTGCGTTTTTGCGGGCCATCCCTGCGACCGTGCTGGTGGTGCTTGATGAAGCGTATGCGGAGTTTGTTCGGGATGCTGCGGCGGTCAACGGGCTGAACGTGCGTTCCGAGTTTCCCAACCTGGTGGTGTTGCGCACTTTTTCGAAAGCTTACGGTTTGGCTGGGTTGCGCATTGGCTACGCGATTGGGCACCCGGCGGTGTTGGCTGGCGCGCGGGCAACCGCGATCCCGTTGTCGGTGACCGACGTCGCCCAGCAGGCTGCGCTGGCTTCTCTCGAACCGGTGGCTGAGGGGGAGCTGTTGCATCGGGTCTCGACCATTGCCGATCGCCGCGATGAACTGGTTTGTGCGCTGCGTTCGCTCGGTTTCCGTGTGCCGGAGGCGCACGGGAACTTTGTGTGGCTGGCATTTGGCGAGCAAACGGCTGCCGTTGCGGAACGGTTTGCAAACGCTGGAATTGTGGTTCGGCCATTCGCGGGGGAGGGCATCCGCGTTTCTGTTGGTGAGGCGGAAAGCGTGCAACCGTTCCTGCAACTTGCCGCCGAAGTATTGACAACGCTTCCGGGGGACCATCCGGTTCGGAATGCTGAGAAAGAAGAGGGCTCATGAGCATTGGTGCTGCGATAAATGCGGGGTTTCGAGCCCCACTGCCTGACGGTGAGGTGACGCCGTTGCAGTTTTTGACCCCGGACGGTCAGCGGGTCATGCCGGAGGGTGCTGAAGAGTATGCTGCCTACCTGGAAACGGTTGATACGGAGCTGCTGCTCAGGTTCTACCGTGACATGGTGCGGGCGAGAACGTTAGACAGCATCGGCACAAACCTGCAGCGTCAGGGGCAGTTGGCGCTCTGGCCGCCGAGTCACGGTCAGGAAGGCTGCCAGGTGGGGGCCGCGCGCGCCGCGAAAACGCAGGACCACATCTTTCCCTCCTACAGGGAACACGTTGTTGGGATGATTCGGGGCGTTGACCCGCTGGGTTACATGTCGGTGTTTCGTGGCATTTCGCATGGGGGGTGGAACCCGCTTGACCCGAACAACGGCAATTTTCGGCCCTACACGCTGGTGATTGGTTCGCAAACGCTGCACGCCGCAGGGTTCGCAATGGGGCAGCGTTTTGATGGTGCGATTGCCACCGGTCAGCCGGAGCGTGATGAAGCCACCATGGTGTTCTTCGGTGACGGATCCACGAGTCAGGGCGACGTGAACGAGGCCTTCATTTTTGCCACGAGTTACCAATCCCCGTTGGTGTTTTTCTTGCAGAACAACCACTACGCCATTTCGGTTCCGGTGCGTCGGCAGTCGCGCACACCGCTGTATCTGCGAGCCGCAGGATTTGGCATGCCCAGCATCCAGATTGATGGAAACGACGTGCTGGCGGCGTTCGCAGCAACAGCGAAGCACCTTGATGATGCCCGGGCTGGTCGGGGACCCGCGTGCATTGAGGCGTTGACCTACCGGGTTGGGGCGCACACCACGAGCGATGACCCTTCCAAGTATCGGGCTGATGCGGAGCGGGAAGCGTGGGTGGCGAAAGATCCCATTGTGCGTCTGGAACGCTACCTACGCACGCTGGATGTTGCTGACGCGGTGTTTGCCGAGATTCAATCCGAAATGGATGCGTTTGGGAGCGACCTGCGCACCCGCACGTTGCAGCTGGGGTCGCCCCCCGCGGGGGACATGTTCGCGCACGTGTATAGCGAACCGCACCCACTCATGGAGCAGCAGGCTGAGTGGCTGGAACGGTATGAGGCGTCGATGACCGCGCTTGCTGCGTCTGAGGGGAGTGTGTAGGTATGGCTGCACCAGAGCGGGCGGCGTTGCAGACGCTGCCGATGGCGAAGGCGATTAATCTTGGGTTGCAACGCGCGCTGCGCGAGAACGACCGCGTGCTGGTCATGGGCGAGGACGTGGGGCGTCTGGGTGGCGTGTTTCGGGTGACCGAGGGGTTGTTGGACGAGTTTGGTGAGCACCGCGTGTTGGACACGCCGCTTGCCGAGTCGGGCATTGTGGGAGCCGCTATTGGCTTGGCGATGCGCGGGTACCGCCCGGTGTGTGAGATTCAGTTTGACGGTTTCATTTTTCCCGCGTTTGATCAGATCACCACGCAGCTTGCAAAACTCACCAGCCGTGTGCGGGGCGCGCACCCGCTGCCCGTGGTGATTCGGGTGCCGTATGGTGGCCACATTGGTGCGATTGAGCATCATCAGGAGAGCCCGGAGGCGTATTTTGCGCACACGCCCGGGTTGCGCCTGGTGAGTCCTTCAACGCCGAATGATGCGTACTGGATGATTCAGGAGGCGATTGCCTCGAATGACCCGGTGATGTTTTTTGAACCGAAAGGACGCTACTGGCAGAAGGGCGAGGTTGATGTGCAGGCGTCTTCGCTGGGGTTGCACAGTGCCCGGGTGGCTCGGCAGGGTTCGGATGTGACGCTTGTTGCGCACGGCGCAATGGTGGCGATGGCGTTGCAGGCGGCGGCCATTGCCGAGGCGGAGGGCACGAGCGTTGAGGTGATCGATCTGCGTTCGCTTTCCCCGGTAGATTACGACACGATTCTTGATTCTGCGCGGAAAACGGGCAGGGTGGTGGTTGCGCAGGAGGCTTCGGAGAATGTGAGCCTTGGCAGTCAAATCGCGGCGACAATCGCCGAGCGGGCTTTTTACTTTCTTGAAGCGCCGGTGCTGCGTGTTTCTGGGTATGACGTGCCGTACCCGCCTGCCCGGCTGGAGTCGTTGTTTTTGCCTGATGCTGATCGGATTTTGGAGGCTGTGGATCGTGCGTTGGCGTACTAGGCTTGGCGCTGTGCGGGCTTTGCTTGGTCTGGTTTCGCCGGTCTGCTACCCCGGTGTTTTGGTGAGGAGTGTTTCGTGAGTGTTACGTCTTTTTTGCTTCCCGATGTAGGTGAGGGGCTCACTGAGGCGGAGATTGTGTCGTGGCATGTGGCTGTTGGCGATGTGGTTGCGATCGACCAGGTGTTGGTTGAGATTGAGACGGCGAAGTCGCTGGTTGAGTTGCCTTCGCCTTTTGCTGGTGTGGTGACGAAGCTGTTGGCGGGTGAGGGCGAGACTGTTGCGGTGGGGGCGCCGATCATTCAGATTCGTGAGGCCGCCTCTATGGTGGATGCCGTGGTGTCGTCTGCTTCGACCGCTGAGGTTGAGGCTGTGGTTGAGGATGTTTCGAGCACGATTGAGGCGGAGGAACCTGCCGGGGCGGTGCTTGTGGGGTATGGCACGGTTGGGCAGGTGCAGAGCCGGCGCTCGCGGGCGGTGTCTGCGCGCGGTGGGGATCGTCCGGCGTCGGTTCCGGCTGCGCAGGCGCAGCCTGTGGTGGCGAAGCCGCCTATTCGGAAGTTGGCGAAGGATTTGTCGGTTGATCTCACGCAGGTTGAGCCGACGGGGCTTGCGGGTGAGATTACGCGTGATGATGTGGTGCGTCACGCGTCGCAGGCGAGCGTGTTTCGCAATATTTCAACACCTGCACCTGCTGACGATCGTGAGGAGCGCATCCCGGTGAAGGGGGTGCGGAAGGCGATTGCGCGGGCGATGGTTGAGAGCGCATTTCAGGCTCCGCATGTGAGTTTGTTTGTTGATGTGGATGCGACTCGCACGATGGAGTTTGTGAAGCGCTTGAAGGCTTCGCCTGATTTTGCGGGGGTGAAGGTTTCACCGCTGTTGATCATGGCGAAGGCGATGGTGTGGGCGGTGCGGCGGAATCCGATGGTGAATTCCGCTTGGACAGACGAAGAGATCATTGTGCGTAATTATGTGAATCT
>CAYTSH010000055.1:0-11900 GCA_964440395.1 uncultured Microbacteriaceae bacterium
ACCCGCCACGCCGTACAGCGCCGCGGGTTGGTGCGCATTCTCGCCGTAACGCAGGTGCGCGAGTGCCGGCGCGTGCAACCGCAACGAATCGGGCAGCGGCGACCCCGCCGCGGCAGCCGCGGACGCAACCGGGGCGGGGGTTGGCTGGGGGGCGGGTGCGGCATCCACCAATTGAGCCACCTCGCCGGCAAACCAGGCAGCAACCGCCGCATCGTAGGCTGCTGTGTGGGCGAACGCCTCCGCGGCGAGCGCGTGCCGCAACTCGGCGGTGGTCCCCCCGGCGGCCAGCGCCTGCGTCACTGCGGTGTACCGCGACGGCGACACCACAATGGCCACGTTGGCGTGATTCTTCGCCGAAGCCCGCACCATCGCCGGTCCACCAATATCCACCTGCTCCAGCACCTCCGCGGACGGGGCGCCCGAGGCGAGGGTGCGCTCAAACGGGTACAGGTTCACCACGGCAAGTTCAAACGGCGCCAACCCCAATTCGCGCAGCTGGTCGCGGTGATGCGCGAGCCGCAGATCGGCAAGCAAACCCGCGTGCACGGACGGGTGAAGCGTTTTGACCCGCCCATCGAGCGCCTCGGCGAAACCGGTCAGTTCGCTGACTTCCATGACCGGGATGCCCGACTCCCGAATCACCCCGGCAGTTGAACCGGTCGACACAATCTCCACCCCGGCAGCGTGCAACGCTTGGGCAAGTTCCAGCAGCCCGGTTTTGTCGCTCACCGAGATGAGCGCCCTGCGAATGGGCACCCGCTGCTCGGGGGTTGCCGGTTGCGCGGGGGCGGTGCCGGGCTGGGGGGTGCCGGGCTGAGGGGTGCCGGGCTGGGGGGTGCCGGGCTGGGGGGTGCTGGGCTGGGCGGTGCCGGCTGTTGCGGGTGTGGAAACGGTCATGAGTGGTGTGGCTCCTTGAGTGTGATGGTGGCGTTAGCAATGTCGGTAACGACCCCCACAAGCAGGGGGCGTTCCACAGTTTTAATGCGTTCCTGCAACAGTTCCACGGTGTCGCCCGGGTGAACCGGCACGGTGGCCTGACGCAGTACGGGGCCGGTATCGACACCCTCATCGATGATGTGCACCGTCACCCCGGTCTCCGCGGCGCCGGCAGCGAGGGCGTCCCGCACGGCGTGCGCCCCCGGGAAGTGCGGCAACAAGGCCGGGTGCGTGTTAATCAGTGCGGGGCTCAACCCACGAACAACCACCGGAGGCAAAATACGCATCAACCCGGCACTCACCGTGAGATTCGGCCGGAACGACTGCACCCGATCCAGCAGCGCAACCCCCCAGTCGTGCCGGCTGGCAAAATCGCCAGGGCGCACAACAAACGAAGGCAAGCCGCGATCCCGGGCGTGGGCAAGACCGGGCGCGTCAGTGTCAGCACCCACCGCAAGCACCCGAAACGGGCAAGCAGGGTCATCCGCAGCAGCAAGGAGGGCGGCCAAGTTTGAACCGCCGCCAGAAATGAGCACCACAATGCCAAACCGTTCCACACCCATGGGTTCCATGCTATCGGGATCAACAATGGCCCCGGCCAGCGACCCGGCAACCACCCCGGTCGCTAACCCAGCATCCGCCCCGGCCAGCGTCACCCGCAGCGCAGGATCAATCGGCACCGTCTGCGCCTCAGCACTCACCGCCTCGGCATCCACCGCAACCCAGGTGCGTGCCCGCAACCAGCCCAGCGCCCCGCCAAGCAGCGTCGAAGCAAACACCAGCAGCACGCCCCAACGGGCAACCGCAACCACATCAGGGCCAACCACCGCAAACCGCGCCGGCCCCGCAGCACCCGCAGAATCCGCCGCCAACGCGGCAAGCATCGCGGCCGCGGTGAGCGACGCCGCAACCGGTGGAAGCAACAACACCCACGCACTCGGGGAACCACCCCACACGGCACGCAACGCCGCAACCCCGCGAGCGCCAAACAACACCCCCACCAGCACCGGCAACAGCAAACCCAACAGTGCATACTGGTGGGTGCCCTCAGGAATCGCGGCAAGCAGCGGCAACGCCGGCAACGGGCCAACCTCGGTGGCGAGCATCGTCACGGAACTCCCCACACCAACCGCAAACCCGGGCCCGAGCAACCACGAAGCCACCCACACAATTGCGTTCGGCAACAGCGCCGCCTGCAACAACAGCAACGCAAACGAACCAACCAAACCCACATGCAGCGCCTGCGTCAAGCGCATCATCTCCACATAGTTCAGCACGATCAGCACCGCCAGCAATGCGGCAGCAAACCCAATCAGACCCACCACAAACGCCCAACCCTGGCGCGCACCCAAGGCGAGCGAACGGAGCACTTGCAACGGCATCCCGGGCAATTGCAACCCAACCCAGTTACTGAACCGCACCCAGCGCGCAGTCCCGCGCTGCACCGAAAACGTCACAAACCCGGCAACAGAAGCCACCGTAAAACGCAACACCGCCGCGACCGTTGCGGCCACCGGATCCACCCGAACCAGGCCAAACACCAGCCACGAAGCCACCATCCAGGTGACAGCACCCAGCACGAGCGACCCCGCAACCAACCCCACAATCGGGGTGTTGGATGCGGCGGCGCGGCGACCCAGAAAAAACCCACTCAGCGCCGTAATCAGCGTCACCGCGAGCGGGCTGAGCGTCACCAGAAAACGCAGCGGGTCGCCGCCCACACCAAGCAGCTGCACGGTTTCCGCTGGCAGCGTCACCGAAAGCTCAGCACCAAGACTCAACAACCACACAACCGAAGCAACCCCCAGCATGGTTGGCACGGGGGTGCTCAGCTTCGCCTCCCCCAGCCACAACAGCAGCAACGGCAACAGGGTAACCGCCAAGCCCGCAGCGCACACACCAAGCACCTCAATGGTGACCACAACAGCGGTAATAATGCGTTTCATTGGTGGCTTTCAGTGAGCTGGCCGGCAGTGCGCGCGCAGGCAGCGCACTCGCAGGCAACCGGTGCGGTCGTTACAGCGCGGCGAACACCTCGCGCAGCAGCGCAGCCGCCTCGCTCGGGGTTTTGCCAACCCGCACGCCAGCCGCTTCGAGCGCCTCCTTCTTCGCCTGAGCTGTGCCGGCAGAACCAGAAACAATCGCCCCCGCGTGGCCCATGGTCTTACCCTCAGGCGCCGTAAACCCGGCAACATAACCCACAACAGGTTTCGTCACGTGCTCACGAATATAGTCGGCGGCGCGCTCCTCAGCGTCACCACCAATCTCACCAATCATCACAATGGCTTTCGTCTCCGGATCCGCCTCGAAAGCCGCGAGGGCGTCAATGTGCGTGGTGCCAATGATGGGGTCGCCACCGATACCAATGGCGGTAGAAAAGCCCAAGTCGCGCAACTCAAACATCATCTGATAGGTGAGGGTGCCCGACTTTGACACCAACCCAATCGGCCCCTTGCCGGTGATGCTGTTTGGCGTGATGCCCACAAGCGACTCACCAGGGGTGATAATACCGGGGCAGTTTGGTCCAATAATGCGGGTCTTGTTACCCTTCTCCACCGCATACGCCCAAAACTCGGCCGTGTCCTGCACCGGAACGCCCTCCGTGATCACCACGAGCAGCCCAATCTCGGCATCGATAGCCTCAATCACCGCATCCTTCGTGAACGCGGGCGGCACAAACGCAATCGAAACATCCGCGCCGGTCGCCGCCATCGCCTCCGCCACCGTCGCAAACACTGGCAGCTCAACACCGCCCTCATGCGTCACCGTGGTGCCCGCTTTGCGCGCGTTCACCCCACCAACAATGTTCGTGCCGGCCTTCAACATCAACGCCGTGTGCTTCGTGCCCTCGCCGCCGGTAATGCCCTGGACGATAACCTTCGAGTCTTTATTCAAAAAAATTGACATGCTGCAACAAACTTTCTGCTTAGACCGCGGCGAGTGCGGCGGCTTTATCGGCACCATCATCCATGGAGGTTGCCAACGTGATCAAAGGATGGTTGGCTTCAGCGAGGATCGCACGACCGGCATCCACCTTATTGCCATCGAGACGAACCACAAGCGGTTTCGTGGCCGCGTCACCCAGCATCTCAAGCGCCTGAATGATGCCATTCGCAACGGCGTCACAGGCGGTGATGCCACCAAACACGTTCACAAACACGCTACGCACCTGCGGGTCGCCAAGAATCACGTCAAGGCCGTTCGCCATGACAGTCGCAGAAGCCCCGCCCCCAATATCAAGGAAGTTCGCCGGCCGCACACCCCCGTGACGTTCACCCGCATACGCAACCACGTCCAACGTTGACATGACCAGGCCGGCACCATTTCCAATAATGCCCACCTCGCCGTCAAGCTTCACATAGTTCAAATCGTTAGCTTTCGCCTTCGCCTCAAGCGGATCCGTCGCTGCCTTATCTTCCAACGCGGCATGACCCGGCTGGCGGAACGCGGCATTCTCATCCAGCGAAACCTTGCCATCCAGCGCGACAATGTCGCCCTCCTCGGTGAGCACCAGCGGGTTCACCTCAACCAGGGTGGCGTCCTCAGCGGTGAACACGCCATACAGTTTCACAATCACCGGAGCCACCCGGGCGATGAGCTCCTCAGGGAACTTCGCCGCCCGCGCAATCTGCTCAGCAGCCGCCACATCAATGCCGCGGCCAGGATTCACCTCAATCTTCGCGAGTGCTTCAGGGCGCTCCACAGCAAGCTGTTCAATTTCCATGCCGCCCTCAAAACTGGTCAGCGAGAGGTAGGAACGGTTCGCCCGGTCAAGCAGCACAGAAAAATAGTACTCCTGCGCGATCCGGGCACCCGCGGCCACCATCACCCGCTGCACCACGTGACCCTTAATGTCGAGGCCAAGAATAGCGCGCGCGGCAGCCTCCGCCTCGTCAGGCGTTTTCGCGACCTTCACACCACCAGCTTTGCCACGGCCGCCCACCTTAACCTGCGCCTTCACGACCACAACCCCGCCAAGCTGCTCGGCTGCCGCGCGAGCCTCCTCGGGGGTATCCGCGACGATGCCGGCGAGCACCGGCACCCCGTGTTGCTCAAACAGGTCTCGTGCCTGGTATTCGTACAGATCCACGCTCATCCAATCACTGATAGTGCGGCGCGTCCCGCAGTGTGCGGGGCGCTTCACAGAACTTCGTTGAAACAAGCCCCACGGCGCAACACCGGCGCGTTGGAGCCATACCAGACTACCCGGTTTTGCTGCGCCGTGGGTGCGTGCTGGGTTGCGCAAGCCGAGCAGGGTGGGCCGGCGGGGTGGCGGGGTGGGCCGGGCAGGCGCGGGCCGGGGCGGCGGGCTGGGCCGGGCCGGGCCTGGCCGGCCCACCGGCGCTTTGGTGTGCGGCTGCCAGGGTTAGGCGGGTTTGCGTTGTAGTAGTCGCCGCAGTGTGCTGCGCACCGCGCTGAGTGCGTTGCGGACCAGGGGTAGGGTTTTGGCGTAGAGCGGGTACCAGTTGTTCAGCGGCGCGTCCCAGGTGCCGACGAGCAGGTTTTCGTGGTTTGCGTATCCTCGTTTGAATTGCGAAATGCCGTCGTTGAGTAACCCGTTGAAGTCGTATCGGGTGGCTCCGAACTGTTGCTGTTCGAGAATCGCGGCCCATTTGAGGGTGTAGTTGGCGAGCAACCGCTGCCCGGTTTCGTTCATGCCGCCGTAGAGTTCAAACACGGTGGTTTGGCTGCGCGCAAGCCACAGGAATGCCACAATGTGGCCCTCATGGGTTGCGACGTAGATGGGGGTCTGCTCCCCCATGAGGCGGAACAGGTCCCGGTAGTAGTCGTCGGCGTGGATGCCGAATTGCGCCCTGGCGGCGGTTTCGCGGTAGATGGCGAGCACGTCTGGGAGGTCTGCGGCGGTTGCGCGCCGCACCGCGACGTTGTTCCGCGCCGATTTGCGAATGTATTGTCGCGTTTTTTTGGACATTGCGCTTTGAAGTTCCGCTTCGCTTTGCCGAATGTCTAGCACGAGCGTGGTGGGGATGAGGATGTGTTGCGTGCCCGGGCGGTAGCCGGCTGCGCGCAACCAGGTGGCCGGGTCCGGCTGCGGGGTGCCGGGTTGCTGCGGGTTGCCGGGTTGGGTGTGGTGTTCCCAGTCGGGTTCGACGGTGCAGCTGACGGCGCCGAGTTGCGCGCATTGTTGTGCGACTGCGGCGAGCACGTCGCGTTCGCGGCCGGCTGCGGCTTGTGGCCCGCGCGGCGTGTAGGCGAGGGCACGGAATGGCCACGGTAGGGGGCGCAGGAGGATTTGTGCTGTTCCGATGAGTTGCCCGTCGTCGTGCACGAGCAGGCGGATGGCTTGCCAGTTGTGTGCGCTTTTCAGTTCTCCCCAACCCCAGAGTTGCAGTGGATGCCCGCCGTGCGTTTGCACCGCAGCGTCCCATTCTTGCTGGGTTTGGCAGCGTGTGGTGGTGAGGTTCATGGTTTCTCTGTCGTGTTGGGGTGGTTTGCGCCCGGTTTGCGCCCGGTTTGCGTGCACGGGTTAGGGCAGGAGGGTGATTGGGGCGAGTTTTATGATGATTTTTTTTCGTCCGACGGTTTCGAAGTCGACGTGGGCGATTCGTTTGGTTCCTACGCCGGTGATTTCAGCAACGACGCCGGTTCCATAACTTTCGTGTTGGATGCTGTTGCCAATTTCCAGCTCCAGCTCACCGTTGTCGCGCATCTGGTGAATCATGTTTGGGAATTGTGTGGCGTTGTTTGTTGCTGGTTGTGCGGACTGGGCGGCTGCTTTTCGTTTCTTTTCTTCGCGCCAGCGTTGCAAACTGTTTTGCATGTTGCCGGAGGCGGGTTCTGCGATTGCGGCGCTGCTGCTGCCGTAGCCGGTGCCGGTGGTGCCGTAGGTGCCGCCGGTGTTGTCGGGTTTGCGGGGTTGGCGGGCGTTTCGGGGGGCGTTGAGTGCGCGGGATTGGGTGCCGCCGCGGCTTGTGACTGTGCCAGGGGTTTGTCGCCAACTGATGAGTTCGGCGGGGATTTCTTGCAGGAATCGACTGGGCATTGCCACTTGTATGTCGCCGTATTGTGACCGGGTGGTGGCGAGGGTGAGGTGGAGTGTTTCGCGCGCCCGGGTGATGCCGACGTAGAAGAGTCGGCGTTCTTCGGCGAGGCCGCCGGGTTCGTCTGCCGACATTTGGTGCGGCATGAGTCCTTCTTCAACTCCGGTGATGAACACGCTGCGGTATTCGAGTCCTTTTGCGGTGTGGAGTGTCATGAGGGAGACGGTGCCACTGCTGGTGTCGAGTTCGTCTGCGGCGGCGACGAGTGACACGTCGGTGAGGAAGTCGACGAGGGTGCCTTCGGGGGTGTTTCGGCTGAATTCTTTGGTTACGGCTAGGAGTTCTTCGACGTTTTCGGCTCGGGCGGCGTCTTGGGGGTCTCGGCTGGTTTTGAGGAGATCAAGGTAGCCGGTTTCGGTGAGGAGGTAGCCGAGTATTTGGTCGATTGGTGCCGGTTTTGCGCCTGGTTGGGTTGGGTTTGCGAGTTGACTGGCGTGGTCGAGCATGCCGGATAGTGCGGTGATTGCGGCGCGAATTTTGGGGCCGAAGCCGAGTTCGTCTGCGTGTCGCAGCGTGTCACGGAGGCTGCACCCGGTTCGTTCGGCGTGGGAGGCGAGTTGCGCCTCGGTCATTGGGCCGATGCCTCGTTTGGGTGTGTTGAGGATGCGTCGCAGCGCGTATTCGTCGAAGGGGTTTGCGATGGTGATGAGGTAGGCGATGAGGTCTTTAATTTCGGCACGCTCGTAGAACTTTGTGCCACCGAGCACCCGGTAGGGAATGCGTTCGCGAATGAACACTTCTTCAAGCGCTCGTGTTTGTGCGTTTGTGCGGTAGAACACCGCAATGTCGTTGAGGCCGTGGCCGCCCGCGGTGAGTTCATGGATGCGTTGGGCGATGAATGTGGCTTCGTCGTGCCCGGAGTAGCCGGTGAAACCGATAATTGGCGACCCGGCACCGCTGTCGGTCCAGAGTGATTTTGCTTTGCGATCAAAGTTGTTTCCGATGACCGCGTTTGCGGCGTTCAGAATGGTTTGCGTGGATCGATAATTTTGTTCAAGCAGCACCACGCTTGCCCCGGGGTAGTCTTGTTCAAACTCTGTAATGTTGCGAATGTCTGCCCCGCGGAACGCGTAGATTGACTGATCTGAATCGCCCACGACGGTGAGGCTTGCGGCGGGAATTGAACCGTCTGGGGCGAGATCCCGCGGGGCGTATTCGAAGGCTACCCGTTCCACCACCGCGGCTGGCACGGGTTTGGTGAGTTCACGAATCAGGGCGTATTGTGCGTGGTTTGTGTCTTGGTATTCGTCAACCAGAATGTGCCGAAATCGGCGCTGATACTGCGCAGCAACTTCCGGGAAGTTGCGGAACAGGTACACGACTTGGGCAATGAGGTCGTCGAAGTCAAACGCGTTCGCCCGAGCCAACTCGGCCGTATACATGGTGAACACGGCCAGAAATGCTTGCTCTCGCGGGTCTCTCAGGTTGACGGTTCGAGCGAAACTTTCCGCATCAATTAACTCATTTTTGAGTGCCGAAATCCGGTTTGACACCCCCGCCGGGGTGAGCCCCAAATGCTCCAGATCGAGATGCTTAATGATTCGTTTCACTAGTGCACGGGCATCCCCTGAATCGTAAATGGTGAAACTCTTCACAAACCCAAACTTGTCGGCCTCCTGACGCAGAATGCGCACACAGGCGGAGTGGAACGTCGAAATCCACATGCCCGTTGCGGCGGCACCAAGCAACTGCTCAACGCGTTCCCGCATCTCAGCAGCGGCTTTGTTGGTGAAGGTGATCGCCAAAATCTGGCTCGGCCAAGCTTCGCGAGACTGGATGAGCCCGGCAATGCGGTGCGTCAGCACCCGGGTTTTGCCCGAACCGGCACCCGCAACAATGAGTAGCGCATCGCCGCGGTACACCACAGCATCGCGTTGCGCAGGATTAAGCCCCTCAAGCAGGTGGCTGTGGTCTGCTTCGGCAAAAAGTGGAGGAAGATTCATGGTTCTACCAGTCTACGGCCAGCCACCGACAATCCTGCGGGCCGGGGTCAGGCGGGACGCCGAAGTGCGGTGCGCGGCGCATACACACGAAAACGCAGCACCTCGCCACGGCTGTGACGGTGGTGCTGCGTTTCGCGTTCCCCCATATTTTTCGCTGTCCCCCCGAACAATGCGAATACCTTAAGGTTACGGTTCGCTGAGTTAATCCTGCGTAAAGGGTGAAAAAGTTGTTGAAGAATATCAACCCGAGTTTCGGTTCGGCTCAGTCAGCCCAGCCAGGCTCGCCCAGGTTCAAGCCCAGCCAGGCTCGACCAGACCCAGCCCAACCCAGCCCAGCCGCAGCCCAGCCGCAGCCCGCCTCAACCAGCCAGGCTCGCCGCTTACCGCGCGGCCGGCGCCGTCGGCGTCGCCGCGGGCTCCACGAGCGCCGTGCTTTGCACGCCTGGCACCTCGCCCTCTTCTTCCAAGCCCGTTTCTTCGGTTACTTCTTCTTCGGCCGCTGGCGGGGCTTCGTCGAGCAGCACCGCGCCGAGCACGGCGTTTACGTTTTGTGCACCGTCTTGGAGTACGGCACGAATTTCCCATTCAACGGGCGGTTCCCCGTCGATCACTTCCACGAGCGTTTCGCCCCGCACATAGACTGACGAGTTGGTTTGGTCCACCCAGCTCACGGTGACGAGGGCGGTGCCGGATGCCCCGGCGGGCGCGGCGACGGTTCCTCGCGCCACCACCTCACCCGGTTCCAGGTCCACGCTTGTCATGGTGGTGGTTTGGATGATTCCGCGTCCTTTCGGGTTTGGGTCTGGCAGCCCGTCCGGGTTTGGATCTTGGGTGGTGACGACCCCCATGGCGGATGCGCTCGGGCTGGGTTTTGGTGCGGCCGTTTCGGCGGTGGTGCACCCAGCGAGCAGCACGGCGCAGCTCATTGCGGTCAAGAAGTACAGTGAACGATTCATGTTGTTGCTCATTTCTGACAGATTCGTTCAGGTCGGCGCGTAGTACGCAAGGCTCCCCCAAACATTGCGATCAAAAGCCCCACAAAGATGAGGAGCAATCCGTCGGTGTTTCCACCGGTCGTTGCGAGTTTATCAGCTGTGGGCGCTATGACTTCAACATTTGCTTCCGATTCGTTTGAGGCGACTTCGTCACCGTTGAGGACTTTTCCTTTCGCAACCGCGGTGTTGTGCACCAGCCCGTTCCGGATGTCCGCTTCGGTCAGGCGGTAGGTTGCTGTTGCCGTTGCGACGTCCCCGAAGTGCAGTTCACCAGCTGCACCCGGCCACTGGTAGGTGATTTCGGAGAGGCCAGCCAGGGCATCCTGAATTGCAACGTTGGTGAGCGTTTGGGTGCCGGTGTTGCGCAGCAGGAAGTTGTAGGTGATCACGTCGCCTGGCCGCGCCGGGTTGTGCACGGCTGAGGCGTCGGCGGTTTTGGTGAGCACGAGTTGTTTTGTGGAGTCCACATCCGTGTCGGTGTGTTTGGGTTCGGTGGGGTCGACCGGGTTGAGCGGGTCGGGGTCGCCGGCTTTTGCGATTGCCGAGTTGGTGACCCGGCCACGGTTGATGTCGTCACGGGTGATGCTGTAGGTTGCGGTGCCGGTGACTTTTTCGCCGACTTTCAACTGGCCGGCGGTTCCGGGCCAGGTGTAGGTGATGTCGCTCAGGTTTTCCATGGAGTCAACAACTCTTACGTCGTTGAGGGTGATGGTGCCAAGGTTCACCACCTCGAAGTGGTAGGTGATGATGTCGCCCACCAGTGCGGGTTTGTGCACTTGTGACGCGTCGGCGGTTTTTTTGAGGTCGAGCAGGGCGATCACTTCCAGCGGGGTTACCGCTTCGGCTTCGTTTGATTCGACGGGTTTGTCTGCCGGGGTTGTGGCTTTTGCAACAGCCACGTTTCTGGCGTAGAGACGATCGAGGTCGTCTTGTGTGATCCGGTAGGTTGCCACTGCGGTGGCTTCCTGGTCTGGGAGCAGCACGCCGGGTGCGGCGGGCCAGGTGTATTCGAGTTCGGAGAGTCCCGGCAGGTCGTCCACGATGCTCACGTTGCGCAGCGTGACGGTGCCCGCGTTTTTGACGGTGAATTGGTAGGTGATGAGGTTGCCGACGACTGCTGGGTTTGCTACTTGGCTTGCGTCGGCTGTTTTGGTGAGTTCGAGCGTGTCGGACACGTCGAGTGGGCTGTCGGTTTCGTCTTCGTTTGAGGGGATTTCTTCGCCGTCTCTTCCGTCGGTGATGCCCCGAACACCTTTGGCGATGGCGATGTTGCTCACGTGGCCAGCGTCAATGTCGTCTTGGGTCAATTTATAGGTTGCGGATGCCGTGGCCACCTGCCCCGGGTAGAGCACGCCTTCCAGCTCGCCTGGCCACTCGTAGGTGATGTCGGAGAGCCCTTCCATGGTGTCAATGACCCGGATTCTTGACTGGGTTACGGTTCCGGTGTTGGTGATGGTGAATTCGAAGGTGACGGTGTCGCCGGCTCGGCTTGGTTTGGAGACGGCTGACGTGTTTGCCCGTTTCGCGAGGAGCAGGGTGGTGTCTACTTCAATTTCCGTTTCGGTGTCGTCAAAGTTGGAGGGCACTTCGCCGCCTTTCGGGTCGCTTCCGAATGCTTGTGCCTCGTTTGCCACCCAGCCTTGGTCGATGTCGTCTTGGGTGATGTTGTAGGTTGCGGTTGCGATGGCGGTTTCGCCGGGTGCGAGCACGCCGGGTTCCCCTGGCCACGTGTAGCTGAGTTCGGAGAGCCCCGGTTTGGGGTCGTCGACGTACACGTCGTGCAGGGTGACCGTGCCGGTGTTGGTCATGCGGAAGCTGTAGGTGATGAGGTCATCCACTTGGCCGGGTTTTTGCACGGCGGTTGCGTCCGCTTCTTTGTCGAGTTCAAGTTTTGCTTCCGTTTCTAGCTCATCGATCACCTCGTCGGGTTCGCTGGGGGTTTCTTTCCCGTCGGGTGTTGTCCC
>CAYTSH010000056.1:0-11809 GCA_964440395.1 uncultured Microbacteriaceae bacterium
GGACCGAGGGCATCTACGGCACGCCGACGGCGGTCTCGGCGACCTACATCTTCCTGTTCATCCTGTTCGGGTCGTTCCTCGAGCGGGCCGGCATGATCCAGCTCTTCACGGACATTGCCATGGGGCTCTTCGGCTTCCCGAGCCGCGGCCTCTTCAGTTCCCTGTGCCGCGTCATCTTCAGTTCCCTGTGCCGCGACCGCTTCGGCCTCCGGCGGGTACATGCCGATCATCGAAATGTAGCCGCCGAGAGGGATCGCTTTAATGCCGTACACGGTTTCGCCGCGGCGGCGCGAAAAAAGTCGCGGCCCAAACCCGATCATGTACTGGGTGACTTTCACCCCAAACCACTTTGCCGGCCACAGGTGGCCGAGCTCGTGCAGCGCAATGGAGACGCCCAATCCGAGCACCACAACGAACACACCGAGCAGGTACAAAAGGATATCCATCACCCGCACAATGCTACCCGTTCAGGCACGGCGCGGCGAGTGTGCCGGCACGGCGGCGCAACGCCGGTTAATCGAGCGCTACCAGGCGGGCCGTTTCGGCGCGCGCCCACGTTTCCGCGGCAGCGAGCGTTTCGAGGCTGAGCGTTTCTTGCGGTTCGCCGTGGCTGAGCACCACCCGTTCGATCAGTTCAACAATGCGCAGAAAACCGATGGCGCCGTCGTGGAACGCGTCAACCGCGACCTCGTTTGCCGCGTTATACACGGCTGGCGCGGTGCCACCCAGGCGACCGACGTGTTTGGCGAGTTCCAGGGCGGGGAACGCTTCCGCATCCACCGGTTCAAACTCCCACATGGATGCCCGGGTCCAGTCCAGCGGCACACCAACAGCCGGGACCCGGTGCGGCCAGTGCAGGGCGAGCGATATTGGCAGTTTCATGCTCGGCGGGGAGGCTTGGGCGAGGGTGGAGCCGTCAACGAATTCCACCATGGAGTGCACGATGGATTGCGGGTGCACCACCACGTCGATGCGGTCGTAGGGCACCCCAAAGAGCAGATGCGCCTCAATCACTTCGAGGCCCTTGTTGACGAGTGTGGCGGAGTTGGTGGTGACCACCCGACCCATGTTCCACGTGGGGTGCGCGAGCGCCTCTGCGGGAGTCACCGCGCGCAGGGAATCCCGGCTGCGCCCGCGGAACGGCCCCCCCGAGGCGGTCAGCACGAGGCGACGCACCTCGTCGGCGCTGCCGCCCGAAAGCGCCTGGGCAATGGCGGAATGTTCTGAATCGACGGGAACAATCTGCCCCGGCGCCGCAATGGCGCTCACGAGCTCACCGCCCACAATCAGCGACTCCTTGTTGGCGAGGGCGAGGGTTGCACCGCGTTCAAGTGTGGCAAGCGTGGCCCCCAACCCGACAGACCCGGTGATGGCGTTCAGCACCACGTCCGCCGCCACCTCACGCACGAGCTGTTCGGCTGCTGCTGCGCCGAGCGCCGTGTGGCGCACCCCGAACGCCGCCGCCTGTTGGGCGAGCAGCGCACCCTGAGATCCTGCGGCGAGTCCCACAACCTCAAACCGGTCACGATTCGCGGCGATCACCTCGAGCGCCTGGGTGCCGATAGAGCCAGTACTGCCAAGAATAATCACGCGACGCATGGTTTCATCATGCCACAGCGCGCTGGGTTAGCATGGAATCGCACCCGGGCAGCAGTGCACCCTCGCCGGAACGCTTGCGCCGCGACGCCAATGAAAGGCTCCATGCTTCCACCCACACCACCCACACCACCCACACCCTCATCGACGCACCGCGGCGCGCACCGCCCCGCACCCGGCATCCAGCTGAGCGCAGTGGTGCCGCAGGTGACCCGACTCGCCCGGGCGCTGCAGGATGACAAACCCGCCACCTACGCACCGCTGGATGCGGATATTGCCGCCGGCGGCATCCACGTTGTGGTTGATGCGGATCGTTACCGCCTCGAGTCGTTCCTGAACCTCCTCGCCGGGTACCGCACGCCGCTGCACGGTAAGCTGACCAGCACGACCGCGCTACCCCCGCACGATGTTTGGTATATTCGCAGCGCCTCCGACTTGATGCTCGACATGAGTGTTGAGAGCGCCATCCGACTGTATTCTTCGTTGCGCCCCGCGTTCAACGCGGTGCAGGCGCGGGAACTGTGCCACGAGTTTGGCATTGGGTTGCGGCGTCGCCCCATGCAGCTCAACGGTTCGCAGCGGGCGCAATTGGCGGTGCTGCTGGGTATCGCCAGCGGTGCCGCGCTGCTCATCCTTGACCCCACGATGGTTGACCAGCTTGGCGTGAGCGCGACCCGGTTGTGCGAAACGCTCCGCGCGCAGGTGTCTTGCACGCCGCGCACCGTGCTGATTGGCATGTCGGTTCGCCCGAACGCGGCCGAGTGGGAGGCACCGTCGCTGCGGGCGATCATCGAACACGTTGCCACGCATGTGCTCGTGCTGGGGGCGTCTGGGGTGCTGGTGAACGCCGCACTGCGCGAGGCACCCGGTGACGGCACGACGGGTGCGTCTGCCCGGCACGCGGTTGACGAGTTGCAGCGGCACCTGCCGGCGGCGCTGCGCGGCGTGACTCCACCGGTGGATGCCGTGGCACACCCCCAGCCGAACCCCCGCCCCCAGCCCGCCTCCGCTGCCGAACCGCCGCGCGCACTGGCGCAACCCGGCGGGCCCGCTGCGGTTCGACTCGGCCCGTTGCTGCGTTCGCGCGTCGGCGGTAGAACCGTGCCGCTGCTGCTGCTCGGCTGGTTGCTGGCCGGCGCGTTGGTGTTGTGGCAGCTGGTGGCAGCGTCGCCGACCCTTGGTGGCGCGTGGGTGTTGCAGGGCATGTTGAACGTGTTTCCTTGGGTTGCCATGATGCACGCCGCGGTGGTGGTGACGTCGTGCGCGATTCCGTGGCGGGTGGCTGGCGTGCGGGCGGTGGATATCCCGCGAGCGCTGGGGGCAACCATGGCCGCCCTGGGCGTGATTCACCTGGTGGGGTTTGCCGCGGTGCTCGTCGCGGCCCGCCAGTTTGACGTGTTGCAGGGTGGCGGCGAGGCGGTTGTGCTGTCGTTGCGGTTGTGCGCACAGTGGCTTGCCGGCGCTTCGGGCGGCATGCTTTGGGTTGCGGCCATCACGACGGCGAGGCTCAGCCCCGAGCTTCGCCGGCTGCGTTGGTGGTGTGTGGTTGCGTTGGCGACGGTGCTGGTTGCGGTGAACGGGTTCGCGCCGCTTGCGCAGGGCACGCGCACGGTTGGCGTGTCGTTGAACGGGTGGGATGGCTTGCTGCTGGCGCTGATCGTGTGTTCGTTTGCGGTTGCGTGGCACATGCTCACCCACCCGGATTGCCCGCCGCCGCGTTTTGCGTTCCGCCTGGGCGGCGGGTCGCAACCGAAACGCAGCTGGCGTCTTGGGGATTAGCCGGGCACGGCATCCGTTGCTGTGGAGTGCGCGCCGGGGGTGGGGGCGCCGGGTGCGTGTGCAGGTTCGGCGAGCGGCTGCCGCGCGTCTCGTTGCAGGATGAGCACCCCCAGTTCGCGCTGGTGTTTGTAGCCGACCGCGGTGGTGTGGCCGGCATGGCGAAAGCCCATGGCGCGGTGCAGTGCCTGGGAGGCTTGGGTGTCTTGGTCGCAAACCATTGCAATCAATTGGTGGATGCCCGCCTCGCGTGCCTGCCGAATGAGGGCTGCCAGCAGTGCGCGGCCAACCCCGCGTCCGGTTGCTTCGGGGTGCAAATAGATGCTGTGTTCGGCGGTGCGGCGGTAGGCGGCGCGCGCCCGCCAGGGGGCTGCGTAGGCGAAGCCGAGGAGTTCGCCGCGGTCGCTTTCGGCGATGAGGAAGGGCCAGCCTAGCGCCGCGATGGTGTCGCGTTGGTCGCGCCACCAGTCGAGGTCGAGTTCTTCTTCGACGAAGGTGATGACGGTGTTGCGAACGTAGTGGTTGTAGAGTTCGCAGATTGCGGCGAGGTCGTGATCGGTGACTGGGCGAATGTGACTCATGGGTGTGAGCCTAATCGATTGCCGCTATTCTTGCGGGTGAAGCTTTTTCACCGTCTCCAGCGCCGCAGCATTGTGAAGGTGCATGCTGGGGCAGAGCAGCGCGGTCACTTCCGCGAGATTCGAGGATGAACCTGATGAACGACTCACCCTATCGTCACGGCGTTGACGCACCCCGGGCGGGGCAGTTTTCTGGGCACGCGGAGCGGGCACCGCGGCGCGTTGCGCTGATTGTGCGCGGCGGTTGGGACGGTCACCAACCGGTTGAAACCACGGAGTTGTTTGTGCCGTTTCTTGAGGCGAACAATTTTGAGGTGCACGTGCGTGACGGCAATGAGGTGTATGCCGATGCGTCGTTCATGCGGCGGGTTGATGTGATTGTGCAGTGCACCACCATGAGCAGCATTTCGCCGGCGGCGTGTGCGGGGCTGGTGGCGGCGGTGGCTTCGGGCACCGGGTTGGTGGGCTGGCATGGTGGCATTGTTGACGCGTACCGTGACGCGGCAGATTATTTGCATCTTGTGGGTGGCCAGTTTGCGTGCCACCCGGCGGCACCGGCGCGGGCCGGTGAGGCGCCGCAGTTTGCCATCCCCCACACGGTTTCGCTGACCGAGATTGGGCGCACCCACCCCATCACTGCGGGTGTGGCGGATTTTTCGCTCACCACTGAGCAGTATTGGGTGCTGAGTGACAGCCACAATGAGGTGCTCGCCACCACCACGTTGGCGGCGCACGCGGACACCCCTTGGCGCGCACCGGTGACGTGCCCCGCGGTGTGGACGCGGTCGTGGGGTGCGGGGAGGGTGGTTGTGGCAACCCCGGGGCATGATCTTGAAATTGTGCGGCACCCGAGTGTGCGCAGCATTATTGAGCGGGGAATATTGTGGGCGGCGCGGCACCAGGGTGCAGCCCCGGTGGTGGGTTGCGAGGCCCGGCTGCGGGTTGGCATTGTGGGCTGCGGCGCGATTGTGGCGCAGTATTTGCAGACACTGCCCAACCTGCCGGCGGTGGAGTTGGTGGCCGTGGCTGATCTTGATTCGGAGCGGGCGTTGGCTGTGGCTGCCGCGCATCCCGGGGTGCGTGCGCTGAGCGTCGATGAGCTGCTGGGCGCGGTTGACGTTGATATTGTGCTGAATTTGACGATTCCGGCGGCACACGCGGAGATTGCGTTGCGGGCGATTGCGCACGGCAAGCATGTGTATGGTGAGAAGCCGCTGGCAACCGATACCCGCTCGGCGCAACGCGTGCTTGCGGCGGCGGAGCGGGCCGGGGTGTTGGTTGGGTGTGCACCTGACACGGTGCTGGGCATCGGGGTGCAAACCGCGCGTGCGTTGATCGAATCGGGCGAGATTGGCAGCCTCATTGCGGCCAGCGCGACGATGGTGACACCGGGGCATGAACGTTGGCACCCGAATCCTGATTTTTATTACCAACCTGGCGGCGGCCCGTTGTTGGACATGGGACCGTATTACTTGACCGCGCTGGTGCAGTTGTTGGGTCCGGTGGTGTCTGTGAGCGGTCTGCATTCGCAGCTTCGCACGGAACGCACCGTGCAGTCGGGGCCGCGGGCGGGTGCCCGCATCCCGGTGAATACCCCCACCCACTTCAGCGGAACGCTCAGGCACGAGAACGGCGCCCTTTCTACCCTGTTGATGAGTTTTGACGCGGTTGCTTCGAGGGCGCACCCGATTGAGGTGCACGGTTCGTTGGGCACGCTCGCCGTGCCGGATCCGAACCAGTTTGACGGGGTGTGCCGCCTCCTTCGGCTTGACGGCGGCAACGAGGACATCGATGGGGGGTGGGATGCCGTACCAACCCTGGCCGGCATCCCGAACGCTGGTCGCGGGGTTGGTTTAAACGAGTTCGCCGAAGCGATTCGCGCGGGGCGCACCCCTGCCGCGAGCGGCGAACTGGCCTATCACGTGCTTGAGGTGATGGAGTCACTGCTGGTTTCGGGCGAGACCGGGCAATTGTTGACGGTGGATTCGACGTGGGGCGCAGCGTGAGTCCCGCGGCCGCCCGGCATGCTGCCGACCCGCACTGGTTCACCGTTGCGGAAGCAAAAGTTGAGACGCTTCGAGCGTTGCGTGAAGTCCCTGGGAATGAGTTGGATCACTTCGCGGAGGAGGACGGCGTTGAGTGCGAAATCGGCGGCACCTTTGGTGGACTGAGGCTTTTCATTGTCTTGAGTAATTTTTCCGAGTCGAGGAACTCCACGCCGCGCGCGGTGGTGAGGGTGCACATTCCGGAGCTTTCGCTCAGCGTGGGCTCGCTGAATCAGCCGCTCACGTTTGCGGCGTTTCAGACACTGTTGTGGCACGCGGGCGAAATGCAGTTTGTGTACGTGTCGACCTACGCGGGCAATGTGCTCATCCATTCGAGCCTCATTGCATCCCATGCCGGCGTGGAGACGGTGCTGTGGATGAACCGAGCTCGGGGCGTGCGGGCGGCAACCGCGCGCAGACGGCAGCATTGGGTGACGTACGAACTTCCCGTGCCCACTGACACGAAGCACCACGTTGGTTGCGCTTGCAAGCGGTGCGGACGACGCATTCGCTCCAGGGCGACGCACCTGGAGATGAACACGACCGCGACACTCACTGCGGGGCCTGTGGGTGCGAGCACCCTGCCGCCCGAGGAGCAGTGGCCGAGTTTCACGGAGGCGAAAGCGGCAATTCTTCAGATTTTTTCGGAACCTACCGGGGTCTGGGACTACTCGTTTGAGCAAAAACCGTGGCCTCTGGCCACGTTCAACGCGTCAATGAACGGCGTTTCGTTCTGGATCCAGCTGACCGATGCCGGTACCGGCTTCGACGCCGACGGCCCGGCCGGGATTGAGTATCGCATCGAACCGCATCAGATTCACGACACTCTTACCGGCAACAGTATGTCGTTCGCAGCGTTTTGCACGCTCCTGCGGCACGCGAGCGAAATGCAATTCGTCTACATTCCGACCTATGCGCACAAGTTTCTGCGGACCATCCGACTCGTAGCCACCCATGGCGACAGTACCCTGGTGTTGTTTGACCGCCACATTGAGCCAACGTCCCCGGCGGCCCGCGCAACCGCTCCCGCCGTGACCTACCGGTTGCCCCTACCGCTGCGCACGGTTCATGAGGTCGGTTGCAGGTGCACCAGATGCGCACAACTCATTCGCCGATCCTACGAAGAACATCGAACCACCTGAACACGTCGCGCACCTCGCAGGTGCGTTGCGGCGTGCCGGGTGCGGCTGCCCGCGCCTAGGCGGGGTTCCAGTTGATGGGTTGGTGTCCTGCCTCGATCAGGTGGGCGTTCACCTGACGAAACGGTTTCGACCCGAAAAATCCGCGACTTGCCGAGAGGGGCGACGGGTGCACACTTTGCACAATCGCTGCGGACGTTGAAACCGCCCGAATCACCGGTACGAGTGCGCGCGCGTCGGTACCCCACAGCACAAACACGGGCGGTTCCGACCGGGCTGCAAGCGCACGCACAACGTGCTCGCTCACCACCTCCCAACCGAGGCGTCGATGTGAACCAGTCTCACCGGCACGAACGGTGAGCACCCGGTTCAGCAGGCACACCCCCTGCGCAACCCAGGCATCCAACGAGCCAGTTGTTGGGGGCGGCAGCTGCTGATCGTCTTGCAGTTCACGAAAAATGTTCGCCAAGCTGCGCGGCAGTGGTTGCACGTCGGGGTGGGTTGCGAACGCTAAGCCAACCGCATGCCCCGGGGTGGGGTACGGGTCTTGCCCAACAATGAGCACCCGCAGTTCGCTGAGCGGTCGCTCAAACGCGCGGAAGCGTTGCGGTTCGGGCGGGAGCACGCACACACCGCGCTGCTCTTCACGCCGCACAGCTTCGACCAGGTAGTCGATGTCAAGCGAAACCGGTGCCAACAGTTCACACCAGTCAGCGGCGATGCGCCCCGCCGCGTGCAGCGCTTGCAGCACGGGTTCGGGTTGCTGCCCGGTCACGCGGCTCCCATGGTTGAAACGTGCACGCCGGTCTCGGTGCGCCGCACTTTCCACACGCTGCCGGCACCGAGCACCACGAGGGCGCCAGTGCCCACCACCAGCGCGGTGTCCTCATCAATGCCAAGCCCGGCGTCGGTGAGCCCAGCCTCGGTCGCGGCGATGAGCCGGCTGAGCGTGCCCCACTGGGCGGTGTGCGCCTCAACAGTCAGGTCAATGAGCCCCAGCCCCTGGGTGACGGTCACCTCATCAATGCCTTCGCTCACCCTCTCCCGCCCCACGGCGACATCACCGATCCGCCAACCGCCCACAAGCGCACGTTCTGCCGCAATTGAGGCCCCAGCCGAGAACCCCAAATACGGCACCCCGGAGCCGATGAGCTCGCGAATCGTTTCAGCCGCCGGCGCGCACGCCGCAACATATTCGGGCGTGATACCGCCAGCAATCACCACCCCGTTCGCCCCGGCGAGCAGCTGCGGGTCGAGCCGTTCGCCATATCGCAGCGCAACCGCCCGTTGTTCAACCGGCGTGGGAGGCACCTCCCCGGGCTGGGCGGTGGGTGCGGCCGCGCTGGCACGTTGCAGGGCATCCCCCATCGATTGGGTGGATGCCGTGCCCGCCTCTGCCGTGTCGTGCACCGAGATCGTCACAACCGTTGCGCGGTCCGCGCCCACGTGTGCCGCCATTGTTGCCGCCTCCGCCACGAACGCGTCCCACAGTCCGGGAATGTTGCCGGGTTCACCGTTACCAACCAAGAAAATGCTCACCCGTTTAGGCTACACCGCGGGCGGCGCGGGTGCCGTTGAACCCATGCCGCCCGGCGAGTGAGTGTTGCGGGTGCCGTTCAGCGCGCGGGTGCTGGGGTGCGCTCTTCAAGCCCCCACGCCTGGCCGTATCCGCCTTGCGCTTCGGGGGTTGCCATGAGCGTGAGGAACGGTTCGGCGTCGAACGATTCTGGCCCGCGAACCCCCGCACCGGACCAGTCGCCGCGCGCGAGCAGTTCCAGCGCGATCACCGGGTTGAGTGCGGTCTGCCACACGACGCACTGGGTGTCGTATTCTGCCATGGTCCACTCGTTGTCGCTCACATGGTACAGGTACACTTCGCGCGGGTTGCCGTCGGTGCCGGTGCCGGTCACCCACACGCCGGCGCAGGTTTTGCCGGTCATGCGGGGACCGATGCGGGCCGGGTCTGGCAACGCTGCGGCAACGACGTCCCGCGGGGCGACCGCGACGGGTCCCTGGGCGCTGCGCACCTGAATCGGTTCGACGCTGTCCAGACCGAGCAGGTTTAAGGTGCGCAGCACGCCGATAAATTGTTCGCCCAGCCCGTATTTGAAGGTGACCCGTTTTGCGGGTAGCCAGCGGGGCATCATGAGCACTTCTTCGTGTTCCACGTTGACGCATTCAACCGGCCCAATCCCTTCGGGAAAGTGGAACACTTCGGGTTCACTAAACGGTTCTGTGGTGAACCAGCCCCGATCTTTCTCCCAAATGACCGGCGGGTTGAGGCATTCTTCGATGGTTGTCCAGATGCTGAATGACGGGGCGAACAGTTCGTTGCCGTGGTCATCTCGAACCACGAGGTTTGCGCCGTCGCGCGTGCCCAACTCGTCGACTTCAGCAAAGAGGTGGTCGACGGCGTAGCGGGCAAACACGTTGGAGAGGCCGGGCTCAACACCGATACCCACCAGAGCCAACCGGCCGGCTTGCTGCCAGGCAGCGTCTTGCGCAAATTGTTCATCGCCAAGTTTCACGCCTGGCTCTTCGTAGGGGCGTTCAGGATGCTTGTGGCTGAGTGTCATGGCCATGTCAAGATAGTCCGCACCGGCAGCGATTGCACCGGCAAATATTGCCTGCACAAATTTTGGTTCTACCGCGTTCATCACGTGCGTGGCACCCACGCGAGTGGCAACCTCAGCAACCACTTCGGGGCTGCTGGCGTCGATCTGTGCGGTGCTGAACCGTGCAGCGACGGTGCTGCCGTGCCGTTGCAGGATCCAGTCCCGGGTGCGTTGCGCGCGGGACTCGTCATAATCGGAGATCACGATGTGTTTGTAAAAGCTTCGACGGGCCGCAATCTTTGCGATCGCGTCGCCGACGCCGCCGGCGCCAACAATCAGAATAATCATGAACGTGCTCTTTCTTGTCTACGGTAGGAATGACTGAACGGTTCAGTCGGTGTGGTCAGGGCTGCTGCGAAATGTGCGGGGTTTCGGTGAGATCGGCGACGTCTGGAACCAGCACCTGAGTGTGTTCGTTGAGCGATTCACCGCGAAAGAAGGGTCGTGACCCGGTGAAGAACGCCCACAGAATCATCAACACCACCCCAATTGCGAGCGAGCCGACCCCGAGCACAAACACACCGCCAATGTTCCAGATCACGGTGTAACCGTAGTCGGGGTCCAGCATGTCGATGACCGATTTCACAAAGGCTGCGGTGAGCATGATGCCGCCGAGGAGCGGGAAGAGGAACTTGAAGATGACGTTGTGGCGGTTTGCGAACAGTTCGCGGCGGAAGAACCACACGCACGCAAAGCTTGTGATTGCGTAGTAGAACGCGATGGCCAGCCCGAGCGAGAGGATGGTGTCTTGCAGCACGTTGTCGCTGATGAGCGTCATCCCAACGTAGAACACAATCGCAACCACGCCCATCACCAGTGTCGAAAAGGAGGGGGTTTTGTAGGTGGGGTGCACGGTGCCGAATCGCCGTGGCAGCGCCCGGTAGGCGGCCATCGCGAGGGTGCCGCGCGCTGTGGGCAGAATGGTGGTTTGGGTTGACGACACGGCAGAGACCATCACGGCAAACACCAGCAGCCACGCCCAGGGGCCGAAGAGGGCGTCTTTGAGCGCGAAGAAGACGTCATCGGCGTTTGTGGCGTTGCCAAGACCCATGCCGGTTGCGCCTAATCCCGCATACATCATTGCCGCAACGGTCATGGCCACGTAGGTCACCAGCAGAATGACGGTTGACAAGAGCGCGGCACGGCCAGGTATTTTGGCTGGGTCTTTGGTTTCCTCGTTCAGGGCGAGGCAGGTATCCCACCCCCAATAGATAAACAGTGCCAACAGTATCGCCTCGGTAAAGCCCTCCACCGATTCAAAGGCGAATGGGTTGAACCATTCCGCCTGCGGCAGGGTCGCCCCCTCGGGTGCCGAACCGTTCAGCACCTGCACCACCGCAAACACCACAAACAGAATCAGCGCGCTGTATTGCAGCACGATGAGCACGTTTTGCATGCGCTCACCAATTTCCATGCCCCGGTAACTGATGTAGGTCATCAGGGCGATGAACAGCACCCCGGTGCCGGTGACGAGCGGCACGTTGCGCGCAAGGGATTCGTTGATGAGCAACCAGAAGTAGATTCCGCCAATTTGCGCCAGGTTCGCCAACACAACCATGCCGGCAACGGCCACACCCCAGCCACCCATCCAGCCAACCCAGGGGCCGAACGCTTTCGTCGCCCAGGTGAAGGTGGTGCCGCAGTCGGGCACTGCGGTGTTGAGTTCGCGGTAGGCGAAGGCGACGAGCATCATTGGGATGAATGCCAGCACGAATGCGATGGGCGCTTGGGGTCCCACCGCGAGCACCACGTAGCCGAGCGTTGCGGCCAGCGAATACACCGGCGCGGTGGAGGCCAGACCGATCACCGTGGAACCGAGCAGCCCCAGGGTTCCCGTTGCCAACCCTTTGCCCTCAATTGGGGTGGATGCCGCGGTCGCCTCGGTCGCGTGCGTTCTGGTCATTGATCCTCCTTGATAGCCACCTTCACCGTACCGATTCGGAGGTGAAACCGCAAGCGATCACGGATTTCGTCACTCCGTTTGCCGGTTTTCGACGAAATCCGAAGGTTCCGGCGAGATCGGGCGGCCAAACATCTCGCCGCGCACGACCGGGATTGTC
>CAYTSH010000057.1:0-11673 GCA_964440395.1 uncultured Microbacteriaceae bacterium
AACATTGGCGAGAGGCAGGGAAAAACTTGAGGAAGGAGAATCAGAATCGGCGCGCCGCGAACGGCGGGTCGGGGCGCCACCACCAAAGCGCCGCGGCGGGTTGGGTCTCAGCCCACCCCCGCCGCGGCGAACCAAGCTGTGCCCGTCGTGCGAATGCACCCCTACTTTGTTGGTGGTTTTTTGCTGTCGCTCAGCTGATCGATAATCGCCTGCGCCACATCGTGCATGGTGAGCCTGCGATCCATGGAGGCCTTTTGAATCCACCGGAACGCTTCGGGCTCAGTGAGCCCCATCTTTTCGTTGAGGATTCCTTTGGCGCGGTCGACAAGTTTGCGGGTTTCGAACCGCTCAACCAGGTCTGAGACTTCGGCCTCGAGCGTCACGATCTGCTGGTAGCGCGAGAGGGCGATCTCAATGGCCGGCAACAGGTCGTTCGGGGTGAACGGCTTCACCACGTAGGCCAACGCGCCCGCCTCGCTTGCCCGCTCAACGAGTTCTTTCTGGCTAAACGCCGTGAGCAGGACGACGGGCGCAATGTGCGCTTTTGTCAGCCGCTCGGCCGCAGAAATACCGTCAAGGAGCGGCATCTTGACATCCATCACCACCAGGTCGGGGCGAAGTTCTGTCGCCAGCGCAACAGCGGTTTCGCCGTCGCCGGCTTCACCGACAACGTCGAATCCGGCGTCGCGCAGGATTTCGACAATGTCGAGACGGATTAGGGACTCATCTTCCGCGACGACGACGCGTCGCGCTGGGGCATTCGGTGCAGTTTGGTCATTCACACTCTCAGCTTACGGTATTATAGATACTGTTGTGCAAGCCGGATTGGCGGAATGGCAGACGCGAAGCACTCAAAATGCTTTGTCCTTACGGGCGTGTGGGTTCAAGTCCCACATCCGGCACAACTGAACAGGTTCGGGCGGTCAAGATTTCTTGAGCCGCCCGAACCTTTTTTGCGGGCGCGCTGCTTCCATTGTGGGATGCCGTGTCCAGCTCCCAGCTCATCGCCCGCGCCGCGGCTGCTCACCTCGCGTCACCGTCGGCTGCCTGGCGTTCACTGGCCGCGTACAAGCCGCGGCGGAAGTTTTTCGTTCGGGCGTGTCGCACGGTTTCTGTAGTTTTCAGCACGCGCCCAGCCGAAACCCGCCGTGGGGCGGGGAGAGTTCTCCCCGCCACACGGCGGAACTGGGGCAGCGAGATTAGTCGCGCCGCTGGTTTGCGTCCACGGTCAGGTTCGCTTCGCCAATCTTGAGGATGCGCAGGTCGTTGGTGGAACCAATTTTTCCGGGCGGGGAGCCGGCGATCACCAGCACGGCGTCGCCTTCCTGAACCAGGCCGGCACGCAGCAGGGTCTCTTCAACCTGCACGAACATTTCATCGGTGGTTTCCACCCGATCAACCAGGAAGCTATCCACGCCCCAGGTCAGTTCCATTCGCCGCTGAATCTCCACCGCCGGCGTGAACCCAAGAATTGGGATGGGGCGGCGCAGGCGGGACATGCGACGCACTGAGTCGCCGGACTCGGTGAACACGCACAGATACTTTGCGCCGATAAAGTCAGCCACGTCAGATGCTGCGAGCGTGATCGCGCCACCCTGCGTGCGGGGCTTGGTGCCGAGCGCCGGAATGCGCTCCAAACCATGCTCTTCCGTCGATTCGATGATGCGAGCCATGGTCTCAACGGTGATGATCGGGAAGGCACCGACACTGGTTTCACCGCTGAGCATGACCGCGTCCGCGCCGTCAAGGATCGCATTTGCGCAGTCGGAGGCTTCAGCCCGCGTCGGACGCGGATTCTCGATCATGGTTTCAAGCACCTGGGTTGCCACGATGACGGGCTTTGCCATGCGGCGAGCGAGTTCGATAGCACGCTTCTGCACGATCGGCACGGCTTCCAGCGGCAACTCCACACCCAGATCACCACGCGCAACCATGATGCCATCGAACGCATCAATGATGTCTTCGAGGTTCTCCACCGCCTGCGGCTTCTCGATTTTCGCAATCACGGGCAGGTGCACGCCCTCCTCATCCATGATGTGGTGCACGCGCGCAATGTCGCTCGCGTCGCGCACAAACGACAGCGCAATGTAATCCACCCCGAGGCGCAGACCCCAGCGCAGGTCCGCTTCGTCTTTTTCAGAAAGTGCCGGAACGTTGACCGCAACCCCGGGCAGGTTAATGCCCTTATTGTTGGACACCATTCCGGGGACAGTCACCTCGGTGGTCACGACGGTGCCGTCCGTCTCCAGCACGCGCAAGCTCACCTTGCCGTCATCAATGAGCAGTGGATCGCCGGGGCGAACATCCTGCGGCAGACCCTTGAACGTGGTGCCGCAGATTTCCTTCGTGCCCGCAATGTCTTCAGTGGTGATTTTGAAAATGTCCCCCACTTCGAGCGCGTGCGGACCGTCAGCGAACGTGCCAAGTCGAATCTTCGGCCCCTGCAGGTCAACCAGCACCGCAACCGGTCGACCAACCTCCTGCTCGGCGCGACGAATGTTTGCGTACACCCCCTCGTGCACGCTGTAAGACCCGTGGCTCAGGTTCATTCGGGCAACGTTGACGCCCGCCTGAATCAGCGCGAGGGTGTTTTCGTAGCTCGAAACGGCGGGCCCCCAGGTGGCCACAATTTTGGCATGCCTCATGCGTGTTCTCTTTTCTGTTCAATGGTTGGTTGGTGAGCTGGCTCGGTCAGCAGGTAGTGCGTCTCTGCACTGACCTCTTCGTGCTGCTGGTGGCGTGGATCGCGGCCGGCGCGATACACACTCGGGACCTGACCGGGGTGGCGGCGACGCAGAATGATAAAGAGCACCAAGCCGAGCAGCACCGCGAGCAGGGCGGCAATCATGTTGTAGCGCAGGCCGAAGAACGAGCCGATCGGGTCAACCCGCAGCAGCTCCAGCCACACCCGCCCAGTGCCGTACCAGACCAGGTACATCGCAAAGGTTTGACCCCACTGCGTGTTCAACCGTTTCTCGAGGAAGAGAATCACCGCCACCCCGAGCGCGTTCCACAGAATTTCGTACAGGAACGTGGGGTGAAACAGCGTGTCGCTCTCCAAGCCGATAGGAAAGGCCGGGTTACTCGCAGCAATCTCAAGCCCCCACGGCAGATCGGTCGGCGAGCCAAAGAGTTCCTGATTGAACCAGTTACCCAGCCGACCCACGGCCTGCGCCAGCAACAGTCCGGGCACCAACGCGTCGGCAAACGACCAGAAACGAATCCCGGTGTAGCGGCTCATCAACCACACGCCCAAGGCACCCCCGAGCAGGGCACCAAAAATTGCTATCCCGCCCTCCTGAATGTTGAACACCCGCAGCAGGTTCGCGTCTTCGTAGACGTAATCACCCCAGTGGGTCAGCACGTGGTACGTACGCGCACCGACAATGCCGAGCAGCACCGCACCAAACATGATGTCCAACGTCACCCAGGGTTCACCGCCGCGCGCGGTGAGCCGCCGGTTCGTCACCAGCGCGGCGACAATCATCCCCGCCAAAATGCACAAGGCATAGAAGTAAATGGTGAACTGTCCGATCGAAACGGTATTCGTCTCGGGGCTCGGAATGCTCGCGACAATCGAAGCAAATTGCACAGCAGGAATCACTTATTCACTCTCTCTCAACAAAACACAGTCACACAAACTGCCGCTCATACTGCTCACAGGCCTGACCGCACAGCCGGTTTTCCTGACGCCAGATCCGCCGCAACATCGGCCAGCGCGCTCACCCCGCCATCGGCGAGTGCCCGAACAAACGCCGAACCCACGATGGCACCGTCAGCGTAGCCAAGAATCTCGGCGACCTGGTCTGCGGTGGAAATACCGAGCCCCACGCAGGTTCTTCGCGCCCCGACGGCGCGCAACCGGGCAACCAGTGTCTTGGCCGCGGCATCAACATCGGCACGCGCACCGGTGATGCCCATCGTCGAGACAGTGTAGACAAACCCGCGGCTCGACTCGATCGCCTGCTGCAGCCGCTGTTCGCTTGACGAGGGGGCGGCGAAAAACACTCGATCAAGACCGGTGCGCTCCGAAGCGGCGATCCAGTCGGCACCCTCATCAGGAATCAGGTCCGGCGTAATCAACCCGGCGCCCCCCGCCGCCAGCAGATCATCAGCAAACCGATCCACCCCGTAACGCACCACCGGGTTCCAATACGTCATCACCAGCACGGGCACCTGCACCCGCGAGCGAATCTCCCGAACCGCGGCAAACACATCCGCAACTCGGAATCCCGCCTCCCGGGCAACCACGGTGGCGGCCTGAATGACCGGGCCATCCATCACCGGATCGGAATACGGCATGCCCAGTTCAAGAATGTCCACCCCGTTCTCCACCAGTGCAACGGCGGCGTCAATGCTCCCCTGCAACGTGGGGAACCCCACGGGCAGGTAGCCGACGAGCACACCGCTGCCGGCATCCACCCGCACATCGATGCACTGCTCAACAACAGAGCGGTGGATGCTGGACTCACGCATCATCGTCGCCCTCCCCCAGGTCGCCGCTTGCGCGGTCAAACAGCTCAAAATACTCCCCCGCGGTCTGCATGTCCTTATCGCCGCGACCACTCAGATTCACCAGCAGCGTCGCATCCGGACCAAGCTCCCGGCCAAGCTGCAGCGCGCCAGCCAGCGCGTGGGCGGACTCAATCGCCGGAATAATGCCCTCCGTGCGCGCAAGCAGACGCAACGCCTCCATGGCCTGCGCGTCGGTAACCGCACGATACTCCGCCCGCTGAATGCTGGACAGCCAGGCATGCTCCGGGCCGACCCCGGGGTAATCCATGCCGGCAGAAATCGAGTGCGAGTCCAGCGTCTGACCGTCCGCGTCCTGCAACATGAGACTGCGCGCGCCGTGCAACACCCCCTGCGAACCCATCGTGAGCGTGGCGGCATGTCGCGGCGTATCCACCCCATCGCCGCCCGCCTCCAAACCCAGCAGGCGCACGTGCTCGTCATCGAGAAACGCGTGAAAAACACCCATGGCGTTCGAGCCGCCGCCGACGCAGGCGAGCACGGCATCCGGCAATTGACCGGTCAACTCCAGCACCTGCGCGCGCGCCTCCTCGCCAATGATCTTCTGAAAGTCACGCACCATTGCCGGAAACGGGTGCGGCCCGGCAACCGTGCCGAACAGGTAATTCGTGTGCTCCACATTCGTTACCCAGTCGCGCATCGCCTCGTTAATCGCATCTTTCAGCGTGCGAGAACCCGACGACACGGCAACCACCTGCGCACGATGCACACGCATCCGCGCAACGTTCAACGCCTGCCGTTCCGTATCCACCTCGCCCATATACACCGTGCACTCCAGGCCAAACAGTGCGGCGGCCGTCGCGGAAGCGACACCGTGCTGCCCGGCACCCGTCTCGGCAATCACCCGCGACTTGCCGATGCGCTTCGTCAGCAGCGCCTGACCCAGCACGTTGTTAATCTTGTGCGAACCGGTGTGATTCAAATCCTCGCGCTTCAAAATAACCCGCGCGCCCCCGCAGTGCGCGGCAAAACGGGGCACCTCGGTAATAATGGAAGGCCGCCCCGTGTAGCTGCGATGCAACTGCGCAAGCTCAGCCACGAACTCGGGATCATGCCGAGCCGCGTCGTACGCGGCGCTCAACTCGTCCAACGCCGCAATCAGCGACTCCGGCACAAAGCGGCCACCAAACTCACCAAAATACGGGCCTGTTTCAGCACGTAACGACATACACACGTCCAATCTTTTCCGCGAAAACGCGGCTAAACAGCCAAAAAATGCGCCAGCGTTGCGAGCGGGTCCCCCGTGACCAGCGCCTCACCAACCAACACCACATCCGCACCGTCACGCCGGTAATGCGCCACATCCTCGGCAGACTGCACCGCAGACTCAGCCACACGAATCACACCCGACGGAATCTGATCAGCCAGCCGACCAAACAGGTCACGGTCCAGTTCAAACGTGGACAGATTGCGGGCGTTCACCCCAACAAGTTCAGCCCCAATGTCCAGCGCCCGAGAAACCTCGTCGGCGTCGTGCGTCTCCACCAACGCCGTCATTCCCAGCTCGGCAATGAGCGTGTAGAGCTCCTGCAACGTGTGCTGCTCCAACCCGGCAACAATCAACAACACCAAGTCAGCGCCGGCAGCACGAGCCTCAAAAACCTGGTACGCCTCAGAAATGAAATCCTTGCGCAGCACCGGCACGCTCACCGCCTGCCGAACCGCCCGCAAATCGTCCAACGAGCCGCCAAACTTGCGACCTTCCGTCAGCACGCTCACCGCGCTCGCGCCGCCATCCTCATAGAGTGAGGCAAGCGCGGCCGGATCGGGTATCTCAGCAAGTTCGCCCCGAGACGGGCTGGCGCGTTTCACCTCAGCAATAATCTTCACCACGTCTTCGGGCTGCAACAGGGTGAGGGCGTCCAACGCCGGTGCCTGATCGAGCGCGGCCGCCTCAACCTGTGCGAGCGACACGTGCTCGCGCCGAAGTGCCGCATCAGCACGCGCACCGGCCATCAATGAAGAAAGCACGTCAGTGCTCCACCTTCTTCGGGACAAACTTTGGTCCATGCACACCGTAGCCAGCCTTGGCCATGATCGCGCCCACCACCGGTCCGAGCGCGGTCACCCCGGCAGAGACCCACACCAGCCACACCACGCTGAAATAAAACGCGGCGGTGCCCACCGCAATGGCAACCAACATCAGAATCACAGCGGTCCATGCTGCGGGTGAATCCCCGTGGCCGGGCTCAACGTGTTCGGTACTCATGAAACTCCTCAAACTTAGGCGTGCTCAACAAGTCTAGCGAGCATCCGGGCGCAACACCTATTTAGCCACCAGGCGGCGAAACATTCATCGACAACTATGCGTCCCGCTGCGAATCCCACTCCTGAATCCAGTCGGCCCCGCCAACCTCATCTGCGGTGCTCGAAGGCGAGCCCTCACCAGCGCCAGGCTGGGCCGCGGCGGCCTGTCCGTTCTCGAACCCATCGCTCGGCCCCGCATCATCCACGGGCACCAACCGCACCGCACGATACCGGGCACCACCCAGCGGCCACCGAGGTGCAAGCACCACCACCGCCACACCGCACAACACCAGTGCACCACCCAGCCCCAGCGCAACGCCAGGCCAGAACGACCAGCGCCACGCATCCACCAATTGCAGCAGCGACGCGGCACCCGAAATGCCCGAACGCTCAGAAAGCAGCGGTCCGGCAGCCAACAGCGGGTCAGCAAGCGTTGCCGCAACCGCCCACACGACGCACCCACCCAACAGCGCCACCAACACCCCCAACACCACGCGAAACACCCGACCCGCCAGCAACAACGCCACCCCGGCCGCGGCCGCGCTCAACACCAGCGACGCCACCCCGCCCGAAGCCTGCTGCCCCGACACCCGCAGGTCCTGCTCGCCACCAATCGGCTCCCGCAACGCAACAATCAGCCACTCCCGGCCCAGCGTCAGAGCAATCAACGCGCACAGCAGCCACAACAGCAGCAACACCCGCAGCTTCGACGACGGTGCGGCAGACGTTACCGGTTGCTCGCTCATACCCGCGTGATGGTGTTGGCAATCGCCACGGCTCGCAACGGCGCAGCCGCCTTATTCCGCGACTCGATGAACTCCGACTCGGGCACCGAATCCGCAACCAACCCGCCGCCCGCCTGCACGGTCGCAACCCCATCGCGAATCGTCGCCGTGCGAATCGCGATCGCCAAATCCGCGGCACCCGTCAAACCAAAATACCCCACAACGCCACCATACACGCCGCGCTGGGCAGGCTCCAGCGCGTCAATAATCTCCAAAGCGCGCGGCTTCGGCGCCCCCGACAGCGTTCCCGCTGGGAACGTGGAGCGGAACACATCAACCAGCGAGGCGTCCGGCCGCAACGTGCCCTCCACCGTCGAAACCAGGTGCATAATGTGACTAAATCGTTCGATGCGCATAAACTCCGTCACCGTCACCGTGGCCGGGTCGCACACCCGCGAAAGGTCGTTGCGAGACAAATCCACCAGCATCAGGTGCTCGGCGCGTTCCTTCTCATCCACCCGCAACTCAGATTCGAGCGCAAAATCCTCCTCCAACGTCGCACCGCGCGGCCGCGAACCCGCAATCGGGTGCGTCATCACCTGACCGTGCTGCACCGTAACGAGCGCCTCCGGGCTCGAACCCACAATCGAAAACGGCACGCCCTGCGGGTCAACGAGCGAAAGAACATACAAATACGGGCTCGGATTCACATGCCGCAACACGCGGTACACATCCAGCGGGTCGGCCTGACACGCCAGCTCGAACCGCTGCGAAATGACCACCTGAAAAATATCCCCGTCAACAATGTGCCGCTTCGCCCGCTCCACCGAGTCCAAATAAAACTGCCGCTCGCTGCGATGGTGCGGCTCGGCCACAGCGTTCATATCGATTGTTGCAATGGGGGATGCCGTCGGTGCGCTCAGCCGAGCCTGCACCGCATCCAGCCGACGCCGGGCATCCTCCCAGGCCTCCGCCACCGGAACAACCCCATCGTTCAGCACATTAGCCACCAGCGAGACCGTGCCGGTTCGGTGATCAATCACCACCAGCTCAGACACGAAACTCAGCGACTGCCCCGGCACCGCAACCTCGGCCGGCGGCGCATCGGGCAACTGCTCCAGTTCGCGCACCGCCTCCCAACCGATAAAGCCGACCAGGCCGCCGGCGAGTGGCGGAAAACCGGGAACCTCAGGCCCCGACCACCGCTCAAGCACCGCAGCCACCGCGTCGAGGGGGCTGAGCTGCTCCAGCGGCGTGTCCAACAGCCGCTCCGCCGGCAACCCCAAATCTATCCAGGCGGCACGATCGCCGACCTGCGTGAGCAACCCAAACGACCCGGCGCCAATGAAACTAAACCTGGTCCACACGCCGCCCTGCGCGGCGGATTCCAACAAAAACGTGCCCGGCGCGCCCCCACCCAGTTTGCGGTAAATCGAAACCGGCGTGTCCGCATCGGTGAACAACACCCGGGTGACCGGAACCACTCGGTGGGTTGCGCACAGCGCAACAAACTCGTCCCGGGTGGTGGAACCGGTCATCGGCGTGGCGGCGTTGGTGGCGGTTGGTACGGCAAACATCAGTGCCCTTTCGGTGAGGTGGCGGCGGGGGTGAACGCGGGGGCGGCTGGCAGCGGCGGGGCGGGCTGGGGCAGCACCACGGCATCCACCAAGCGATCATCGAAACACGAAAACGAGCCGGTATGACAGGCGGCGCCCACCTGGCGCACCCGGACCAGCACGGTGTCCGCGTCACAGTCCAGCGCAACCTCCTGCACAAATTGCGCGTGACCAGACGTGTCGCCTTTGCGCCAATACTCCTGCCGCGACCGCGACCAGAACGTCACGCGCCCCTCGGTGAGTGTGCGGCGCAGCGCCTCGCGATTCATCCAGGCCAGCATGAGCACCCGCCCGGTTTCGTGGTCCTGCACAATGGCCGGGGCGAGGCCGTCAGCCTGAAACGAGACGCGATCCAACACGCCCGCAATCACCTGGGTGGATGCCGTGGCCTGGTTCATCACCGCACCAACACTCCCGCCTCGGTGAGCGCCTGTTTGACCTCGGCGATGCGGAACACCCCGTCGTGAAAAATTGAGGCGGCGAGCACGGCGTCAGCGCCGGCCTGCACCGCGGGTGCGAAATGTTCCAGCGCCCCGGCACCGCCCGATGCGATTACGGGAACCTGCACCAGTCCCCGCATCAGTGCGATGAGTTCCAGGTCAAAACCGGCGAGCGTGCCGTCGGCGTCAATCGAGTTCACCAGCAGCTCCCCCGCGCCGCGCTCGGCAGCCTCGGCGGCCCACACCGCCGCGTCGACGTCAGTTTCTGTTCTGCCACCGTGGGTGGTCACGACGAAGCCGGAGGGCATCCGATCGGACCGTTTCACATCCATCGAAAGCACCACCACCTGGTTGCCAAATCGGTTGGCGATTTCGTTGATCAGTGCGGGGCGGGCGACCGCGGCGCTACTCACGCCAACCTTGTCGGCGCCGTGCCCCAACAGGCGGGAGACATCCTCGACGCTGCGCACCCCGCCACCCACCGTGAGCGGGATAAACACCTGCTCCGCGGTTCGCTGCACCACGTCGTAGGTGGTCGACCGGTCATCAACCGTTGCGGTGACATCAAGAAAAGTCAACTCGTCGGCACCCTGCTCGTAGTAGGCGCGCGCCAGCTCGACCGGGTCGCCGGCATCACGCAGACCCTGGAATTGCACGCCCTTCACGACGCGGCCGCCGGCCACGTCGAGACAGGGGATGACTCGAATTGGTACGCTCATGCGCTGCTCCTCCTGGTGGTTGCGGGGTGGGTTAGAGTCTGGCTGCGTGGATCGCGGTCACCAGGAGCGCCCGCGCCCCGAGCTCGTAGAGCGCATCCATGGTGCGATTGGCGTCCGCGCGGGGAATCATCACGCGAACCGCGACCCAGTCTGCATCGCGCAGCGGCGAAACGGTTGGCGATTCGATGCCAGGGGCAATGTTGGTGGCGGCGTCTAACGCCGCAGCCGGCAGATCGTAGTCGAGGAGCACATACTGCCGGGCTACCAGCACGCCGTTCAGGCGGCGGACGAGTGTTTGCTGCCCAGCCGCCGGGTGTGCCCCGCCGATGAGCACGGCGCTCGAGCGCAAAATGACCGGTCCAAAAATTTCCAGCCCGGAAGCCCGTAGGGTCGCACCGGTCTCCACCACGTCGGCAATCGCGTCGGCCACGCCCAGCCGCACCGCGGACTCCACCGCACCCTCCAGGCGCACCAACTCGGCGCGCACGTTCTGCTCGGCAAGGAATGCGCGCAGCAGTTCGGGGTAACTCGTCGCGATGCGCAGCCCCTCCAGGTCGTTGAGGTGCTGAAAGGCACCAATCGGCCCGGCAAAGCGGAACGTGGAGCGGGCAAAGTCGAGGCTCATCACCTCGTGCGCCGTTGAATCGGAGTCGAGGAGCAAATCTCGGCCGGTGATGCCCACATCCAGCGCCCCCGAGCCCACATAGGTGGCAATGTCGCGTGGGCGCAGGTAAAACAGTTCAACATCGTTTTCACGATCGGTATGCACCAGCTGTTTGGGGTCGCGGCGCAGCGAATAGCCCGCCTCGGCGAGCATCAGCCCGGCCGTCTCGGCCAGTGCACCCTTATTTGGAACGGCAATGCGCAGCATCAATACACTTTCTTCTTCACAAAACGAATCATTGTTCGGGTTCCCAGCGCAGGCGCACGCCCCTACAGGTGCCGGTACACATCTTGCAGTGAGAGGCCTTTGGCGATCATGAGCACCTGCACGTGATACAGCAGCTGCGAAATCTCCTCAGCGGTGGCCTCGTCGCCCTCATACTCGGCTGCCATCCACACTTCGGCGGCCTCCTCGATGATTTTTTTGCCAATCTGATGCACGCCAGCGTCCAAACGGGCAACCGTGTCAGACCCGGCGGGTCTGCTCACTGCTTTTTCGGATAACTCAGCAAAAAGGGCTTCAAAGGACTTCACCTTATCAAGGCTACCCGGTTTCTGCGCCCGCGGCGTTCGCACCGCCAGTTCAGCGGGAATGGCTGCGGTGCGCCGCCGCAGCCTGACGCAACTCGGCAATGCGCTCGGCCGGAACCCCGCGGAACACGCTCGAACCGGCCACAAACGTGTCCGCCCCCGCCTCGGCAGCCAGCGCGATCGTTTCCACCGTCACGCC
>CAYTSH010000058.1:0-11670 GCA_964440395.1 uncultured Microbacteriaceae bacterium
AACGCACCAGCTACCTCGACTCGCCTAGCGACAGCGCGGCACACATTGCGGGATTTGTCACCGCAAACGACCTGTCAGAGCGCGACTTTCAACTGGCAGTCTCCGGCGGCCAATGGTCCAAAGGAAAAGCAGCCGCAGGGTTCAACCCAACCGGACCCTGGCTCGTCACCCCCGACGAGGTTGACCACCGCAACCTGCGACTGCGCAGTTGGGTAAACGGCGAACCGCGCCAAGACTCAACCACAGCAGACCTGATTTTCGATGTTGACTACATCATCTGGCACCTCAGCCAATACCTGGTGCTCGAACCGGGAGACCTGGTGCTCACCGGCACACCCGAAGGGGTGGCGCTTTCCGGCAGGTTCCCCTACCTGCAACCCGGGGACGTGTGCGAAATCGAAATTGCCGGCCTCGGGCGGCAACGGCAAACGTTCGTCGCATTCCCCGGCGCCCTGCCGCAGTCGTAGGGCGCCGCGGCGGCAGGGTGCCGCCCGCACCCACCCCTTGCCACCCAGCGCGAACCGATGTATCGTTGAGTATCGCTCAACGTTCTGGAGGCATCATGAATGCAACATTTTCCACCGGCAAATTCGACATTGGCAACACCACCGATGGGGTGCGCCAAATGGTTGACCAGGTGCTTGGCGCCATCGAAAAACGCACAGGCACCCGAGCGGGGCGCGGCGACGTGCGCACAGCCATCCTGTCGCTCTTGCACGAGCAACCAATGCACGGCTACCAAATTATTCGCGAGATCGAACAGCGCAGCGGCGGATCCTGGAAACCCAGTGCCGGTTCCGTCTACCCCACACTGCAGCTCATGGCCGAGGAGGGGCTTCTCTCCACGGCAGAATCGAACGGTCGCAAAACCTACACCCTCACCGAGGCGGGCACCGAGGCAGCTGCGGAGGTTGCGAATGAGGCACTGTGGGAGCCGGCAACCGCAAACCGGTCGGCAGCCCACACCGCACTCCCCAAAGCTGGTTTTGCACTCGCGCAGGCGGCAGCGCAGCTCGGCCGTTCCGGCACCGCAACGCAGATCGAGCGCGGCACAGAAATATTGCACGAGGCTCGCAGGGCACTGTACGCGATTCTCGCCGAGGACTGAGCGTACGTGTCGGCTGAGACGCACGCACAGCATCCTCACCAATTGAAACCAGCAGAGCCCGGGCAGGACGCACTCTTACCGCACCGCAACCGCCACCCCAGCGCTCGGGTGTTTCGCAAACGCTACCGCAAAATTGTTCGGTTCGCCGGCGCAAACCTTGCGGTCACCTGGTTTTTTGAACTGCTGCTGCCGCGAATCGGCGCCAGTTGGATTACTGAACGCACCCGCACAAGGCGGTTGCAGCGCTTTGGGCGCAAGTTTCACGTGCTCGCCGTGGACTTGACGGGGCTGATGATCAAACTGGGGCAGTTCATGTCGACGCGGCTCGACGTGCTGCCGAAAGAGTTCACCGACGAACTTGCGGGGTTGCAAGATGAGGTGCCTGCCGAGTCGTTTGCAGCAATCCGCGCCGCGGTCGAAACGGAACTTGGCATGCCGCTTGAACGCGCGTTCGCCTGGGTGGATCCAACCCCGTTGGCCGCCGCTTCCCTCGGGCAGGCGCACCGGGCGGTGCTGCAGCCGGACGACGCTCAAGAAACGGGTCTGGATGCCGTGGTGCTGAAAGTGCAGCGCCCGAACATTGCCGATGTGGTTGCGGTGGATCTCGCCGCGTTGCGGAAAGTTGCGGGCTGGCTGAGCCGGGTGCGCATCGTGTCCGACCGGGCGGATATGCCAAAATTGGCCGAGGAGTTCGCCACCACCTGCGTGGAGGAGATTGATTACCTGAACGAGGCCGCGAACGCGGAATCGTTTGCGGCAATGTTCGCGGATGATGCGCGCGTAGCCGCCCCCGCGGTGGTGTGGGAACGCACCACGCGGCGCGTGTTGACGCTGGAAGATGTGTCTGCGATTAAGTTGATGGACGTTGCGGGGCTTGCAGCGGCGGGGATTGATCCGCGCGCGGTTGCGGCGGTGTTTTCGGAAATCATGTTCCGCCAACTGTTCATTGAGGGCGTGTTTCACGCGGACCCGCACCCGGGCAACCTGTTCGTCACCCCGAACCCTGCGGGCAGTGAGCACCCGTGGCGCATCACGTTCATCGACTTCGGCATGATGGGTCAGGTGCCTGATCGGCTGCTTGGCGATCTTCGGCGGCTACTCATTGCGGCTGCGGCGCGTGACGCTGCCGGCATTGTTGACGGGATTAACCGGTTGGGTGTGTTGCTTCCGTCGGCGGACATGGGTGAACTTGAACGCGCGTTGGTCGAGATTTTTGACCGGTTCGGTGGTTTGGACTTTTCGGAGCTGCGCGAGATTGATCCGCGCGAGTTGCGGGAGTTTGGGCTGCAGTTTGGCCATCTTATTCGCGCAATGCCGTTCCAACTGCCCGAAAATTTTCTCCTCATTGGCCGCACCGCCTCACTCGTTTCTGGCGTGTGTGGCGGTTTGGATCGGGAATATAACGTGTGGGAATCGGTGCAACCGTTTGCCGCCGAGTTGCTGCGTGCAGAGTCGGGCGGTGTTGTGGCGGATGTGGTGAACAGTGTGGCGCGCAGCACCCGAACTGCACTTCAATTGCCTGGCCGGTTGGATGCCCTGCTCACCGCGCTCGACCGAGGCACAGTGAGCGTTGACTCGCCTCGCCTCCGCCGGCGGGTTGATGTGTTGGAGCAAACGGCGCGCCGGCTTATTTCGGCGGTGCTGTTTTCTGGGCTTCTTGTCACCGGGGCCGTGCTGCGCACGGATGATCCCGGGCTTGGCGCGGTGCTGTTCTCGTTGTCGCTGCTGCCGCTGTTGCACGTGTTGTTTGGCCGTCGCGGTTAGCGGGTTGCGGCGCCGCGCTTAGCGGGTTGCGGCGCCGCGCTTCCTGCTGAGCAGCCAGAGTGCTGCGAGCATGAGCATTGCGAGCAGACCGATCATTCCGGCGAGTTCAGCCACGCTCATCGAGGTTCCGGTGTGCGCAAGCGGTTTGGTTCTTGGGTTGCCGTTGGCAGTGCTTGAGCTGGCATTCCCGTTGGCAGTGTTCGCGGCGTCACCGCTGGCAGTGCTCGCGGCATCCCCATTGGCAGCGCTTGCGCTGGCGGTACCGTTTGCAGCGCTTGCGCTGGCGGTTCCGTTGGCCGCGCTTGCGCTGGCTGCGGCACTGGCGGCGTCGGCCTTGCTGGTGTCGTTGCCGCTTGCGTCCGCGAACCCATCGTCTGCCGTAACGAAATCATCATCATCAGCGGTGGGTTTGGCTACCTGAACGGTGACGGTATCAGTGGCACTTGCAACGTTGGCACCGCTGGGGTCTATCGCGGCTGCCGAGGCGCTGTTTACCACCTTGGTTGCCACAACGTCGTCTGCGGTAACGAGATACTCGGCTGCGGCACGGCACGTGATGGCTTCACCGGGGGCGAGCGTTCCCGGCTGGGTTGATTCAGCGCAGGTCACGGCGATGCCTGCGTCGTCGAGCAGTTCGTCGTTCACAAGCGGGGCTTGCAGTGGCACGTTTCCGTTGTTGGTGACGGTGAACTCGTACAGGATGCCATCGCCAAGGTTCACCTTGCCGTTTGCGTTCTGGTCGCTGATCGACCCAATCCGCTTTTCAAGCACGATGGAGGGGTTCGCCTGTTCAACCAGCAGGCTTGCTGTTGCGTAGGCGGGCAGCACGTTGATACCGGCAAGTTCGGTGCTCGCGGTGACGCTGGCATGGTTGACGAGCAGTTGACCGGCCTGCACGTCGACGGATCGCACGGTGTAGGGCGTTTCGGTAGCGCAGGTGGCCGTTTCACCGGGTGCGAGCACCAGGGCGGTGAGGGCGGGTTCGCACCGGATGGCGATATCTTCTTGGGCGAGCATTTCGTCGATGAGGCGCAGGTCGAGCTGCGCAATATTTCCGGTGTTGCTGATGACGAATTCGTAGTCAACGTCGTCGCCAGCGTCGGTGATGCCGTTGCCGTTCGAGTCTGAGACCTGCTGCACCGTCTTGGTGAGGGTCATGCTCGGCGCGGGCGCTTCGGTCACGGCCCAGGCCTCGGCGGCGCGGGTAAGGACTGGTCCGACTGCCGTCGCCGCTGAGCCGGCACCGACCGGTTGGGCGGTGACGGTGACGGTGCTGGTGTGCACCGAACCGATTGCTGGGGCGGGGATTGTTGCGGTGCACACCATTTTTTCGCCGGGTTCGAGTTCGGTGGCCGGGCAGGTGATATCGGCGGCTGCGAGTGCAGTGTTCGTGACGACGATATCGGTGAGCCGCAGCGAACCGGTGTTGCGAACGACGAACGTGGCGTTCATGTCCGAACCGGGCGCAGCAAACACTGCGTCAGTTTCTGCTGGCGCGGCGACACCGTTCAGCAGGCTCGTCACCTCGAGGCCGGTTTCGGGCACGATCAGTGAACGCACGGTTGATTCGGTGGGTGAAAGAGCCACGCCGATGTTCACGGGTGTGGCGATGAAGGTTACTGAGCCGTTTGCTTGCGCGTCTCTGGGGGTTCCCGCGGGCACTGAGAGCCGCAGGTCAGTCGCGAGTCGCGTTTGTGGCGGGAGCGTGACACCGGGAGCGGTGTTCACGCGGATTGCTTTCACCGTGGTGATGTCGGCGGGGGCAACGCTGGACCAGTCGTTCACGCAGCCAGGATTGTCGCTGAGGATTTCGGGACGGCACGGGTTCGCTGCGGCGGAGTACTGCAGTTCGACGCCGAGTGGCAGCGAGGTGATGCCCTGAAACACGGGCGTGAAGGTTGATCCTCGAGGAGTTCCCACCGCGGGGAAGTCGAGGGTGTCGTCCACCCGCGGCAGCATGGAGTAGGCAACAAAGTCGCGAATCCCAATGTTTCCTGTGTTTTCGAGCAGGATTCGCCAGTCTACGGTGCCGCCGGCCGCGGAATAGTCGGTTTCGCCAACGAAACCGCTGGCGGTAAGATCACCGTTGAGTTCGATTTCTGCGGCGGCGTTCCCTGACGCCGCAACCGGGATGACGAGGTTGTGTTGGCACTGATCACCCTGCACCACATTGTCGCAATCGCGGGTGGTGAAGGTAGGAACGCTCGGATCGGTGACGCCAAACACGGTGGTGATCGTACCCGCGGGCACGCTGCCGTCTGCCACCAGTTGAAGGCTGAGTCGCACGGTTCGGTTTTTCGTGTCCGGCGCGGTGACGGTGCCGAGCGGCGCGGCTGGATCGGTTGCTTGCGGCCAGCTGAGGGTCACGCGCTGCCGCCCGGTCGCGCTGTCTGTCGTGGTGGTCAGTTCAACGAGCGACGCGTCAGCGTTGCCGCTGGTCACGGTGGGCACGGCGCCAGGGGCGACGCGGACGCCTGCGGGCAGCAGCGAGGTGAGGGTGGGCTGGATTGGACTGCGACCGTAGTGGTCGGTCAGTGTCACGCTGAGCGGGAAGGGCTTGTTCGTGGTGATCACCCCGCCGTTCGCGGTCATGCCCTGAAATATTTCGTATCGGGGGGTGTTTTTCACGGGCGCAACGTTGAGGGTGCGGCAGAAGGGTGCCGACGCCATTGCCACCTGAACGGAGTTTTTCACGATTGCGGCGTCGGCACAGTTGGTCATTTTCGCATCGCTTGTGCCAACAGGAAAGTCGAGTGCCGTGTAGCCAAACACGTTCAACGCTAGTGAGGCTGCGGGCAGCACGGTTGCACCGTAGGTGAACTCGAATGACGAGATTGGGTCGGCGGTGCTGAGTCCCATCTCGGCGAGGGTTACCTCGCTATCGCCGGCTGGAACGGTGTAGGTGCCGGTGGCTCCGGAGGCCAGAACGTAGGCGATGGTTGCGCCGTCGATGGGCAGCACCGCGGCACCGCCGAAGGCGCTGGCGACGAAGTGTGTCACAACGTAGCCGGGATTCGCGCAGAGTTGCGGGACGAGTCGTTGGGTGTAGACCGAGTTGAGCTGGCAGGGCATGGCGTCGATGAATCTGATGTTCACCGGCAGGTTGGACTGGTTGGTTGCGCGCAGTTGGAAGAATCGCTCCATTCCAGGTTCAACCGCGGTGGTGGATGCGTTCTTCACAAAACCGGCGGCGTAGGTCGCTGCGGCCACGGCACGGGTGACGGAGGCATTCGCGATGACCTGCGGCGCAGGCTGGCCGGTCGTTGGCAGCACTTTGCCGGTTGCTGTGGCGACGTTGGTGACGTTTTGCCCGCCGCTGAAGGTTGTTGATGGGAATCGAATCGTTGCACCAACGGTTACGTTGGCTGCGGTGAGGACGGTGCTGCCCGGGTTTGGGCGAAGCACCCAGGTGACAGTGTGCGTTGCGGCGTCGTAGGTGCCGCCGTTGTCTGCGGAGACGAAGGTGGAACCCGCCGGGAGCGGGTCGGTGATGGTTATTGATTCGAAACCGGTGCTTCCGCGACCGGCTGACGTTGGCCTGGTGTAGCTTGGGGCGATGGTGTAGGTGACGTCTTCATCGGCAACGATTGTGGCTGGGGCGCTTTTCGCGAGCGTGAGGGTTCCGTTGGTTGCGGTGGTCGTCACGATTCCGCTCACTATGGGGGATGCCGTGGAACCGTTCGCGCTGCCACTCGCGCTGACTTTCCACTCGGCACCGTTGGGGATGTAGGCGGCGAAGGGTGTGTCGAGCGTCACGGTGATCTGCCCCGAGGTGCCGGCCGGTATTGAACCCTGCGCGGTGAGCACGGGGTTGGTGGCGGCGCCTGTTGTGACGAAGTAGGCATCGCCCGAGCTGACCGATATGCGGGGCGCGCTGTTGGTTGCGGGGTAGCTCCAGTTGCTTCGTTCGGCGATGAGCGACAGTTTTGCGACATCACAGGTGCCGGCTCCGGCGCAGGTGTAGTTGATGACGAATGAGGCGGGATTTCCTGAGGTAACGGTGGGCGTGAGGGGCGTTACTGAGGCAACGGCGAAGGTTCCGCCCGCCGCGTTTGCGGGGCTGACGGCGCCCCCGAAGAGCAGTGCGCCGACGACGGCAACCCCAGCGGCGGTTTTCAGCAGGAGTCGATTAACGATCTTTGCTGGCTGCGGTTGTGGGCGCGCAGATGTGTGGGGTGTTGCAGGTGGCATTGCAGAGCGCTCTTCTCTTATAGTGCAGGTTCCAAGTCAATGCAATGATATTATGTTTAGATAAAGATTTGCTGGGAAAGTCCTGAGCATCGACCTCCCCTTGCGCGCCCACGCGCAGCAGCCCGAAGACAGCGCAACCACCAGGCCCGCGGGCACCCGCCCGCGCACGTTACCGTTCTTTGAAATAGCGGAACAGGTGCCGCTCCCTGGTGGTGAGCAGCGCGAACATCGCCCCGAACACGGTTCCCAGCACGGCGCAACCCGCAATCGCACCCGCAAGACGCACCGTTACAGCAACCTCGTCGGCTGGCCCGGTGACGAGAAACCACGCGGTCACGTCAGCCATGAGCAGCAGTGCGGGCAACACCCAGGCCAGCTGTTCAATCGCAACCATGAGCGTCACATCCCGGCGACGGACCCCCAGATGCAGCGCCGAAGCGATGTGGATGCGTCGCAACCTGAGCGCAATGAAACCCAGAATCACGCCAAATATTGCCGCCACGGCCGGCGCGAATCGGGTGAGCCGTTCAGCGTAGAGTTCGGCACCGTGAAACGAGCGCCCCAGGCTCCCGTTGAGTTGCGCAACTTGCGGGGTCTGCTCCTGCTCGGAGCCTGGCAGCAGGGTGCTGTTCAGCAGCGAGGTGACTTGCGGGTTTGCCGGCCACACGTCGAGCCAACACTCGTCGAAGGAGCCAGCCACGGCATCCACCCCATTGATTGGGGCGGTAGGCACCTCGGCAAGCACCGCATACCCGAATCCGGGGCGGCGGCCGTCGTTGGGGTAGGCGTACACACCGGCCACCGCGACATCGCCAAACCCAATAGTGGCGAGGCTGTCGCCGGGGGCGAGCGCGAGCGCTTCGGCGGCTTGGTCGGAGAGGATCACGCCCGCGTTGTCGACGCGGGTGGCGTGTAGCACGTCGGCGAATCCGGGTGTGGTGTGAAAATGCGGGATGCTGGTGGAGGGCAGCGCGGCCGCCACAATTTTGGTGTCTGCCTGTCGAATCGCGCCCGCAGCCCGCACCCCCGGTAGCGTGCCGAGCGCCACGCAACGATTCGGGTCAATCCTGCCGGGTGCACTGATTGTGGTGATGCTCGCCCCCGCTGCCTGATATTCGGCGGCGCTGCGCACGATGGTGTGCACGGTGGTGAGTTCCGCGGCGATCAATGTGGTGGATGCCGCGGCCAGCAGCAACGTCAGCAACACTACCCGGGTGGTGCCGCTGAGGATGTTTCGCCAGGCTTCGCGGAAAATCGCGCGCAGAATCATGCGCGGGCTCGCTCGGCTGGGGGCAAGGCCTGGTGCTCGGCTGCGGGCTCTGCTGGGTGCCCGGCCTGCGCGCGGGGTTCCTGAGACGGCTGGTAGTCACGCAGGTCGATGTGGTCGGTGCAGGCGTCGCGGGTGCGTTCGTCGTGGGTGGCGACAACGACGATGGTTTGTTTTACCGCGTTGTCGGCGTCGTTGTTGCCGGCGAGCGCGGCGAGGGCGGTGTTTACTTCGGCGGCGGTGGCGAGGTCGAGTTGCGCGGTTGGTTCGTCGACGAGGAAGAGTGCCGGTTGGCTGGCGACTCCGCGGGCGATCATGAGGCGTTGCGCTTCGCCGCCGGAGAGGGAGCGGTAGGGGCGGTGGGCGGCGTGTGCGAGCCCGAAGCGTTTGAGGAGGGTGTGGGCGTGTTCGTCTGCCGCGGTTGGGGTGTGGCCGGCGGCGAGCAGCGGCAGTGCCACGTGGTCGAGGGCGGTGCGGGCGGCCACCCCGTAGGGGTTTTGGAACACCCACCTGGTGCGACCGGCGTTGGCGGGGTGTTCGATGCTGCCGTGTGCGGGTTGTTCCCAGCCGGCGAGGAGGCTGAGGAGTGTGCTTTTGCCGGAACCTGACGGCCCGGTGAGGGCGTAGACGTGCCCGGGGTGGAGTTCTAGGGTGATGTTGGTGAACAGCCAGGGGCCTTGGCGAAAGCGGTGCCCCACGTCGGTGAGGCGCACGCCGGTTTGCGGGCCGGGTGGTGCCGCGTGTGCGGCTGGCCGCGCTCTGCGGGTCGGCTTTCTTGCTAGCATGTGGTGTCTTTCGCGGGGTTCAGCTGGACCGCCGTTGGGGTGCTGCCGTCTGCGAATGTTACGAAGGTTTGTCCGAGTTCAGATCCGATGATGTTGACTGGTTTGGTTTGCCCGTCTGCGACGACGCAGCCGCTGCCTTGCTGCACTTGGGTGATGGCTCCGGGCGGCACGATGAGCGCCTGGATGGGCGCGGCGAGCAGGAATGAGCCGTTGATTTTGTTGCTTTCGGCGCGTTTGCTGAAGAGGTAGCTTGGGCTGGTGGCGAGGCGTTGTAACTGTTCGGCGTTGGTGATGGTGCCGTCGTCGCTCACGTCGTAGGTTTGTTCATCAATGATGAGGGCGCGTTCCCCGGGGGCGACTTGTTGGGGCAGCACGGTGATTGCCGCGCCAGTGACGGCACCGGGCAGGGTGGCGACGGTGTCGTCAGTCTTCACGTTTTGCCCGAGTTCGATTGCGCAGCTTGCCACGCTCACAGTGGTGGCGGGCAGCCATTGCACGTAGCGTTGTTCTAGTTGCGCTTCTTTCCATGTGGGATGCCCGGCTTGCTTGAGGAGGTCCCGCACCGCCCCGAGGGTGGCCTGGTTGTAGACCCCGTTGGGGGTGAGGTTGTAGCCGATGCGTTGCAGCTCGGTTTGGAGGGCTTCGACGTCTTCACCTTTATCACCAACGGCCAGGTCGCGCCAGAGGGGCACCGCGGTTGCGAGGTTGAGCACGGGGATGCCGTCGAGGCTGTAGCTGCTGTCGGTTGAGGTGAATGTTGCGCCCGGCTGGCATGTGGTGGCGGTGATTTTTCCGTCGCCGGGTGCCACAATGGTGCGTTCTTGCGCTTCGGTGACCGCAATTTCAACGGTGCGTCGGTCGTCGTAGCTGCGACCAGTGATGGGGACTGTTTCGACGGGTTTGGCACTGCTGAGCGCGGTGGGGCTTGGCGGTTTTGCAAGGATGATGCCCGTGCAAACGCCGGTCACGCCGACTACACCCACAAGGAGCAGCGTGAGCGCTACCCGGGCAGCACTTGGCCGGGCTCGTGGGGGCTTTTTCATCGTCATTCCTTTACTGTAGCTGGCTCGGGTGCGATATTGAAGCTGCCAAACCGGTCTGAATGTGTTGAACTGCACTCAATCAGAACTGCGGGCGTCGCACACTACTGCACCGTTCCGAGTGGATCTCTGAAACAGTTTTTAGATTTCTCGTCCTTCCGATCCCAAGTAAAGTGCTCAGTTTCGAAATTTTCAGCGAATTCTTCGACGGTGAACCCGGGTTCAACAAGACCTTCTCGAATAAGACAAGCCACTATTAACGATTCTTGATTCTGATTTTCTGGATTTTTTGACATTTGGTCATACAAAACCCAGATGCCTCCATCGGCAAACGCGCAAGCGCTCATAACTTCCATCGGGTCTGACTTTCCGTCAAGACTCTCAACAGTTTCGAAACCATATTTATCGTATGTTACGGTGGCGTTGTGCGAGCGATAACAGTCTTCGATCACGGCGAGTCCTTCTTGGGCTTCGGCGTCACTCAGTTCGCTGTCTGCTAGCACGCTGAGCACAAAAGGGTTACCTTCTGCAGCCATGCGCTCGAATTCATCGGCCCACGGCCCTGTGTATGTTCCGACCACAGCGCCTTCGTTCCCCTGGGGGTGCTGACTGGTGCAGCCAGCACCCCCAACAAGAACACAGAGCGCAACACTAATAACCTTCAGAAACTGTTTCACTCGTGCAACTCCAATGTTCCAGCAGCTACCCAATTTCAATACCTTACCCCCGGCGCTGCACAGCCACTTCGGTTACCGCTGCTCCAGCCGAGGGCGTTAGAATACGATTTTGAATGTCAATCTTCTGAGGCATGTCTTCTCCGTTGCATTCGTGGGTGGCAAAAATCTCTGGTGATCTCTACAGCATTGACACCCTGATCGCGTTCTGTTGCTTTTCGCAGGCCAATCGTAACACGCTCCACAACCGCCGTGAAAGCTCCTTGATAACAGTTTCCAATGAATTATTTTGCAAAAAGAGCTCGTACGTGACGCAGTTTCACCGCGTTGCCCGGCGAGTCGCACCGTAGCCAACGCAGACGGGCACGAAACTTATGACAACGTATTGCAGGCCATAATGGTTCAATGATTCGAGGTTCAACGAGCATCAATGCGGTACCCAGCATCAACAGCAGCATGAGTAGCAGTTGCCGGCCTCTAACCCAAACGCAGCGAAGACAAGGGATAAGTGCATTGCCATACCCCTCCCGCTAGCTAGTTGCTAAGGCATAACATGAGCCGTGTCCAATGACATTAAGCACTGTCTTGCCGTCTTCGATGGTAAAAGTTCAAGGCGAGCGATCTGCGCTCTGCTTACCTCAGATCAATCGTAACGAAAGCTCTCGCAGCCATGAAAGTGGATTGATAATTTTCCTTCCGAATAAAACAGAAAGCGTTGCGAATGTGCGTGGGTGGCGACGATCCCGGCGGCATTCACCGCCGGATGTCGCCCCGTCAGTCATTTGACTTCATTCAGCACCGAGAGCGGATCCACCGAACACCTGCGAACCTCAGGCGTAGA
>CAYTSH010000059.1:0-11593 GCA_964440395.1 uncultured Microbacteriaceae bacterium
GGACGCACCAGCCGCCCCGGACGCCAGCGCCTCAGCCGCCCCGGCCGCCAGCGCCCCTACCGCCCCGGCCGCCAGCACCTCCACCAAGCCCAGCAACCCCACTGTAGACGAGCAGGTGCAGGCGTTCGCAGATTCGTTCCCTTCTTCCGCCGCGGCTGCGGCGGGTATCGTGCACGGCGCCGTGCTCCGTCCGGTTCCCGAGCGGTTTGAGGCGGCGAACCTGCACGTGATGCTCACCGCGGAGGACGCCACCGAGATGGGCATTCCGGGCGCAGGCAGCACCGGGGTGGTGCGGGTGGGCTACAACGCGCTGATGTACACCGGGAGCCCCGTTGCACAACCGTTGGATCTGCCGCTCGACGAGTTTTACGCCAGCCCGGCCGAGACCGTCGTGTTGGTCACCGACGGCGACCCGGCGAGCATCGATCGTGCCCGAACCCTGCTGTATGCACCCGCGCAAGGCTTCACCGCGCACCCCTCAGGCAACGGCACCGAGACGCGCGTGGCCTTTGGTCTCACCAAACTTGCCAACATGGGGCTGGCCGCAGCGGTGCTGCTTTCCGCCTTCACCGTCACCCTCAGCACCGCGGCTGCGGCGCTGGAACGCAAACGCACGTTCCGCCTGCTTCAATTAGCCGGGATGCCGTTCACCGTTCTCCGGCGAAGTATCGTTCTCGAGGCGCTGCTCCCGATGGTCCTCGGCCTGGTGCTTGCAGCGGGCATGGGGGCGGGTTTTGCCTACGCCATTGTGCGTGCGGTGGGGTACGACCCACACGCACCGGACGTGAGCTACCTGCTTACGCTTGGCGGTACGTTCCTGCTTGCGCTGTGCGCGGTCGTTGCCGTGCTGGGGCTGGTGCGCGCACACACCCGGGTGCAGGCCACTCGGTTCGAGTAAACTGGGTGGCAATTATCCCGCGCTGCGGGTGTGGGGGCGAACAGAAAGCAGCATGTGAGCAACGATTTTGGCCAGTTTCCTCGTCCGGTGTTACGGCCATCCGGCCAGCTTGATCGATCACAGCCGGATGCAGACCCGGCGCTGCGATTCGAAACCGCTCGCGAAACGGCGTGGGCGCTTCGAACCAGGCTGCGGGAAGAAGCGGCGAGCCTCGGCGGCGACGGGGGAGCGGCATCCATTCGTGGACCGCACCTGTTGCGTGCCCTGGAAGCTGACACGCACGGCGGCATCGACGACATGGCTGAGCTGTGGTCCGGCGCAAGTGAACGTTCACTGCCCGGGGTGTTGTGGCGCATGTACCTGCTGCGGGCGGTGATTCGGCAGGATGCGCACGCGCACAGCCTCGCATACCGTTTGGGCGCGGCGGCGTTGCGCACCATCGACCCGGTTGTGGGTGGTGCGGCCGATCCGACCGGGCCGGGGGAGCTTTCGGCGCTCGCCGACACCCTGCTGGTTGAGGTGCACATTGGCCGCACGGCTGACGCGCTTGACCGGGCCGCCGCGGTCGCCGGCGTGCTGCGTGCAGGCTGGGCTGAGCTGGCTCACGGCGGGGAGTGCGCCCCCGAGGTGGTTCGTCGGGCGTTTCGGTTTGGCGATTTGGCGCAGGATTTTCGGGTGGCTGCACGGTGCTGGCGGCTGGGAACGTTGCAGTGAGCGGTTGGTCCGCAGCCCGGTAGGGTACAATAGTGTCTGCCGAATCACAGTAACCCCGGGCTCCAAAAATTGCCGCTTCGAGCGGCCTAGCGCCGAGAGGCGTTTCTGTGGTTCGGTTTTTCTGTGCCCTGCGCGGGCTGGCAGACACGCCGCCGTCCGACCTGCGCCGTACCGCACTATCCGACCCGCGCCGCCGTCCGACCCGACCCGCCTACCCGAACCGGCCCGACACGTAGTCTTCGGTGGCTTTGAGTGCGGGGCTGGAGAAGATGGTGGTGGTGTCGTCGTATTCGATGAGTTTGCCTGGTTGGCCGGTTCCGGCGATGTTGAAGAACGCGGTGCGGTCGGACACGCGGGAGGCTTGCTGCATGTTGTGCGTGACGATGACGATGGTGTATTGCTGTTTGAGGCTTTCGATGAGGTCTTCGATTGCGAGGGTTGAGATTGGGTCGAGTGCCGAGCAGGGCTCGTCCATGAGCAGCACGTCTGGTGACACCGCGATGGCGCGCGCAATGCACAGGCGTTGTTGTTGACCGCCGGAGAGGCCGGATCCGGGCTTGTCGAGCCGGTCTTTCACCTCGTTCCACAGGTTTGCCCCGCGCAGGGAGGTTTCGACGAGTTCGTCGGCGTCGCTTTTGCTGATGCGGCGGTTGTTGAGTTTCACCCCGGCCAGCACGTTTTCGCGGATGCTCATGGTGGGGAACGGGTTGGGTCGCTGGAACACCATGCCGACGCTGCGCCGCACGAGTACCGGATCCACCCCGTCGCCGTAGAGGTCGTTGCCGTCGACGAGAATATTTCCTTCGACCCGGGCGCCGGGGATGACTTCGTGCATGCGGTTGAGGGTGCGCAGCAGTGTCGATTTTCCGCAGCCGCTGGGGCCGATGAACGCGGTGACGCTGCGCGGGTTGATGGTCATGTTGACGTCTGATACCGCGTGGAACGCACCGTAGTAGGCGTTGAGTGCGTTGATTTCAATTCGTTTTGACACGGTTGGTTCTTTCTGTGGTCGTCTGCAATTGGTGGATGCCGGGCTCGCCTTGGTGGTGGCGCTGTGCACTCAGCGTGGCAGTTTGGGGGAGAATCGCGCCGCGATGAGTCGCGCGCCAAGGTTGAGTAACATGACGATGACGATGAGGGTGAGTGCCCCCGCCCAGGCTCGTTCCAGGTAGGCGGTTACGTTTGTTCCCGGGTTTGCGTAGGAGTTGTAGACGAAGACGGGGAGTGTCATGACTGGCCCGTTTGTCATGCTGTAGTTCATGCCGGTGGTGAAACCGGCAATGATAAGCAGCGGGGCGGTTTCGCCGATGACGCGTGAGATGGCGATCATGACGCCGGTGATGATTCCGGTGAACGCGGTGGGGAGCACCACTTTGCTGACGGTGAGCCATTTTGGCACGCCGAGCGCGTAGCTTGCTTCGCGGAGTTCGTTGGGCACGAGTTTGAGGATTTCTTCGGTGGAACGCACCACCACTGGGATCATGAGGAGGCTCAGCGCGATCGCGCCGCCGAGGCCCATGCGCACGCCGGGGCCGAAGAAGAGCGCGAAGAGGGCGAAGGCGAACAGCCCGGCGACGATTGAGGGGATGCCGGTCATTACGTCGACGAGGAATGTGATTGCGCGGCCGAGCCAGCCTTGGGCGTATTCCACAAGGTAGAGCGCGGTGAGCAGCCCGATGGGCACCGAGATGAGCGTGGCGATGCCCGTGATTTGGAGTGTTCCCATGATGGCGTGCAGGGCGCCGCCGCCTTCGCCGGTGATGTTGCGCATGGAGTAGGTGAAGAAGGTGGCGTCAAATCGGCCGATGCCGCCCTGCACGACCGTCCAGAGCAGCGACACGAGGGGCAGGAGCGCGAGGAGGAACGCGCCGGTCACGAGGGTGGTCATGAGGCGATTGATGGCTGGGCGGCGGCCTTCAGCGAGCCAGGAGAAGCCGACGAGCAGGATGGTGTAGAGGATGCCGGTGCCGATGAGGAGCCCGAGCGGATTCAGGTCGAGGGGGGTTGCGGTGTCATCGCCGCCGGCGAGCGCGAAGAGCACCCCGCTGAGTGCCACGATGGAGGCGCTAGCTACGAGGATGATCCACGGTGCCCAGCTTGGCAGGCTTGACGTTGAGAGTGGGTTTTGCTGCCTGGTGGTGAGACTGATTGCGTTTGCCATGGTTAGTTCGCTCCCGTGAATGCGGCGCGTTTGTTGATGATGATTCGGGCGATGCTGTTGATGATCAGGGTGATGATGAAGAGCACCAGGCCGGTGGCGATGAGCGTGTTGACGTCGCGGCCGAATGCTTCGGGGAAGTTGAGTGCAATGTTTGCCGCGATGGTGGTCGGGTTGTTTGAGGTGAGCAGGAGGATGTTGATGACGACTGCGGGGGAGAGCACGAGGGCGACCGCCATTGTTTCGCCGAGTGCGCGTCCGAGCCCGAGCATGGTTGCTGAGATGATGCCCGCACGACCGTATGGCAGCACCGCCATGGTGATCATTTCCCACCTGGTTGCGCCGAGGGCAAGTGCCGCTTCTTGGTGCAGCACGGGGGTTTGCAGGAATATTTCTCGGCAGATTGCGGTCATGATGGGCAAGATCATGACCGCGAGCACGATGGCGACGGTGAGCACCGTTCGGCCGGTGCCGGATACTTGCCCGGAGAAGGGTGGGAACCAGCCCATGTGTTCGCCGAGCCACACGTAGACGGGTTGCATGGTTGGTGCGAGCACGTTGATGCCCCACAGGCCGAATACGACGGAGGGCACTGCGGCCAGGAGGTCGATGACGTAGCCCAGCACGGTGGCGAGGCGTCTTGGGGCGAAGTGTGAGATGAAGAGCGCCACCCCGATTGCGATGGGCAGGGCGATGATGAGCGCGATTCCGGCGACCCACACCGTGCCGAATGCGAGTGGCAGCACGCTTGACCAGAATGAGGCTTCATTGTCGCCCGCCGGCGTGAGCGCGGGGAGGCTCTGGCCGATGAGGAAGAGCGCCACCGCGGCGAGGCTGATCAGAATCACAATGCCGGCGGCACGCGTGGTGCCGGAGAAGACAATGTCTCCTGGTCTCCTGACGGTGCGGGGGGTGCTCATCGGGCCCCTTTCGTGGGTGTTGGGTGTTTTGTGTTGGGTGTTGGGTTGGCTGCGAACACGGGTGTGGGGCACCCCGGTTCGAGTGCCCCACACCGCTTGGTTCGGTTAGGAGATGGTTGCGATTGCCGTGCGAACTTGTTCGGCAAGTTTGCTGGAAAGCGGCGCGGCGCCCGCAGCCTTTGCGGCTTCCTGCTGACCGGCTTCGCTGACGAGGTAGTCGGCGTAGCTGCTGACCAGGGTTGCCACGTTGGCGTCGGCGTAGGTTTCGCAGGTGATCAGGTAGCTGACGAGCACGAGCGGGTAGGTGCCCGCTGCGGTGCTGGTGCGGTTGAGTTTGATGCTGAGGTCGTTTTCGGTGTTGCCGCCGATCTCTGAAACGTCAAGAATTGCAGCTGCCGCTTTGGGGCTGTAGCTGACGAACGTTTCGCCGACTTTGATGGCGGCGGTGCTCAGCCCGCGCGCCTCGGCGGCGGAGGCGTCCGCGTACCCGATGGTGTTGCTGCCGTTTGCTACCGCGTCCGCAACTCCGGAGGTGCCTTTCGCCGCTTCGCCACCCGGGTAGGGGAAGGTATCTGACGGGTCGTTGGGCCAGGCTGCCGGCGCGTTTTGGTGCAGGTAGTCGCTGAAGTTTTTGGTGGTGCCGGAGTCGTCTGAGCGGTTCACCCGAGTGATGGCTGCCTTGGGCAGTTTGGCACCGGCGTTCAGCGCCGCAATGGCCGGGTCATCCCAGCTGGTGATGGTGCCGTTGAAGATGTTTGCGATCGTTTCGGGGTCAAGCTTCAGGTCGGTGACCCCGTCGACGTTGAAGATGACTGCGATGGGTGAAATGTAGACGGGCAGGTTGAGTGCCGCGCTGTCCGCTGCGCAGCCGGCGAGCCCGCTGGCCTGTTCTTCGCTGCTGAGCGGCGAGTCGGAGCCGGCGAACTGCACACCGCCGGCGAGGAACGCTTTGCGGCCGGCACCGGAACCGTCGGGGGAGTAGTTGATGGTCACGCCGCTGTGTGCTGTTTGAAAGGCCGCGATCCAGGCTTCCTGTGCGCTGGCCTGTGAGGAGGCGCCGACCGCGTTGAGGGTTCCGTTGAGGGCGGGCGCGTTGCTCGCGCTGCTGACGGGTTCGGGGGCGGCCTCATTGGCGGCGCACGAGCTTAACACGAAACTTGCAAGCAGACCGGTTGCGAGGGCGGCTGCGACGCGGGTGTTGCGGCTAAAGTTCAGGCTCATGAAAAGGGTTTCCGTTCGAGTCGAGTTGTCAAACCGTTGTGGTTCCGTTAGAACACTAAACGGCTTGGGTGACAATTCTTCACCGTCTTGGTGAACGGCGGGTGAACAGCTGGCGGCGAGCACGTGCCGACTGGCCCTGCGCTGGCTGGTGCGCACGGCATCCCACTGTGGAGTGCCGGTTTAGCGCAGGAGTTTCGGGAACGTCTCAACGGAGAGGATGCCGGCGCTGGGATGGCGCCGAGAGAAATGAAATACCGAAAAGCCTGATACGGGCAGCAGCGCGGCGTCGGTGAGGTAACTGCCCGGGATGCTGCCGGTGGCGAGCGCCAGTTCGTTGGCGACATCGGGAAGCACCGGTTGGTGGGAGCAGATGACGGCGGAGCGGCGATTGCGAATGATGGTGCCGATGAGGCTGCGCAGTTCGTGTGTGCCGCTATCCCAGGCGTCCTGGCTGAGCTCACTGTGCGCGCGGATTTTTCGGCGCAGCGTTTCGCTGAGGGGGGTGACGGTTTGCAGGCACCTGGTGGCGGTGCTGGTGTAGATTCGGCTGCGCCCATAGGCGGCGATGGTGGGGGCAATGGTGTGGGCTTGCCCCATGCCGAGTGTGGTGAGCACCCGGTCGGCATCGCTCGGGTGTTCCGCGTCGCATGCTGCCGCTTGCGCGTGTCGGAGGAGGATCACGCTGAACGTGTCGTGGGCTTCCCGTTCCACGAGTTTGGTGAACACGTCGAACAGCTCTTTGTCTTTTTTGTAGCTGAGTTTGCCGCGCACCTCGCTGAGCGGCGTCCACAGGAGCGCATCCACCTCCCCGTTGGGGGTGAAGGTGGAGCGGTAGATGGCCTGCTCGGACACGTTCGCCGCCCAGTATTGCACCATTTTTGGTCTGCCGTTTGACAGGGTGTAGTGGATGCTGCCGAGGGTTGCGCCGAGGGAGACGTGCAGCCCGGTTTCTTCGCGCACTTCCCGCACGGCGGTTTGGGCGAGCGTTTCGCCCGGATCAACTTTGCCTTTGGGGAAGGAAATGTCGCGGTGTTTGGTGCGGTGAATGAGCAGCACGAGGATTTGTGTGCCAACCACCCGCCAGCACACCGCGCCGGCGGCGTATTCAGGTTGTTTCATCGGGTTCCGGTTCTGCGACGGGAGGTGGCGAGTTGCATTTGGCGGGATTGCAGGTCTTGCAACGGGTTGCCGTTGGCGTCCAGGTGCCTGCGCTGCCAGTGCCCGTCGGCTTCGAGCGTCCAGGAGCTGGTGTCTTCGCTGAATGCCAGGTCGAACATGGTGAGCACCTGTTCGACATGTTCCGGGTTGGTGAGTTTCACGAGGGCTTCCACCCTTCGATCCAGGTTGCGGTGCATCATGTCGGCGCTGCCGATGAGCACGTCTGGTTCGCCGGCGTTGTGGAACGCGAAGATGCGGGAGTGTTCCAAATATCTACCGAGGATGCTGCGCACGCGAATACCTTCGCTGTAGCCGGGCTGCCCCGGCTTGATCGAGCAGATGCCGCGCACCCACACGTTCACCGGCACGCCGTCTTGACTCGCGCGGTACAGCGCGTCAATGATGACTTCGTCGACGATGGAGTTGATTTTGATGTTGATGCCGCTGGGGCGCCCCGCGCGGGCGGCGGCGGCTTCGGCTTCTATGCGGTTGATGAGTCCGTTGCGCAGGTGCAGCGGGGCAACAAGCATGCGTTTGTATTTTTTTTCGATGGCGTAGCCGGAGAGCACGTTGAAGAGTTTGGTGAGGTCTTTCCCCACGGTTTCAGACGCGGTGAGCAGGCCAAGGTCTTCGTAGATGCGGCTGGTTTTGGGGTTGTAGTTGCCGGTGCCGATGTGGCTGTAATGTTTCAGCACCCCGTTTTCTTCCCGGATGACGTGCACAAGTTTGCAGTGTGTTTTCAGCCCGACGAGGCCGTACACAACGTGCACCCCGGCTTTTTCAAGTTTTCTGGCCCACACAATGTTGGCTTCTTCGTCAAACCGGGCTTTGATTTCGACGAGTGCGAGCACCTGTTTGCCCGATTCTGCGGCTTTGATGAGTGCCGCGATGATGGGGCTGTCGCCCGACGTGCGATACAGCGTCTGTTTGATGGCGAGCACGTGCGGGTCTGCGGCGGCCTGTTCGAGGAAGGCTTGCACGCTGGTGGCGAACGATTCGTAGGGGTGATGCAACAGAATGTCTCGGCGCGAGATCGCTTTGAACAGGTCTGCCCGCTCATTGCCACTGTTGGGTTTGAGCCACACGTTTGTGGTGGGCACGTGGGTGGGGTAGTGCAGTTCGGGCCGTTCAATGCCGTGCAGGCTGAAGAGCGCCCGCAGGTCAAGCGGGGAGGGCAGCACGTAGACTTCTTGTTCGGTAATGTCGAACTCTCGGATTAGCAGGTCAATGGTGGCCTGATCCATGTCTTCACTGATTTCGAGGCGGATTGGTGGACCGAAACGGCGGCGGAGGAGTTCTTTTTCGAGCGCCTGAATGAGATTTTCGGTTTCGTCTTCTTCAATTTCAACATCCTCGTTTCGGGTGACGCGAAACACGTGGTGATCAAGCACCCGCATGCCCGGAAACAGGCCGTCGAGTTGATTTGCGATGAGGTCTTCCAGCGCGATGTAACGCACGGAGTGCACGTCTTCACGGGCGTCGACACGAACCAGGCGCGGAATCATTTGGGGCACTTTCAGCCGGGCAAACTCTTCCTTGCCGGTTTTGGTGTGCTGCACCCGAATGGAGAGGTTGAGCGACAACCCAGAAATGTAGGGGAACGGGTGCGCCGGATCCACCGCAAGCGGCATGAGAATTGGATAAATGTGGGTGGAATAGTATTCCGTCAGAATGTCTTTGTCGGCTTGATCCAGGCTGTCCCAGGTGACAATGTGGATGCCCGCCTCGGCAAGTGCCGGACCGACCAGGTTGCGGTAGGCGGCGGCGTGACGCGCCTGCAACTCGTGCGCGAGTTCGGCGATATCGGCAAGCACATCGCTCGGTGCCCGCCCCACGTTGGTGGGCACGGCAAGCCCCGTGACAATGCGGCGTTTGAGACCCGCAACCCGCACCATGAAAAACTCATCGAGGTTGCTCGCGAAGATGGCCAGAAAGTTGGCGCGTTCCAACACCGGCATGTTTGGGTCTTCGGCAAGTTCCAACACCCGCTGGTTGAATGCCAACCAGCTGAGTTCTCGATCAAGGTAGCGATCCATGGGGAGGCTCATGGGGCTGACCTGTTCACGTTCTGGTGTTGCGTGAGGCGTCGTGGGCTCGTTCATAATTCTAGTTTGCCAGGTTTAGGTAGCGCCTGTGCGCCTGGCGGCTGCTGGGCGGGCGAATTGGTGTAATGCAGCCGGTGCGTTCGCGGAGTAAACAGGAGACCACTGTAGAGGCGCATCGCGGGGGTGTTTTCCCCGTCAACGTAGAGCACCGCGTGGCTGCAATCGCGCTGGGCGAGCCTGGCGAGCCCGATGTGCATGAGCGCCGTGCCGAGTCCGCGACCGGCGTGGTGCGCGCCCACCCCAATCACATAGATTTCCCCGTCACGCTGCGCCGCGCAGGGGGCTGGTTGCGGCACTTTGCACCACACGTAGCCCGCCAGTTCACCCGTCGCATCCCTGGCCAGGAACGCATCGTCGGCGCGGAACCACGGTTCGTGCATGCGGTGCAGCACGTCCTCTCGAACCAACCTGCCCTGCTCGGGGTGGTCGGCAAAAATGCGGGCGTTGAGCGCCACCCAGTCGTCAATGTCCGCCTCCCGAAACTCATCGATTCGGTAGTTGGGCGCGAGCGCCGCCCGAACCTGCGCCGCTCGAACCTGCGCCGCCCGAACCTGCGCCGCTCGAACCTGCGCCTCCGAGCGTGCCGCGGTGTGCCGCAAATCGTCGAGCGCGCGCTCCATGAGAAAGAGCGTGCGATTCGCCCTAAACCCGCTGCGGCGCGCCAGGACTGCCGCCGCGGCGTCCGTCGAGCCCTGCGCCCACGCGTGAATCGGGGTTCCTGCGGGCACGTGGCGCAGGGTTTCTCTGAGCAGCGCACCGCCGACCCCCCGTCCCCGGAACTGCGGATGCACCACCAGTTCTAACAGCACGGGCTGCCCCGGTTCGGGCTGCCCCGGCACGAGCAGCGCCGCGCCAAGTAGGGCATCCGCGGCGTCGGGCAGGGCGTCCGTGGCGCTCGCAGCGACGAGCACCGCGCAGCCCTGAGCGAACGCGGCGAGTGACTGATCAGAAAACGGCGCGGCGCCGTCCGCCGACTGTGCCGCCGCAATCAGCTCGGGCAGCCGGGGCGGGGCCGACCGAAGCGGCGGGGTGAACCTGAACGCGGCATCCCTCATTGCGGTCAAAATGCGCCCTCCTCGGCTCTGTGATGCGAACAATCAAACCGATACCCCACGTTGCGAACCGTGCCGATGAGGTGCTCGTGTTCGCCAAGTTTGGCGCGCAGCCGGCGCACGTGCACATCCACCGTTCGAGTGCCGCCGTAATAATCCATCCCCCACACATCGCCCAAGAGTTGCTCCCGGGTAAACACTTGCAGCGGATTCGCGGCCAAAAACCGCAGCAGTTCAAACTCTTTGAACGTGAGATCGAGCGGTTTGCCGCCTAGCCGTGCCGAATAGTTTGCCTCGTCGATAATCAAATCAGCGGCGTGAATGCGCGTGTCTTGCTGCCGGGGGGTGCGCCGTTGCAGCAGCCGAACCCGGGCATCCAGCTCGGCAATGGAAGCCCGCTGCGAAATAAAATCACTCGCCGGCCAATCCTCCCGCACCGCACTGAAGCCAACCTCGGTGAGGCACACCAGCACCGCACACTGCGTGAGCGACGCGAGGCGTTCGCAGCGTTGCTTCGCCGCCAAGACGTCATCGGTGCCGTCCACCAGATGCAGCTGGGCGCTGGGCAGCAGCGTCGCGGGAACTGCGCCGCTGAGTGTGACGAACGATTGGGGGATGCCGGTGAGCGCCAAACCGGGCAGCGCGGCAAACCGGCCTCCCGCATCTGGCGGCTGGTCGCTGTGTATGAGTAACACGGGCGCCCCTTCTCAGTTTCCGTTCCTACCCGTAAGCGTAGCGCAGGGAAGCGGCAGCGCCGTGGCAGAATAAGTTCATGCCGGATGAACACACCACCGCCCCCGCGAATGCTGCGCCCGAAGATTCGCAGCGCAACTACTGGCACTGGCCGCGCCTCGCAGTGGTGTGGGGTGCTGCGTTGAGCGCGAGCATTGCGGTGAGCCTCAGCGCCGGCGAGAGCATGCTGCTCGCCTGGATGCTGGCAATCGTTGCCACGGCGACGCTTGCCACGTTCGCGCTGCAACTGGGCACCGGTCAGCGGGAAGGCTTTATCGACCGCACCGCAGCAAGCGTCTCGGGGGCGCTGGTCATTGTGCTCAGTGTTGCCCTCATTCGGCTGTTCGTGTTCTAGACTGGTTGCCATGGAACCTCTTCTCGCGCTTGAGCTGTTTTTTCTTGGCCTGCTCGGTTTGGCCAGCGTTTCAATTGCCTGGGTCTCCGCAATCGTGCTGGTGCGCCTCTTCCGGGGGCAGCGCTAACATGGCCGCACTCGCCCGCAGCGGCGCACCCGCCGGGACGCTCGCCGCATGCTGACCATTCCCACCGGTCTGCCCGCCGAGCTCGGTCCACTCTCGTGGTTGCTGGGCGTGTGGGAAGGCACCGGAATCATTGAGTACACCGTCGCAAAGGGC
>CAYTSH010000060.1:0-11413 GCA_964440395.1 uncultured Microbacteriaceae bacterium
GCAAGACCAAGTCAAAAAGCAAGCGCAAGTGGCGGTGCTGGTCGATGTGAAGAACATTTGGAAAGGCCGGTCGGGGCTGGTTCTGCAGCATCCACAGCTGTCGCAACTGAAGGTCGAAAAGCCGAATGAAAAGCTCCCTTCGGTGTTCTTCGACGAGGCCCTGCTGGAAGAAGCCCGCGCCCTGCGCACGAAGCGCTTGACCGATGATTCAGTCGAGATGATTGAAGAAGATTATCACGATCCGCTGACCAAGCTCTTCCCGGCTATGGAAGGCCAATGGCTGGCAGCGATGGAACCGGTGGTGGTCAACGGCCGCCCCGAGTCAGTCGCCAATACCGGCTGGATTGCGATTGTGCAGGAACGCTACACCGATGCGTACGCCACGCAGGTTGCCTATGCGCTTTGGGGAGAAGAGAACGTCACCCAGGTGCAGTTCGATGTTGCGCGCCAAAACATTATTCCGTTCGCGCAGCGGCACGACCCTGAGGCAAAACGCCCTCCGGTGCAGCTGTGCCCAACCGGGTGGCGTGGGCTCATTGAGATGCCCGATCAGAGCCAGGAGGAGTTCGCGAGAACCTTCTTGAAGGCTTACAAGGCGTTGGAACAGTGAACGCGTCCGTGAACATTTTTTTCGCGGCGGCCGGTGCCGCCCAGCAGGTTTGGAGTAGTGAGCTGTGAAACGTCTCGTCGTTACCATCGCAATGTCAATTGCGGCAGGTGTGGTGTTCTTTTTCGAGGGCATCAAGTCAACCTATTTGTTTGTTGAGGAGTGGCTGCTTGACGAAAAGCATGCCGGCTATGGTGTCGCGGTGGCGCGCATGCTGCTGGGGGTGACGTTCGCGGGTGCCGGGTTGACCAATTTTGCCACGCGAAACTACACCTACGGCGCCGGTGCCGCCTGGACCGGCCAGTTGGCTTACCCGTCGAGCGATTTTGCAAAGATTGTGCCGTTCAGTTTTGTTACCGGGGCGGCGACGTCGCCCGCGTTGGTGACGGTGCTTTGGCTTGCCATGATTGGCTGTGCGGTATTGTTCATGATTGGTTGGCGCACAAAACTGATCATGTTCCCGCTGTTTGTGCTGTGGGTTGGGCTGGTGAACACGAACCTGTATGTGCAGGATCAGTCCGATAACCTCACCCGCATGGCAATGCTGGTGATGCTGTTCATGGACCCCGGTTACCGCTGGTCTCTGGATGCGCGGCGCCGGGCGAAGGCGCAGCACCTGGTGGAGCCTTCGGTGTTCACACGGCTGCGGTGGTCACTGCCGATTGTGCCAAGTTGGTGTTCGGCACTGTTCCACAACCTCGGGGTGGTCATTCTGTCTATGCAGATTTGCTTCGTGTATGCCGCGGGTGGGCTGTTCAAGGCGGAGGGCAAGCCTTGGCAGGACGGTACCGCCGTGTACGCCCCAATTCACACCCAACAGTTCGGCACGTGGCCCATTTTGAGCGACCTGGTGACCGCTTGGGGGCCGGCGGTGGGCATTGCCACGATTGGCACGGTGCTCATTCAGGTGAGTTTCCCGCTGCTGCTGTTGCGTCGCCCCACCCGAATCTTTGGTTTGTTTGCGATCATGATGTTCCACGTGGGCATTGCGGTGCTGATGGGGCTGCCCTGGTTCTCGCTTTCGATGATTGCGTTGGACATGATCTTCATCCGCGACGTCACCTGGCTTGGCATGTTTAACCGGGTGGCCGGGCTGTGGCGGGGAACGATCGCCCAGCCGCAGGCAGCGGAGCCCGACGAGGTGACTGACACCGCGGCTGACGCTGACGCCGACGCCGAAACCCCGGACGATGCCGACGCCGAAACCGCGGCCGATGCCGAAACCCCGGCCGACGCTGACGCCGAAACCGCTGACGCCGATACGAACGCCGCCGCTGAGCGCGAACCATCCCCAACGGTGGATGCCGTGGCTGAGTCTGCCTCGCAGCCCGCCGCTGTGCCCACTCGGTGAGTCGACCCGCGCAGCATGCCAAGCAACCAGGTTGACGTAACGGTTGTGGGCGCGGGGCCGAACGGTCTCGCGGCTGCACTGGAGAGCGCCCAGGCGGGGTTGCGGGTGCGACTCATCGAGGCGGCACCCGAGCTTGGCGGCGGGTGTAGAACCGCCGAACTGATTGAGAGCGGTTTTGTGCACGACGTGTGCGCCGCCGTGCACCCGATGGCGTTCGCGTCCCCGTTTTTTCACGGGATTGGTCTTGACCGCAGCCTGGACTGGGTTGTGCCCGAAGTGTCCTACGCGCACGCGCTGCGGCCCGAGGTGACCGCATACGCGTTTCGCGATGTGGAGCGCACCGCCGAAGGTCTCGGCGCGCACGCCGGGGTGTGGCGGCGCATGTTTCGCACGTTGGCACGGCATCCACTGTTGTTGGGGACCGGCACGCTGGGGGCGCCGCTCGGGGTTTCGCCGCGCGCGCTGCCACTGTTGAGCGTGCTGGCCGCGTCGGTGGCGCAGGCGATTCCGCTCGCCGCGAGGGATCGCGGGCCGGCGGGGGCGCTGCTGGCGGGGCTGTTCGCGCACGCGAACGGCGGCGCGGTATCACCAGCGACCGGCCTGATTGGGATGACCCTGGGGGCGCACGCGCACGGACTCGGTTGGCCCATTCCGCGCGGCGGCTCCGGCATGATTGTGGCCGAACTGGAGCGTCGCCTCCAGGCGCACGGCGTGGAGATCGTGACCGGTCACACGGTGCGGTCGCTCGACGAGCTCAGCGACAGTGCCGCGATACTGCTCGACGTCACCCCGCGGGCGTTTGTTGCCCTGGCCGGTAATGCCATGAACGCGCGTGCTCGCCGCGCGTATGAGGCGTTTCGGTACGGTCCGGCAGTGTTCAAAGTTGACTACACCCTCGACGGCCCCGTGCCGTGGCTCGACCCGCAGCGCAGCCAGGCTGGGACGCTCCACATGGGTGGCGATGCGCCCACGGTGAGCCGCGTCGAAGAGGCGGTGAAACGCGGCATTGCGGTTGACCAGCCGTTCATGATGGTTTCCCAACCGACGAGTTTCGATGCGAGCAGGGCGCCGGCCGGCAAGCACGTGCTGTGGGCCTACGCGCACGCGCCCGCGGGTTCTGACCGCGACCTGACCGATCAGGTGACGGCGGTGCTGGAAGCGCACGCCCCCGGATTCCGGGACCTGATCCGTGGGGTGGCCACCCGCTCGGCCACTGCCTACGAGCGCTACAACGCCAACTATGTTGGCGGCGATATCAACGCGGGCGCAACAAACCTCGGGCAGTTGCTTGCCCGGCCACGACTCAGCCCCACGCCCTGGGCTACGCCGCTGCCGCACGTGTTTCTGTGTTCGTCCGCAACCGCCCCGGGCCCGGGGGTGCACGGCATGGCGGGGTCGCTTGCGGCCAAGACGATGCTGCGGCGCAGGTTTGGTAGTCTTCGGTAGGAAGAAACTTCGAAGGAGTGGTAAATGGCACGTGCACGCAAACGTTATGGTAACCCTGCCCGCGCGGCAGCTGCGATGGAGTCGCGCGACGCGGTGCGTCCGCTGCGGCCACGCGACTGGGTGCGTGGTGCCCGACTTCGCACGCTCCCGCTGGCGTTTGCGCCCGTCATTGCGGGGGTTGGGGTGGCGCTGCAGGCGGAGGGTTTTCAACCGATCGTCGCCGCGCTCACACTGCTCGTTGCGGTTGCGTTGCAGGTTGGTGTGAACTTCGCCAACGACTACTCTGATGGCATTCGGGGCACCGACGCGCGGCGCGTGGGGCCAGCGCGTTTGACCGCTTCTGGCCGGGTTGCGCCCCGGGTGGTGTTGCGGGTTGCGCTCGTGTGCTTCGCCATTGCCGCGTTGGCTGGTGTGGCGGTTGTGGTGTTGAGCGAACAGTGGCTGATGCTTGGTGTGGGTGCGCTTGCGATTGTTGCGGCCTGGTTCTACACCGGCGGTTCCCGACCCTACGGGTACGCGGGTTTTGGCGAATTGGCCGTCTTCGTGTTTTTTGGCATTGTGGCCACCGCCGGAACCGTGTTTGTGCAACTCGGTGAGTTGCCCGGCGAGACGTGGATTGCCGCGGTGTCGCTGGGCATGTTTGCGGTGGCCGCCATACTTGTCAACAACATTCGCGACGCCAAGACCGATCGCGAGGCTGGCAAACGCACCCTCGCGGTGCGCATCGGGGACCGGGCGGCTCGCATCCTGTGCGCGGTGATGCTGATCGCGCCGTTTGGGGTGAGCGCGCTGACGATTTACCTGCTGCCCGAGGGGTATCTCATCGGGTTGGTTGCGCTGATTGCGCTGCCGGCGGTGTTGATTGTGTTGACGGCGAAAACGCCTCGCGAGTTGATCCTGGTGCTGCAACTGAGCACACTGGCATCGCTCGGGTACGCCGTTGCGTTTGCGGTGGCGAGCCTTCCGTAGCCGCTAGCTCGCCCCGGCACGGTTTGTGTCGTCCGGGCGCGTGTCGTTCGGGTTCGTGTCGTTCGGAATGGTTTCGTCGCCGTCGAGCGCAGCGTCTTCGAATCCATTGTCGGATGCTTCGGTTGCGTTGCGGGCCGAAGAAAGCCGGATTGAGGCGGCGTTACGTTGCCGTTTGAGGAGCGCGAAGGAGATGATCGCCCCGGTGATGCTCGCGATGAGGATCGCCTCGATGGGGTGCACTCCGGCGAGGAGTAACCCGACGAACGGGATGGCGACGCTCAGGCTGCGCAGCAGGACAAAGGTGAGTATGGGGGAGGGGGCTCGCACCACAGCAGTATAACCCGCGTTACTCGCCGAGGCGCACGTCGATCAGCTGGGGGCCCTGCACTCGTTGGGCGAGCGCCGCCGCGAGCTCACCCCGCGTGGTGATGGTGTGCGCCATCCAGCCGTAGGCGGCGGCCACCGCGGTGAGGTTCAGGTCGAACGGTGTGCGAAGCGCCCGCTGAAACAGCGCTTCGGGTGCCGTGTGGGCGACCTCCAGCGCCTCAAAGATGCTGCCGCCGTTGTCGTTCCCGACAAACACTTGCATTCGTTCGGGCATCTCGCCGGGGGTGAGCAGGAGCGAACCGGCGTCGTGCGCCAGGGTGAGGTCGCCCAGCAGCACTCTGGTTATTCCGGGTGAGCCGAGTGCCTGGCTTGCCTGGGCGACCCCGCGAGCCGTGGCGATGGTGCCGTCGATCCCGGCGAGGCCACGATTGGCGTGCACTCGAATATTTCGCCCGCGCACGAGCCCATCGAGCACGCGGGGCAGTCGGGACGCGCCCAGGACGAGTCGATCGTGCGGCCAGGTCGCAAGCCACAGTGATTCGGCCAGGTGGGCTCGGGTGATCGGGGCTTTGGTGGCCTCGAGTTCTGCTTTTGCAAACGCGGATCGTTCCTTGTAGCCGGTTTTTCTGGCCTGGTGGGTGTCCGGCTGATGCACGGTGGTGTCGCGCTCGAAACAGGCACGATCCTCGAGTACCCAGTCGCGCAGCCACGCGCTGCGGCCATGTGCGGCGTAGTCGTTGCGGTATCGGTCATCGATCTCGATGCTGCGCGTGATTGCGGTGGCGCGTCGATGCGGGGTGTAAAACTCGTTGCCGAGCGGCGCGACCACAATCACTTCGATCCCGGGGCGGCCAAGCAGCTCCGGCACCTCTCGGCTGAGTGACGGCTGGCCGAAGATGAACACGCGCTCAATGGCACCCCCCAGCTCCCGCTGCGACAACAATTCGCGGTAGTGCCCCACCACGTTTCGGCCAAACCGTGCCCCGCTGGTCACCTCGGCAAGCAGGGGGAGCCCCGCCTCGTGCGCGAACGCTTCGGCTCCCGGGCCCGCGCCCGCACCGGCTATCACGACACTCAGTGGTTTCGCATCGCAGCGGTACTGTTCGAAGAGCGGGCCGCACGCGGGCGGGGCGGGGTGAGCGGGCTGGGTGGCGGCGCTTTGGGGGGTGCTCGCCACGGCATCCACCATGGCGGTGTGCTGCGCGCGCGCAATCGCTGCGAGGGTGTCCGGCGCAAGCACGCCCCCGGAGAGGGGTTCGCGGAAGGCGAGATTCAGCTGCACCGGCCCCGGGTTTCGGGTGTGCGTGCCGAGCGCTGCAGCCACGGCGGCGTGCGCCAGCGTGGTGGCGCGCTGGGCGGCGGTTTCGTTGCTGGACGGCGCCGGCTCGTCGATGCTCAGCCGGCTGGCGCTGCCGAAGATGGCGGCCTGTTGGGTGGTTTGCGGGCTGCGAATCCCGCGAAGTTCTTCGGGCCGATCCGCGCTGAGCAGCAGGAACGGCACCATCGCGTGGTGTGCCTCAAGCGCCGCCGGGAGGGTGTTTGCCACCGCGGTTCCGCTGGTGACGATGAGGGGTGCCGGCACGCCCGTTTCGCGGGCGATTCCAAGCGCAAAGAACGCCGCGGAGCGTTCGTCGATGCGTACGTGCAACCTGACGTGGCCGTCACGTTCCAGCGCGGCTGCGGCGAGGGCGAGGGCCTGGGAGCGTGAGCCGGGGGAGAGCACCACGTCGGTGACGCCGCGCGCCACGAGGGCGGCCAGCAGGTGGGCGGCAAACTGGGCGGCTGGGGTGGCGGCTGGGGTGGCATCTGGGGTGTGTGGTGCGGGATCCGGGCGGCTGGGCGCGGATTCCGGGTGGCGGGGGGTGGCGTCGCGGTGCTGCTTGGAGTTGGGGGCGTGCATGTGCGCTCAGGCGTCGCCGCGGGGCTCGGCGGCGGGCGGCTCGGTGGGGGCGGCCTCGCTGGCGGTTGCTTCGGCGGCTGCTTCGCTGGTGGCCGGTTTGCTTTGGGCTGCTTCGCTGGCAGCCGCTTCGCTTGCAGTTGCTTCGCTGGCAGCCGCTTCGCTTGCAGTTGCTTCGCTGGCAGCCGGTTCGGCAACGGATGCCCCGGGTGTGCTGTGCGCGCCCGTGGGAAACTCTTCCGCGTCGAGCGCGGCAAGTTGCGCTTCAAGTTCCTGAATCCGAGCATCAATGTCGGAATCCAGACCCCGAAAGGCGGGGTCGTCTTCGGGTGCGGGCGGGCGGGGTGCGCTTGGAGCTTTGCCGCGCCCCAGGGTGAACCAGAGGGTCAAACCCACAACTGGCAGCAGGGCGATGACCGCAATCCAGAGGGGTTTTGAGATGCCGCGGCAGCGACGCGGGTCGCTCATCGCGGCATCAACCAGCGCATACACGGTGAGCGCTGCGGTAAGAACTCCCAGAGTTAAAACGATGCGAACCATGCCCCCATGTTAGCGCTCGAACGCTTCCCGCACCGGGCGGAGCTTCGTCTCGGTTTCGAATAGTTCCGTTTCCGGGTCGCTGCCGGCAACGATTCCACCGCCGGCGTAGGCGGTGATGGTGCCGTCGGCATCCACTTGGGCGCATCGAAGCGCGACCGCCAGTTCGCCGTCACCGCCCGTGCCAACCCAGCCCACCGCGCCGGCGTAGCGGCCCCGATCGAAGGGTTCGAGCTGTTCGATGAGCCGCACGGCGGCCGAGGTTGGGGTGCCCGCAACGGCCGCGGTGGGGTGCAGCGCCGCCGCCAGGTCGAGTGTGGTGGCCGCGCCGGTGAGGGTTGCCCGAACGTCGCTGGCGAGGTGCCACAGCTCGGGGAGGGCGAGCACAAACGGGCGTTCGCTGATTTCGAGCCGCTCAACCCAGGGGGCGATTGCGGCGCGCACGCTGTCGACCGCGTAGCGGTGTTCCGCCTGGTCTTTTTCGCTCGCGGTGAGTTCCGCGGCGCGGTGCGCTGCGTCGTGCGGTCCGTCGTGCGGTCCGTGGTGTGCTGCGTCGTGCGGTCCGTGGTGCGCTGCGTCGTGGGCTGCGCGATCGATTCGGGATGCCCTGGGTAGCGTTCCAGCCAGCACGCGCGCCGCCGCCTCGCCCCGGCGCACCCGAATGAGGGTTTCTGGGCTCGCCCCGAGGAGCCCGTCGACGGCGAACGTCCAGCAGGTGGGGTAGCGCTCGCTGAGTCGTTGCAGCGGGCCGCGCAGGTCGAAGCCTTCGGGGAGTTGGGCGGTGATGTCTCGGGCGAGTACGACTTTGTGCAGTTCGTGCTGCCCGATGTGGGTGCCCGCCGCTGTGACCGCGGCCAGGTATGCGGCTGGGGGCATGCGTCCGGGGGAGAATTCGAGCCCCCGCGCGGGTTGCGCAGTCCCGGTTGCCGCGGAGTCAGCGGTCTTGGGCGCTGCGGGTTGCGCAGTCCCGGCTGCCGCGGGTGTTGCCGGCCGGCGCGCCGGGGCGTCGGGCTGGGTTGGGTTCGCCGCGTCGACGCTCACCTCGGTGCGCCACCCGGTGCCGTCGCGCACGCCGTGGAGCACGCGCGGCACAATCAGCACACTGTGCCGGGCGGAGTGTTCGGAGAACGTGAACGCGCAGAACGCGATCAGCCCGGTGCCGGTGCCCAGGGCGTCGCCGGTGTGCGTTGCGCGCGCGCAGAGCTGCCGCCACGTTTCGGCGGCCGCTGCGATTCGGTCTGGCCCTTCGAAGGTGAGCCGAAGCGCCTCCCCGCTGCCGCTGATGCCCGTGCCGTCGCGCAACCAAAGCAGTGGCTGTTGGGGGTCGGTGTGCTCCATGAGCCGGGGTGGATGCTCGAGTCGGGTCGTATGCGCACGGAGCGTTGGCAGGGTGCCCGAGTTGAAGTCCACGCTTCCACTGTAATCGCTTCCCTCTACTTCCACACCAGTTCGCACCGATACCCGGTAACATGGGAGCTGTGATGCGCCCAGATAGCACCAAAGATGCCAAGACCGTCTCAGGCATGTTCAATGAGCTGTCGTCAAGGTATGACCTGACGAACGCGGTGATGTCGTTTGGGTTGCATCGTGGCTGGCGGAGGCAGGTGGTGCGCGCGCTGCGCCCCCGGAAGGGCATGCGGGTGCTTGATATTGCCGCAGGAACGGGCACGTCGAGCGTGCCCATTGCTGCGACCGGCGCCCACGTCGTTGCCGCAGACTTTTCACCCGGCATGCTTGCGGTTGGGCAGGAACGGTACCGGGGCATCCACAATCTTGAGTTTTGTGAGGCGGACGCAACCGAGTTGCCGTTTGCTGATGACAGCTTCGACGCCACCACCTGCTCCTTTGGGTTGCGGAACGTGCAGGATCCGCAACGGGCGCTCGCGGAATTGTTTCGAGTGACCAAGCCCGGCGGCACGATCGTGCTGTGCGAGTTTAGCCACCCGCCCGTTGCCGCCGTGCGGGTGGGCTACTTTTGGTACCTGCGCCGGGTGCTCCCGTGGATCGCGGGTTTGCTGACGGGTTCGCGCGATTCGTACGAATATTTTGGCGAGAGTATTGAGGGGTGGCCCAAGCAGCAGGTGTTGGCGTCGTGGCTGGGTGCTGCCGGGTTTGTTGGCGTGCAGTACCGCAATGTGACGGCGGGGACGGTGGCGATCCACCGGGGTCGGGTGCCGGCGGTGCCTGCGAACGGGGACGCGCTTTCCACAGGGGTGGCCGCCGCGCGCCCTGCGAGTGCTGTTACGGCAGATGGGTAGATGGTGGGTTTTGTGACTCCAGATGAGCATCGTGAGCGGAACGCCGTGTCGGTGGGGGTGGGTTCCAGCTACGATCTGAACGAAGCGGAGCGTGCACTCGCCGAGCGGGTTGAGGCGGAATTGGCGCTGATTGAGCGCGAGCTGTTGGCTGACGTTTCGTTCACGTCGAGTATCGCCGATGCGGCGGCGAAATATTTGCTGGTCGCCGGCGGCAAGCGCGTGCGCCCCCGGCTGATGGTGCTTGCGGCCGAGTTTGGCGGTGGGTCGAATGAGCGCGTTCGCGCGGCGGCTCGCGCCATTGAGTTGACGCACCTGGCATCGCTCTATCATGACGATGTCATGGATGCCGCCGTGCTGCGTCGCGGTGTTGACACGGCCCACGTGACCTGGTCGAACAGCGTCGCGATTCTTGCAGGCGATTTGTTGTTCGCCAGGGCGAGCAAACTTGTTTCGCAGTTGGGTGAGCGCGCCATTTCGTTGCAGGCGAATACGTTTGAACGCCTGTGCCTTGGGCAGCTGCATGAAACCGTTGGCGTGCCTGATGGTGGCGACCCTATCGCGCATTATTTGCAGGTGCTTTCTGATAAAACGGGTTCGTTGATTGCGCTGGCCGCGCAGATGGGTGCCGTGTTTTCGGGTGCCCCTGATGCGTGCGAAGCGCCGCTGGTGGCCTTTGGCGAGGCGCTCGGGGTGGCGTTTCAATTGACGGATGACCTGCTTGATTTGTCTCCGATCGTCGAGCAGACCGGTAAGCGCGCCGGTACCGATGTGCGCGCGGGTGTTGGCACACTGCCGGTGCTATTGCTGCGCCGTGCCGCGCCGAGTTCCGCCGCTGCCGCCGAGCTGCTGGCTCGTATTGACGCCTGTGCTGCCGGCGAGCTGAGTGATGCGGAGGCTGACGTGGTGATCGCGCAGCTGCGCGAGCATGACGTGACCCGGGAAACCGAGCGGGTTGTGGCCGAGTGGGGGCAGCGTGCCACCGCGGCGCTGCAGGAATTGCCGGCGGGCGCCGCCCGCGCCGCGCTGCTGCGCTTGACGGATGCGGTGCTGCACCGCACCGCCTAGCCAGTGCCGGGTTTGCCGGGCGGATTGCTTTCGGCGCCGATAATGCCGGTGGCACTACACCTAGTGGTTGTTGCCGGCGGGCGCTACTAGCGCTTGTGGTTCGCGACACGCCGACGGGGTGTGATCGCTGAATTTTTTTCACAGTGGTGCGGGCTGTGGAAAACGGCCCCGTGCGGGGTGAAGAATGCCGGGAAATCGCCTCTGCCGTGGGCCGCTCCGCGCATGCCGTGGTGGATAACCCGGTGGATAACTCGGTGGATAACTACACTCGTGTAATTCCCGCATGTTGTGGTCATTCACATTCGCTGCACCTATATGTAGTATTGAGTGGCGGGGAAGCGGTGCCGGGCACCACGCCCCGAATGGGCCAGAATGGCCGCGGGAAATAGTGAATATCGTTGGGCAGCGCCTGCCCCCAAAATCTAGGGAAATAATTATGTCTATCACCGTCTACACCAAACCTTCCTGCGTGCAGTGCACTGCAACCTACCGCGCACTCGATAACAAAGGGATCGACTACACGGTGCTCGATCTTTCTGTTGACGAGGAGGCCCTGCAAACGGTGAAAGAACTCGGATACCTCCAGGCTCCCGTCGTCGTTGCAGACGGCGAGCACTGGTCGGGTTTCCGCCCAGACAAGATCCAAGAGCTTGCCGACCGGCTTGCATAACGCCCAGAGCTCGGAGTGAGCACGCTCGTCTACTTCTCCAGCGTGTCTGGGAACACGCACAGATTTGTTGAGAACCTCGGAATAGCTGCGCATCGCATTCCCCTGCATCGCACCGATCCACCACTGCACGTCACCGAGCCCTACGTGCTCATGGTGCCAACGTATGGCGGTGGGCCAAACGAAAAAGCGGTACCGAAACAAGTCATTCGGTTCCTGAACGACCCGGGGAACCGCGGGCTGCGTCGCATCGGTCAGTGCTGTTTCCAAAATACTTCCAATCCTTTTT
>CAYTSH010000061.1:0-8889 GCA_964440395.1 uncultured Microbacteriaceae bacterium
GGCCAAGGGCCGGTGCCGTGGTCGCACGAGCCGAACCGGGGGGTGCTGCGCGCACTGTATGCGCTGCGCCGGGCATCCATTGTTATTGAAGAACCAGGCGAACCAGAACGCCTCCAAGCGTTCCTGCACGACGCCGACCCAACCGCCACAAGCCAACTAGAACAGGGAGCCTAACATGCCCGCCGTACTCATTGTAGGAGCCCAGTGGGGCGACGAAGGCAAAGGCCGCGCCACCGACCTGCTCGGCAGTCGGGTGGACTATGTGGTCAAGTTCAACGGCGGCAACAACGCCGGCCACACCGTGGTGATCGGCGACGAAAAATACGCCCTCCACCTGCTGCCCTCCGGGATTCTCACGCCGGGTGTGGTCCCCGTGATCGCCAACGGCGTGGTGGTCGACATTGCGGTGCTCTTCGAAGAACTCGATGCGCTCATCGCCCGCGGGGTCGACGTCAGCCGGCTGCGAGTCAGCGCCAACGCGCACGTCATCACCCACTACCATCGCACCCTCGACAAAGTCACCGAACGCTTCCTTGGCAAACGCCAAATCGGCACAACCGGTCGCGGCATCGGCCCCGCATATGCCGACAAAATCAACCGGGTAGGGGTGCGCATCCAAGACCTGTTCGACGAAAATATTCTGCGACAAAAAGTGACCGGCGCCCTCGAACTGAAAAACCAGTTGCTGGTGAAGGTCTACAACCGGCGAGCCATCGAAGTGGACGAAATTGTGGATGAGCTGCTCGGCTATGCGGACCGCCTGCGACCCATGGTGGCCGACACCGAACTGCTGCTCAACCGTGCGCTCGACGAAGGCAAAACGGTGCTCTTCGAAGCAGGCCAAGCAACCATGCTGGACATCGACCACGGCACCTACCCCTTCGTCACCTCATCAAACGCCACCGCCGGCGGTGCCGCAACCGGCTCCGGCGTTGCCCCATCACGGCTCAGCACCGTCATCGCCGTCATCAAGGCCTACACCACCCGGGTTGGTGCGGGGCCATTCCCCACCGAACTCTTCGACGAAAACGGCGATTTTCTGCGCGACAACGGGCACGAATACGGCACCACCACCGGTCGACCCCGCCGATGCGGCTGGTACGACGCGCCCATGGCCCGGTACAGTTCACGAGTGAACGGGGTAACCGACCTGGTGCTCACCAAGCTTGACGTGCTTTCAGGGCTCGACGAAATCCCCGTCTGCGTTGCCTACGACGTTGACGGCGTGCGGCACGACGAAATGCCCGTGAACCAAACCGACTTTCACCACGCGGTGCCGATCTACCAAACCTTCCCCGGTTGGAAAGAAGACATCAGTGGGGCTCGCCGGTTCGAAGACCTCCCACAAAACGCCCAAGACTACATTCGTGCCCTCGAAAACATGAGTGGTGCGCGCATCTCAGCCATTGGGGTTGGGCCGGAACGCGAACAAGTCGTTGTGCTCCACGAACTCATCCAACACGGCGGCTAAGCTAACCTCATGACTGAGCAGAGTGAGCGCGCCGCCGCGCCCCAAGAACGTGAACGGTTAGAACCAGAAGTGCAGCGCCAACTGCTGCAACTGCGTGCAAGCATCGACAACATCGACGCCTCGCTCATCTACCTCCTCGCCGAACGCTTCCGCTGCACCCAACAAGTGGGGGCGTTGAAAGCCGCCCACCACCTGCCACCCGCCGACCCCGCCCGCGAACAGTCACAACTCGAACGACTCACCCGGCTCGCGCACGACGCGCAACTCGACCCAGAGTTTGCCGAAAAATGGTTCAACTTTGTCGTCGCTGAAGTCATCCGGCACCACCAACAAATCGCCCACGAATCGCGCTAACCCCGGCCACGCCGGCGTGGGCGGTCACCCTGGTGCTCCAGCGGCCCACACGAGTGTCCAGCTGATCTCGCGTGCTGTGCCTCTCGGGGCCAAACCAATTTGCGGTAATTTGACTAATTCCCGGTAGCTCAGGCTGATTCCTACCTCTGATTCGTCAAAATACCGGGAACCGGTCGCACCCCTCCCCGCCCGCCGCGATGGACACAAGCGCGTCAGAGGCGTGCTCCCAAGCGCCGTGCTCTGCGCGCCCCGAAAACCGCGCTAAATCAACGTTAAAATGCGAAAAAGCTGGCCTTTCACAGGGAACTGTAATATTCTTCGAGGTGAACAGTGTGGGGTGTGCCCGATTGGGGAATCAGGCGCAACATACCCCGCATCGGCACGGTAAGTAGGGGGTTCACCACGTGTACACAACAGCAACGCGCGCATCGGCGAAACAAGCAGTGAACGGTTCACGGCGACTGCGGGAACGGGCGCTCGCCGCACTCACCGGTTTCGGGCTACTGCTCGCCGGCGGGGTGCAGAGCGCGCAGTACGACCCCCCAGCCGCCGCCGCACCGCTGCTGCAACTGCCCTACACCAACGATTTCACCTCCGCCGGTGGTGACTATTACATTGGTTCGCAAATACTGCCGGGAAACTGGTTGCGTCTCACCTCAAACGCTCCCGACCAGTTCGGCAGTTTTCAAACCAACGGGGTGCTCACCTCTGTAGACGGGTTCGTGATCGAGTTCGAATACGCCACCTACGGTGGCACCTTCTGGCAAGCAGACGGGCTCGCGTTCAACCTGAGTGATGGCGCGGCGGCGCCCGGGATCGGGTTTTGGGGGAACCAGCTGGGATACGGCAGCTGGGATATTCACCCCGGCATGCCCGGCGGCTGGATGAGCGTGGGTCTCGCCGAAATTTACGGCGGAATCCTTGTGCAAGGCTCAGCCAGTACCGGATACTCCGACCACGTGCCCGCAACCTTGAACGTCAACACCGGCAGCCGGGAAGCTGCGCGCAAAGTGCAGATCCGACTCTCACTGGGTGCAGCCGGCACCCCCGTGGAAGGCAACGTGTTCATGACGATGCTCATGAACAAGGGGTTCAACACCCCCATGGAAGTCGTGGTTGACAAGTTCAACGTGAGCGCCATTCCGGGACAGTCACCGCTGCCACCCACCATCCGGGTCGGCTTCTCCGGGTCAACCGGAACGGGAACCAACACGCACGAAGTGCGCCTGGTCACCATGCGCACCGCAGAGTTCACCCAGCCCAAACTCAACCCAACAAACGGCACCACCGTCACCGGCACCGCCGACCCCAACAGTGAAATCACCATATTTGACGAAAACGGTGCCGTGATCGGCACCGGCGTGACCGACGGGTACGGCAAATTCACCGTAGACCTCACCAGCGAACCAGCCCACGAATCCACCATCACCGCGGTCAGCGGCGACGGGGTCAGCACCCCATCCAAACCAGCCGCCGTGCAGGTTGACAGTGAAGCACCCACCGTGCCCACCGTGAATCCGGTGAACGCGGGCCAGGGGGGCACCCTCTCGGGCACGGGCGAAGCCGGGACAAAGGTGCTGGTGAGCACGGCATCCGGCACCCCAATTGGAACCACCACGGTAACCGAGCAGGGCACCTACACTTACACCATTCCAAGCTACGTCGCCCACGACACCATCCTGAACGTGCGCCTGGAAGACGCCGCCGGAAACATCTCCGAACCGGCAGCAAGCCGAACCGACCTCATCAAACCAGAACCACCACTGCTCGACCCCACCGCGGGCACCGTCGTCAACGGCACCGCCGAGCCGGGCAGCACCGTGGTGTTGCGGGACGCAAACGGCACCGAAATTGGGCGCGGCCCGGTCAACGACAGCGGCGACTTCAGCATTACACTCACCACGCCGGCGGCAGGCAACACCACCATAACGGCCGTGGCGGTGGATGCCGCAGGCAACACCTCCGAACAGTCCAGCACCGTTGTGGTCCCCTTCCCAGACAAACCCGTGATCACCGCACCGACCGGCGGCGCGGTTGTGCTGAAAAACAAGCCGACCATTACCGGCACGGCAACCCCCGGCACCACCGTCGTATTAACCGACGAGGGCGGAAAACAGGTGTGCACCGTGCCGAGCGTGCCGGCGAGCGGCACCTGGTCGTGCGACCCCAGCACGGCTTTTGCCTCAGGGAATCACCAGCTCACCGCCCGATCCACCAACATTGCGGGGCAACAAACCAGCGACGCCAGCGCGTTCGTCGTTGACCTGACCCCGGCAACCCTGGAACCCACCAACGGAAAAACCGTTCGAGGCACCGGCCCCGCAGGCAGCACCATGTACATTTTTGACGAAGCGAACGAAATCGTTGGCAGCGGCCCGGTCGCGGCTGATGGCACGTATGCGTTCACACTCACCACGGCGCAACAGCACGACACGACGTTGACCGCCGCTGCGCGCGACACCCTCGGGTACTACTCCGGCAGCGCAACCCAAACCGTCGACGCGCTCGCGCCACGCCTCGTCGTCGAACCCGTGAACGACGGCACCCATGTGACCGGTGAGAGTGAGCCGGGCGCGACCGTGACGCTGCGCGATGCGAACGGTGCGACGCTTGCGACCACCACCGCGTCGCTCGCCGACGGTTCCTACAGTTTTGCGCTGGCAAGCGCCCAACCGAACGGCGACGTGCTGACCGTCGTTGCCAGTGACAAACTGGGCAACACGAGCCAGCCCGAATCCACCAAGGTGCTGCTGCCGCCGACGGCGCCGACAATTACCGCAACCCTGAAATCAGGCACAACACTCACCAACCGCCCCGTGCTTTCGGGAACCGGCACGGAAGGTGCCACAATTCGCGTTACCGACCAAACCGGGCAGCTGCTGTGCGAAACAACCGTCATAGCGGGTGCCTGGAGCTGCACACCCACCACCTCCATGGAAAACGGGCAGCACACGCTGCGCGCAACCGCGGTGAACCTCAGCGGAACTGCCGAATCGGCTTCGTTCGCTTTGCGCGTCAACACGGGTGCGCCGAACGTGAACCCATCAAATGGACAAGTCGTGACGGGTTCGGGTGTGCCCGGCTCGCTCATTCGGGTGTTCGACCCGCTCGGCGCACCGATCGGAACTGGCGAAGTGTTGGCCGACGGTTCCTACCGCATTGAGCTCAGCGAAACACAGTCGAATAATGCCATCCTGCGGGTCACCCAGGAGGACGTGTTTGGCAACGTAACGCAACCCGGTTTCAGCACGGTGGATACCTTCCCACCGCTGCCGCCCTATTTGAAGCCAAGCAACGGTCTCACGGTGAGCGGTGTCGCTGAAGCGGGCACCATTGTGGTGATCTCCGATCCAAGTGGGAAAGAAATCGGTCGCGGCCCCACCGATGGTGACGGCAAGTTCGCTATCGTCCTGAACACGGAACAACCGCACCATGCGGTGTTGAAAGGGGTGACCGTTGATTATGCCAGCAACACTTCGGAACCCTCAACGGTGAAAGTGCTCCGTTTGCCCGCACCGGCTCCTATCGTTGACCCCACAAATGGCAGCGTCATCGCCGGGAAAGCTGACCCTGAAGCGTTGCTCACCATCAAAACGCTTGACGGGGCTATCGTCTGCGAAACCTACGTGACCGTGCTCGGAACCTTCCGATGCACCCCCGTAACGGTGCCGCTCCATGACACCAAGCTGCTGGTGTACACCACAGATGCGCTGGGTGTGAAATCGGAGATTGCGCCGGCAACTGTGGATGCTGAGCCACCCGCTAAGCCGGTGGTGAACCCCACTGATGGTTCGGTGCTGCGCGGAACTGCAGAGCCCGGTGCGCTCATTTTCGTGAAGGACAGCAACGGGCTGGTGGTTTGCGAAACACAAACTGACATTGCGGGTTCTTGGCGCTGTGTACCCAACCGAACGTTAAATAATCTGGAAACACTCAGTGTGGTTGCAATTGATGCGGCGGGAAACTCGTCTGAACCAGCCTCAGTTGAGGTGGACCAAAACAAGCCGGAGCCGCCGGTCTTGACGCTGAGCGATGGGAACAGCATTACGGGAACTGCTGAGCCGAGAAGCACGGTTCGGGTGTACAGTTCGGACAACGCTTACCTGGGCAGCGCCATAACGGATGCCGCAGGCACGTTCACCCTGCCTCTTCTGAATCGTCTCGCAAACGGACTCAACCTCACCGCAACCGCCACCGATGAAGCAAATAACACTTCCGACGCCGGCGAGGGTCGTGTGAGCTACCCAACCGGCGCGAACACCGTGTCCTGCGTGATCAACCTCGACCATACCGTTACCTGCACCGGTGAAGCAGCAACCGAAAACACTATCACGGTGCAGGACGCGAACGGGGAAACCGTCTGCGAAACTACGGTCACTGCGGTTGACGGTTCGTGGAGTTGCACAACCGTGGGCGAGATATTGTCAAAGCCGTTGACGGTCGTCATCACCGATCAGGGTGGCGGTTCGGTTGTTCGCACCCCCGTGCATCCCGTTCCTCTGGAAGCGTTTAACGTGAGTTGCGACCAGGAGGAAGGCGGAATCGTGTCCTGCTTGGGTGAAGCCACCCCGCGCTTCTCCGTGAGCGTAGCAAGTGTTGATGATCAGCCTGTATGCGACTCTCCGGTGGATGATACCGGCAATTGGGGTTGCAGCTCGGTCGAAGAAATTGTTTCTTCCGAGATGATCGTTACCGTACTTGATGAAAACGGCGTGCCAAGTGCAGGGGTGCGAACCGTGGCCACGGCGTTTACTTCACCGGTGCCGTCTCCGGGACCCAAAAACAATCCACAACCCACCCCGACCGACAGCGGACAGCCACAGCCACCCGGAAACCCGGCGGACTCCGGACGCTCCGCGCAGGCCGCCAACGGGCAGACCGCCAAATCGAAGAGCACCCTCGCGGTCACCGGGGTGACCGCGCCGGGCAGCGCCCTGGCCGGGATGGTGACCCTGCTCGCCGTCGGCCTGCTGCTGCAACAGCGGCGGCGGGTGCGGCTCGAGCAGCAACGGTAACCCGGGCCTGCGCCCGGGGCGGCAACGGTAACCCGAGCCTGCACCCGGGCCCGCACCCCGGGTTTCGGCAACACCACGAGGCGCGGCGGCGAGCTGACCCAGTCAGCCGCCCCGCGCCCCAATTGCTGCCCACACGGCAACCGCGAGCTCCTCACACTCGCGACCAATCGCAAACAGCAGTGCACGTTCCAACTCATCGGCGTTGCGGCGGTGCACCGCCGCGTCAGGCCGGGCACTCAAACCGGCAAGCCGAGCCAAGCTGTGCTCAGCCGACCTGCCCGAGGCGAGTAGGGCATCCGCAAGCATCATGGAGACCACCACATCGTCAATGCTCGGCTCGTCGGCAAAAAACTCGGCAGGGTCGCCGCCCGCACGCGTGAACCTCTCCAACCTGCTCGCGCGTTCCTGGCGGGCTTCGGTGCGCAACCGCTCCAGCCGCTCCAGCCGCTCAGCCGACACGGCCGACTCCCGCCGCGACCTGCGCCCGGGCAACAGCAATCGCGTCAAGCACCCGCACCCGCAACGCGTTCGACTCCGCCATGAACTCGCGCTGCTGCCGCACATACGCTGCCTTGCCCGCGGGCGTCTCAACCGGCACCGCGGTCAACCCAAAACCGCTCACATCGTAGGGCGAGGCGCGCATATCGAGCACCCGAATGCGCCGAGCCAGGTCAAACGAATCCAGCAACAGCTCGCCCGGAATGAGCGGACCCAGTTTCGTGGCCCACTTGTACACGTCCATGCCGGCATGCAAACAGCCCGGCTGTTCACGTTTCGGCTGCGACTCCCGGTCGAGCTGCTGGGCGTTCCGCGGGCGCGCCTGCGGGGTGAAAAAACGGAACGCGTCAATATGGGTGCAGGCCAGCTGGTGTGAGGCGACCACGGCATCCACCCCCGATTGGGGCAATCGAAGCGGCGTGTCAGCGTGGCGAATCTCGTCAGGAGACTGACGGTACAGCATCGCCCACTCGTGCAAACCAAAACAGGCGAACTGGGGTTGGCGGGTGGCGGTGTTACTGAGGAGCGTCTCAATGAAATCAACGGTGGATGCCTTGGCCGCCACAAACCCGTGCGCATCCACCCAGCTGCCCGCCGTATCGTCGATGAACCAGCGGCGCTGCGCCCGATGCCCCTCCAGCAGCACGCCGGCACCCGGCGACCAGCGCCGCAACACAGACGGTTTGACAGGATAGTAGGTGAACAGGAAATCCTCGATGGGGTGTGTTTCGCCGGTCTGCCGGCGCTCGCGCCAACCCGCGGTGAGCTGATCCGCCCGGGCGGCATGAGCTTCGCTGCGCTCGCGCCACTCGGGCTCGGTGAGGCGGGTGAGTGTGGCGGGACTGGGCATGGAATCCATGGTACGCGAGTGCTTCACTTCCGCGGCCCTGTTTGCGCGCGGGTGGGCGGCTACCGTTCAGCCTCAAACGGGGTTGCCCCGGTGTAGGGCAGCCACGGGTAGCAGCGCGCCTCGCCATCCGACTGGTCGCCCGTCTCGCCGCCCGTCTCGCTGCCCGTGGCACTGCCCGTCTCGTCGGGTGCCACCGGGTAGCTGCCCACGCACCACAGGTCGCGGTAGCGATCCGTCGCCGCCTCCTCGAAGTAGACGCGACAAATCACGCGGTACTGTTCGCTGCCGGTTGCGGGTGGTGTTGCGGGTGGTGTTGCGGGTGGTGTTGCGGATTCGATGGGGAGTGGATGCCGTTTCGGCTCCCAGCAGTCCACCCCGGTTACCGTCGCCTCCAGGTGTGCGTCTCGCACCGCTGCACGTTCGAGGGCGCTGCGCGCGGGTTCTTCGGGGTCGGCGCTGCGCGCGGGTTTTTCGGGGTCGGCGCTGCGCACCGACGTTTCGGGGTGCGCTGGTGCGGGGAGTGCACTGCACGCGGACAGCGCACCACACCCGAGCAGCGCGCCGCACAGCGCCAGGGCGAGCAACGCCGGGGTTACGCCCGCAGTCGTGCCCGCGCCCGCCCGCGCGCTGTGCCGCGCACTTGCCCGCACCCCCGTCCGCACGTTTGCCTGCACCCCCGTCCGCACGTTTGCCTGCACCCC
>CAYTSH010000061.1:8989-11370 GCA_964440395.1 uncultured Microbacteriaceae bacterium
GTTTGCCTGCACCCCCGTCCGCACGTTTGCCTGCACCCCCGTCCGCACGTTTGCCCGCGCATCGGGTCGGGGAAGCATCAGCATGCCGGCTCATTTCTGAACGAACGGGTAGGGGGGAACGCTGCTGTCATAGTACTCGCAATTGCTTTGTTTGCACCCGGGTGGCGTTACACTACTACTGTTCCAAGGCTGGTGACGGGCACCAACCGGGCTGCTTTCACCACGACACGGTTCCCGAATATTCAGGAGGAATGGGTATGGAGACACACGCCACCAGATTTTCCCAAGCAGCGAGCCGCACGGTGCTGCGCCGCACGGTGCTGCGCTGCGCCACCGTCATCGGCACGCTCGCCCTGGTCGCCGGGGTGAGCGCCTGCACACCGCGCACCGAGGCGGGCGTGGCACCCAGCGCCGGCACCAGCGCCGCCCCAAGCGCCGTGACCCAGTTCGCGATTGTCACCCCAGAAAACGAATCAGATCACGGCTGGAACCAGCAGGGCATTCGGGCCGCGCAAGCGGTGGCTGCGGAGTTGGGAATTAAACTTTCTGACAACTCCAACGCGGGCTATGACAACACCGAAACGGTGCTCACCAAAGCGGCGGAACAGGGCAACGACCTGGTGATCGCACACGCCAGTGGATTCAACGCTATCGGCGCCCGGGTGGGCAAAGCCGCCGGTGTGCCCACGCTTGTGGTTGACTACGACCAAAACGAACCCGGAACGGTGGGCACCATCATCACCGAGGCGCAGGAAGGTGCCTATTTGGCGGGTGTGGCGGCCGCGGCATCCACCACATCGAACGTGGTCGGAATCGTGGCCTCGGCGGAGGAACTCAACTGGTTCCTCATGGCCGGCGGATTCGCGCAGGGTGTGCACAGCGTTGACCCGTCCATCCGGGTGCTCATGGCCTACATCGGTCCGGCCGAGTTTGGCGACTCGGTGGGCGGCAAAAACGTGGCCAACCAGGTCATTGCGGCCGGTGCCGACGTGATCTTCGGCATGGGCGATGGGGCCACGGTTGGATACCTGCAAGCGGTCGAAACCGCGGCAACCCCCGTGCGCTACATTGCCACCATTGGCGACGTGAGCGAGCTCACCACCAACAGCGACACCGTGCTCGCCTCGGTGCTGTGGGACTTCACCGGCGCCTACCGCGACGCCATTGCAGACATCGCCGCGGGCACGTTCGGCACGCACTCCTACACGCTCACGGTCGCCAATGGTGGCCAGTCGCTCGTCGCAGAAAATCTCAGCCCCGAGGCGCGTGCGGCGGTCGCCACCGCAACCCAGGCGCTCAGCAGTGGCTCGGTGAGCATCACCAAAGCCACCAGCAAAGACCAGGTGCAGCGACTGGTCGATGCGCAATAGGTGAGCATGCACGCCATCCCCCAACCTGCGTCTGGGTCAGCACCGGAACCTGCCGCGGCACCCGCTCCGGCACCCGCGGCAGCCTCCGCACCCGCACCAGCCTCGGCACCCGCGCTGGAGATTCGTGGGCTGAGCAAACGATTCGGCACCACGCAGGCGAACGCTGACATTTCATTCACGCTCCGCGCGGGGGAGGTGTGCTGCCTTCTTGGCGAGAACGGCGCCGGCAAATCAACCATCGTGCGTCTGCTCGCGGGGGAACTCCGCCCCGATTCGGGAACCATCCTCATCGGCGGGGTGCCACTGCGGGCAGCCACCCCGCGCGCCGCGATCGCCGCGGGTGTCGGTGTTGTGCACCAAACCAACACGCTCGTGCAGCGCCTCACCGTGCTCGAAAACCTGGCCCTGGTGGATCGTGCCCAGCGGGGCCGGGCTGCGGGAATGAGGCGACCCCGGCATCCATTGTGGTGGATGCCGCACCCAGCCACCAGCCGAGCCGCCCGCCTCGACGCGCTCGCCTCCCGACTCGGGTTCCACCTGCCGCCCAACGTGCCGGTGGAGCAACTTTCCGCGGTGCAACAGCAACAGGTGCAGATTGTGAACGGGTTGTGGGGTTCCCCCAGCGTGTGCGTGTTTGACGAACCCACGGCGCGAAACACCGCCGACAGTGCGCTGGTTCGACAGGTGATTGCCGACCTGCGCTCGCGCGGTGTGGCGGTGCTACTGGTGACGCACGCACTCGCCGAGGCGCGGAAACTTGCCGATTCGGTGCGTGTGCTGCGTGCCGGGCGGCTCGTGGCGACGTGTGACGGGGAAGCGTTGCGTGCCGAGACGCCGGAGCTGGCGGAAGCGCAGTTGTTGCGCGCAATGTTCGGCACCGGTGAGCGCGCTGGTGCTGGTGCCGGTGTTGATGCTGGTGCTGGCGTTGAGGCTGGTGCGGGTGCTGGCGTTGATGCTGGTGTGGGTGCAGAGGCGGGTGCGGGTGCGGGTGCCCACCCGGGTGCAACCGCC
>CAYTSH010000062.1:0-11226 GCA_964440395.1 uncultured Microbacteriaceae bacterium
ACCGGGAGCGTGGTCTCCCGAAACAATTCGAGGGTCGCGCCGGCGCTGCGGCTCAGAATACCCACACCGTATCGCTGCGCCAACGCCTCGAGCGGGGCATACCACTGCCGAATCTGATACAGGTTCGTGCGATCATCCGCAAAATACACCACAATGTCGAGCGAACGCTCGGCAACTGCCACGCGGGTCCGCTGGGCAACGCGCACAGCCGCAGCGTCAGCACGGCGCCGCAACACCCGTCGAGCCAATTGCACACCGCGGCTCAGCTCTTGCGAAACCGATCCCATTCGTCCCTCATCCCTCCAGGAGTCGCTGCTGCTCAGGAAAACTCACACCACGATGCGGCACCAGCATCACATTCATGCCAAGATCGAAGGGTGCAACACTCTCCGACCCCTCCCGATGCCGCAAGCCAATCATACCCGGGTGTGACATACATTGTGCCGGTGCTCAACGAAGAGCGCTACATTGCGGAAGCGGTGCGAACCATACTGGCACAAGACTACCCGGGTGAAAAAGAACTCATTCTCGCCCTTGGCCCGTCAACAGACCGCACCAACGCCGTCGTAGCCGAATTGCAACGCGAAGACAGCCGCATCATCACCGTCGCCAACCCGCAAGTTGACATACCCATCGGTCTTAACCTTGCGATTGCCGCAGGCAGTCACCCCATCCTGGTTCGGGTTGATGCGCACGCAAAACTCAGCGCGGACTACACCAAAACCGCCATCGCCACCCTACTGGAGCGCAACGCTGGCAGCGTTGGTGGCATTATGCACGCCCAGGGTGAGCGACCCTTTCAACAGGCGGTTGCCCGGGCGTACAACAGCCCGTTCGGGCTGGGTGGCGGCAGTTACCACGGCCACGGCGAAGAAGGCCCAGCAGAATCCGCCTACCTGGGCATTTTTCGGCGTGAAGTGGTCGAAGCGGTCGGACTGTTCGACGAACGGTTGCGCCGCGGCGAAGATTGGGAACTCAATCAGCGCATTCTCGCCGCAGGCTACACCGTGTGGTTCAACCCCGCACTGAAAGTCACCTACTATCCCCGAGAAACCCCCACGCAGTTGGCGAAACAATTCCTCGCCACCGGCACGTGGCGTGCCGAGCTCGTCAAACGAACCGGCGGCAAACACCCCTGGCGTTTCTTCGCCCCGCCACTGCTGCTGCTCGCGTGCGTCTGCACCATCCTGTTCGGCATGCTCAGCGTGCTACCCGGCGTCGGAAACATCCTGGGCATCCTTGCGCTTGTAAGCGCAACCGGCCCCATGCTCTACCTCATCTCACTGGTCCTGGTCAGTGCCCGGTTGCCCGCACCACTGAGCGTGCGGGACCGGCTCTACACACTCCTCGCATTCGTGATCATGCATTTAAGCTGGGGCTGCGGGTTCCTCATTGGACTGCTCGTCGGTGCCGCGCACAGCGTCGACCGTTCCCGGGTCACAGGCACACCACACCGCTAGCCACCGCTATAACCAACCCTCGCGTGCCAACCGCCGCACCACCCGCTGAGCGGCAAAACCATCATCGTGCGGGTGAAAGCGCTCCTGCCACCGCTGCAAACGGGCAGCGTACTCCGGCTGCCACACCGCCACGTCACGAATCGCCGCCACCAGTTCATCCAACGTCGCCGTCAACGGGCCCGGAGCTGCCGACTCGAAATCAAACGTGAAACCCCGCTCCGCATCACGATACGCACGCAAATCCGGCACATGAAACACCGTCGGCACACCGGCAACCGACGCATCAAACATCACCGACGAATAATCCGTCACCACCACATCTGCCGCGCGCACCAACAAATCCGCGTCCGGCTCCAACGAAACATCCCGCACGCCATCCCGCTGCACGTAGCGACCCGCGGCATGCGTGCGACTGTGACCACGCAGCAGCAAAAGCCAGTCGGCACCAAGGCGCGCGTGCAAATCAGCCGCACCAACGGCATCCACCAATTGATCGGAACCGTCGCGCCACGTTGGCGCGTACAACACCACCCTCGCACGCGGATCAAGCCCCAGCGCCTGCCGTGCCTGCTGTTTTGTCCAAGTCACCAACCGGTCTGAACGCGGGTACCCCAGCTGCCAAACGCGCCCGCGAAAACCATACGAAGACCGCATCGTCGCGGTGCTGTGCGCGTTCTGACTGAGCAGCACGTCCCAGCGCGCACTCTCCAGGAGGGTTGCCACCGCCGCGCGCGGACGAAACCCCGGCCGAGCCAGGGCGAGCCGCTTCAACATGGTGCCGTGCCAGGTTTGTAACACCAGCTGGCCCCGACGGCGGCGGTACCGTTTGCGCAACCAATCATTCACCACCAACACTCTCGCCTTGGCACGGGCATCCCACCATTCCGGTGAGCCCTCCAGCACCGGCACGGCGCCCGCAGGCACACGCACGGAACGATCACGCACGCTCCAAAAACGCAGCACCTCCGGGTGCGAAGCCGCGATTTCTCGATCGATCGCCGCGGGGTTGCAACTCGCGATTCGACCAAAGAAACTCTCAAAAAACACGGCGCGGGGTGTCGGATGCGGATCGCGTGCCAGGTCGCGCTGCTGCTGCCGATAGGCCCGTTCCAGCTGGTGTTGGCGGCGTGGGCTTCGCTGCTCTGGCGAAAGCGGGCTGTCCATCGTAAACTCCACGAGCGCACCGGGCGTCGGTTGGGCACTCAGTGTGCACAGTACACTCCCCCACCACAGCCGGGCGCGATCATGCGGGTCCCGCTGCGCACCGGCCAAATCGGGCTGTTCGCCCCAAAACACGCCGCAGCCGGTGGTGTTGGTTGTGCCGGGATCGGTGCTGGTGCCGGGATCGGTGCCGGGATCGGTGCTGGCGATGGTGCCGGTGCTGCGCAGCGTGTAGCCCCCGCTCGGCAGGGCGAGCGTGCCCCCAGCGGTGGTGAGTGCGAAGCGGCTACCCGTTGCGGTTGGCACACCCGTCACCGCGCCGTGCACACTCTCGAGCAGGAGCGGTTCTGCGGTTGCCTGGTGGGTGAGTTGGAGCACAGGTGCTCCGCGGTGATCGTCGGTGAGCTGTGCGGCGTGGACGGTGACCAGGCCGTGCGGTGCGCGCGTCGGCGGGACGGGCATCCTGGCCGCGGGGGTTGCTGTGCGGCGCTGCTGAATGACCGCAAGCACTCGTTGCGCGTTTGCGCCGTCGTTCCAGCGGTAGAACCGGGTGGCAAGACGGTCGGCGTGCGCCACGGCGTGTGCCCGGGCGTCGGCATTCGTGCACAGCGCTTCGAGTTCGGTGAGCACCTCGGTCCAGCTGCGGCGCGCTCGATGTTCGGTGAGCACCGCATAGGGTTCGTAGAATCCGCGCGTGTTGGCGTACCGGGTTTCATCCGGGGCAAACCAGACGAGCGCGGTGCCGAGACGCGCGGACTGGAGCGCAACGGATGAGTAGTCGGTGATGACCACGTCGAATCCGGGGAGCATTGCGGTGAGGTTTGGGTGCGCCCGCGCATCGGAGCGGTGCACCCGGGTTGTGCAGGCCGCGTCTGCTTCGCGGTACGCGCCGAAGCCGAGCGGGTGTGGGCGGATGATGAGGTGCAGGTCGAGCCGTTCGAGTGTTTCGGCGATGCGCTGCCAGTCGTCGGCGCTGGGTACGCCCGGGTCGGGTTCGCCGTCGCGCCAGGTGGGCGCGTAGAGCACGAAGCGTTGCTTTCCATTTGATGGGATGCCGTGTGCGGCCCCCAGCATTCGTTGCGCATGCTGCCGGGCGGCTTGGGGCCCGTCGGGGTGTATGAGTTCGTCGTCTCTGGGTTCCCCGGTGACAACAACGCGTTGCGGGTCTAGGGCGAATGCTGTTGCGATGCGCCGCGCAGCGATTGGTGATGATACGGGGAACAACCAGATGCGCTGCGACCCGTGCGCGTATGCGCGGCGCAGCAGCTTGGTGAGCGGCGCGGGTATGCTGCGGCCGGTTTGGAGCGTTGCGGTGCTGTCGAGGTGCAGGCGCTTGATTGGGATGCCGTGCCAGAGTTGCACGACGTTCCCACCGTGCACGCCGAACCGGTTGACGTCGCCGAATCCGTGCGTGACGACGATGAGTTCTGCCCGCAGGGTTCGCCTGAGCCCTGCGGGGCTGCGGCGGTTGATGTAGGTGAATCCGTGGAGTTTTGCGGCGGCTCGTTCGACCTCGTTTCCGGAGCCGAGCCAGGTGATGCGTTCGTCGGGGAGCGTTGCGCGAACGGTGAGGGCAAGTTGGAGTGCCCCGTCACCGACACCGGCGGCCGACCCGAACACCCAGGTGCGTGGCGTTCTGGGGATGAGGGCGGCGAGTGGGGCGATGAGGAGGTGCAGCGGCAGTGCGAGGATTTTGCTGAGGTTTCCGCGTTGAAACGTGAAGCGGGCCAAGAGCAACCTTTCGTGTGAGCCGCAGACGGGTTGTGGCGACCCGACCGGTTGGTTGGGTCGCCACAATCGGTATTCAGTTAGAGTGTACCAAGGGTCGCTTCGACCGTAGAGGTTTTGCCGTCTCGCACGTAGGTGAGCTCAACGGTTTCACCTCCGGGCAGGTAGCGCACCTGGGCGGTGAGGTCGGTTCGGTTGGTGATTGGCACACCGTTGAACTGGGTGATGATGTCGTCTGCCGCCAGCCCCGCCTGTTGGGCGGCACCGCCCGGGGTGACTTCTGGGATGAGGGCGGCGAGTGGGGCGATGAGGAGGTGCAGCGGCAGTGCGAGGATTTTGCTGAGGTTTCCGCGTTGAAACGTGAAGCGGGCCAAGAGCAACCTTTCGTGTGAGCCGCAGACGGGTTGTGGCGACCCGACCGGTTGGTTGGGTCGCCACAATCGGTATTCAGTTAGAGTGTACCAAGGGTCGCTTCGACCGTAGAGGTTTTGCCGTCTCGCACGTAGGTGAGCTCAACGGTTTCACCTCCGGGCAGGTAGCGCACCTGGGCGGTGAGGTCGGTTCGGTTGGTGATTGGCACACCGTTGAACTGGGTGATGATGTCGTCTGCCGCCAGCCCCGCCTGTTGGGCGGCACCGCCCGGGGTGACTTCTTGGATGAGCGCCCCCGCAACGGTTGCGGTTGGTTCGAGGCTGGAGTCGGCTACTGAGGCGCCGAGCAGCCCGTGTGACACAGTTTTGCCGGCGATCAACTCGTCGGCTACGCGTTTTGCGAGGTTGACGGGGATCGCGAACCCGAGCCCAACGCTGCCGGCGGTTTCGCTGGATGACGAGGCGCTGGCGATGGCGACGTTAATTCCGATGAGTTTGCCTTCACCGTTCAGCAGTGCCCCGCCTGAGTTGCCGGGGTTGATGGAGGCGTCTGTTTGGATCACGGGAATGGCAACGTAGTTGACCGTTCCGGAGGTTTGTCCCGGCTTGTCCAGGTTGAAGTTCCACTGGTCGAAGGGATTGCTTGGGTCTGGCGTTTGGTTGTTGTTTTCGGGACTGTCTGGGATGGATGTTGATCCGACGGTGATGCCCCGGTTCAGCGCGCTGACCACACCGCTCGTTACGGTGCCCGGCAAACCGAGCGGCGCACCGATAGCAACGGTGAGGTCACCGATGTTTAGTTTTTCTGAGTCGGCAAATTTAATCGCGGGCAGTCCCGAGTTTTGCACTTTAATCACTGCCAGGTCGGCAAGCGGATCGGTTTTGATGAGCGTGGCAGGCAGGATGCGACCGTCGCTCGTGTGCACCCGGATGGTGGCGCTTTCCCCGCTCGAATCCACGCTGACCACGTGATTGTTGGTGAGAATGTGCCCCTCATCATCAATCACAACGCCCGAACCGGTGCCGCCGGAGCTTGCGCTTTCCACCGTGATGGTCACCACGCTGGGCATAGCGGCTGCGGCGATTGCGGTCACAGCGGTGGCCTCTTCAGGGTTGGCAATGGTGATGCTTTGCGGGCTTTGCGCCTGCGTGTTGGTTCCGGTGTTTTCCACTGCTTTGGGTTGGGCGAACGATACCGCGGCAGCGCCGGTGGCACCACCGACGAGCGCGGCGACCGCCGCAATGGCGATGATCGATACGCCACGCGGTGCGGCGGGGGCAGACGCTGGTTGCGGCGCGGCGGGTGCGGGTTGCGCGGCGGGCGCTGCGTGCGGGTTGAGAAACGCTGGTTGCGGCGCTGCGGGTGCGGGTTGCGCGGCGGGCGCTGCCTGCGGGTTAGCAGACGCCGGTTGCGGCGCGGCGGGTGCGTGCGACGCGGCGGGTGCGGGTTGCGGGTTGACTCCCGCAGCGAACGCCGCCTGGGTTGGTTCGATTGCTTGCCCGGATGCCGTTGCCTGCTGGTCTGTCTGCCCCACGCCCGTGGGTGCGCTGGATTGCTCTTCGGCGTGCATTGGTGCAGCGGCGGGGACGGCAGTTGGTTGAGGCGTGGTGGATAGTGGGGTGATCGCGGGCGCGGGAGTTACCGCGGGCGCGGGGGTTACCGCGGGCGCGGGGGTTACCGCGGGCGCGGGAGTCGCCGCCGGCGCGGGGGTCACTGCGGGCGCAGGCGTTACCGCGGGCGCGGGAGTCGCCGCCGGCGCGGGAGTCGCCGCCGGCGCGGGGGGCACTGCGGGCGCAGGCGTTACCGCGGGCGCGGGGGTCACTGCGGGAGGCGTGGTAACCAAGGGGGCCGGCGCGGGTGTCGCTGTCGGTGCGGGTGCAGGGGTCGCCTCTGGCACCGGCGCCGGTGCAGGGGTTGCAACGGGTGGCGTGATCGCCTCGGGCGCGGGTGCTGGCACTGCAGGCGCAGGCTCAACAGACTCAGGTGCCGGCGCAGCAGGCGCAGCAGGCGCGGGCACCGGTTGTGCTGGCGGATTGTCCGCGGGTGGCACGGGAAGTGCTGGGGCTGTCGACATTGGCACCTGAGGACTGGGTGCGGTGGCTGGCTGTTGCGGCACTACCGGCGTTGCTTCTGGGGTGTGTTCATCTGAGTGTGACATGTTTCATTCCTTCCATGTACTGCAAGCCTGCCAAGAGTTTCTATGATTCACGTATGGTAAAACTAGGCGATTGCTGACTGGTGCTCCTCGGCAATGGTATCGCGTCTGCGAGTTACCGCCCAAGAGCAACCGAGTATACGCGTTGCTGAAGTGCGGTGTTTTGTTCTCGCGAGCGATCAATGTGCCCACTGTCAATCTCTGCAATGCACACCCCTGGTTCTGCCGCGCAGCTGGAGATGCGTTCGCCCCACTCGTTGAGAATTAGCGAGAAGCCAATCCCGGAGGGTTCTGGCTGATTTGCGCCGACGAGGGCACACACGTTCTCGATGGCGCGCGCGGCGAGCAGTGAGTGCCAGGCGAGGTGTTTTCGGGGGCCGGGCACCCACTGGGCGGGCACTGCGATGAGCTGCACGCCGGCATCCACCAATCGACGTGAACTTTCAGGAAAACGAATGTCGAAACAGGTTTGCACCCCAACCGTCATGCCGAAGAGTTCACAAACCGGCAACTGTTCCGGATCGCCGGGTCGTATCCATGCGCTTTCAGCGGATCCAAACGAATCGTAGAGGTGCACTTTCTGGTAGCTGAGTTGCAGTGTGCCGTGTTGATCGATCACCACAATGGTGTTTGCGCACCGCCCCTGTTCGCGTGGCAACCGCTCGGTCACGCCGCAAATCACGGCGATGCGTGTTTCTTGGGCGAGCGCGGCCAACCCGGTGACGAACGGGCCGGTCAGGTCTTGAGCGTCCAAAGCCGCGGCTGGCTGTGCGGCTCCCCGAAAGCTCAGAAAATATTCCGGAAACACCGCAATCTGCACGCCGCGGTGTGCGAGTGCCCGCAGGTGCGCGCCAGCGAGTGCGAGGTTTTCTTGCCACACGACTCCTGGCTGTTCTTGGATGGCTGCGATCCGGATGCGGGTCATTGCGTGATGTATGCGGTCCCGGAACTGAGCTGTTCGAAATCTCGGCGGAGGCGTAGACCAAAGAAGATCAGGCCAATTCCGATGATGAGCGCCCACAGCCCCGAGATCCACACCAGCATGCTGATGGCAAAGCTCGGGTCGGCAATTGAGATGCCTGCGACAACGAGGCTGAGCACCGCCGTCATGACGTTGCTTGCGAGCGGGAGTTTCCAGCGGGGGTTGCTGTCGCGGGTTCGCACTGCCCGGCTGATCCCGATCCCCGCCGCGATGAGTGACCAAGCTATGAGTGTCCAGATGAGAATGTTGCCGAGCAGGGCAGCTGACCACGCCGGCAGTGCGACCAGGAAGACACCGACGAGCGCAGCGATGGCTCCCTGGGCAAGCACTATTGGCCAACCGGCGAAGTCAGCTCGTTTTCGGTAGGCACCATACATGAGCACGGCACCGTCGATGACGAGGTAGATGCCGACGAGCAGTGCGAGTGCGCTGGCCAATTTTTCTGGCCAGATGAGGGCGAGGATTCCAAACACAACTGCGAATATTCCCCTGGTGAGGCTGAGCCACCAGATGGTTTTTACCCCTTGGCGGATGCTTTGGGCGATGTCTGCTGTTGAATCGGTCATGGTTCCTCCTCGGTGCTGGTGCTGGGCGCTCGTTGGCGTTCTTGCCGGTTCGTGCCGGCTCGTGGCTGCAGTTACGAGCCGGCACGAACCGTTCTAGGCTACAAGACCAGTATGGTTTCACTATAGGGCCGTGCAGCGAGTGACGGTGAGTTATTGAACGGCGTTTCGGGTGCGGTTCCTTCTGCTGCGGCCAGTGTTGGGCGGTTGCATTCGGCGGGATTTGGGTTGGTTGCCGGCTTGGATTGCGTCGCGTTCGTTGCGGCCCACTCGCGCCGCAATGAGGGATGCCGTGGCCATGATCGCGCTGGACAGTGCGGCTAATCCGGTGAGTGGGTGTCCGGCCTGTTTTGGTGTGCCGGTGTTTACCAGTTTGGGTTGCGCGATGGTTGTTTCTGCGGCGAGCCCGCAGGCGCCGCGGTGGATTGTGCCCCCGTTCTCACTGTCGGTGCTGCGCCATTGGAGTGTTTCTACCCAAAAGTACGTGCCCGGATGCGTGAGGGTGGTTTCGGGCCCCACGATTTTTCCGGCTGCCTGCACCGCAATTGGGGTTTGTTCGCTTGAGAACACTAAGTGTTCCGCGCTGCACGCGGTTTCGATGGTTTCTGGCGTGTAGTGTTCAGCCGGTTGCGGCGCTTTGTAAAGTTCGAAGTAGAGCCACAACCCCGTGTTGGGATTTGTTGGGAACGCACCGCTCACCAGGGCAGTGTCGCGTGCAGATTCGAGGGTTTGCACTTGTTGCATAGCGGTGGTTTCGACGGCTGGCCAGGCGAGGTGCACGGTTTCGTCGGGAACCCCAAAGTCGTCGCACCATTCGGTGACCAGGCCTCGGGTTGCTTCGGGTTGATCTTCCTCCCGAAGGCACCAGTGCAATGTCACCCAGCCTTGTTCAAAGGGCAGGGCGATCGGATCGGTTCTGATGGGTTCGCCCGGAATAACCGTGACGAAATGCTCTGCGTGCACACGCCACCCTGACTCCGGCACGGTTGCGGACTGGTTGGGCTGTTCTTCTCCAACGTACGCGGTTCCGTGCAGCACCACTGGAACCGGTTGGCCTGCGTTTTGCACCCAATGCTCGAACGGGGTGGTTGGGGTGATTGTGTCGGTGATGGCGTCTCCCGGTGCAGCCTCGGACTGGCTGAGCTGGGTGAAAAAGCGAATATCTGAGGGCGTGAATTGGGTTTCTTCGGTCAGCCCGTAGTCGTGCCAGGCGCGATAGTTCGGTGGCAGAATCATGCTGGCTTGTGGGTCGTCTTGGTCGTTCGCGTCGATGCCGCAGACGAAGGTGTAAAATCCGGGTTTGCTGATCGGTTCAGGAATTTCTACAGTCGTCCAGGTGAGGGTTGGGTCGGTTTCGCGCGGGCTTTGCAACCGGACTGGGGCGCCAAATTTGGGAGCGTCTTTCGGCGGGGTTTCGCTGCGCACCGGCCGTGTGAGCAACGGCCCGTATGCCTGACACTGTGCGGTGATGGGCACGTATTCCCCGTTTGCGAGCCGACGCCACGGTCGGGAACCGGGCGCGATCTGAAATGTGACGGTGTCTGCAAGATATTCGCCCGCTGCGAGGGTTGCGGTGGGAACCTGGGTAATGACTGTCGGTTCGATGAACAGATCGTGGCGTTCTACGCGCTGTGTGAGCTCAAATCGTATCCCCGGCGTTGGGGGGCTCGGACTCACCACGTCTTGCGCGTTGTGCGCAGTGCGCCAGAGGTGCACAGCGGTTCCGATGGTTGGCGGGGTGGAAAAAATCCCCTTCGCTTCCGCGGTGAGGCTGTGCAACGAGTCATCGCGCTGGTGCAGCACCATACCAGCCGCGGAGCCGTTTTGAATCGTCGTTCGGGTTGGTTCGCCCGAATCGGCGAAGGTAGCGCCGGAAAGTTGAACGATTCCGGTGGCACCCTCCGGGAGGCGAGAAACCCACAGCGTTGCGCGATCGTCCAGCGCCGGATCAAGGTCGATGTGCAATTCGCCCTGCGGCGCAACCTCAACCGGAACGTATTCGTTCGTTTTCGCAATGATCCAGTTGCGCATACCGAGCGCTTGCAGTCGCTGCTCATCGTTTGGAATTGCTTGTGCAATAGCCCAGTGGTCGTCAGAAAATGCTGGTAGACCGGGTGTGGCAGATTCGGGATGCCTGGACCAGATTGCCAGTGCGGTTGCCGCGGCCTGAACCGGATCTTGCGTTTGCCCCCAGGTGCTCACAATGTAGTTAATTCGGGCTGTCTCCAGCGCACCCCAGTTTTTGTACTCGGCAGCGTTTCCCCCGTCGGTGGTCGGCCAGCTTTGCTCCGTTGGCGCATATTTGCCCCACTCAAGGCAGTACGCAACCGTGCCCTCCGGGGTGAGGTAGCCGCCAAACATGGTGAGGTTGTCGTAGGCGATGAGCGGAAATCCCGGGCCGGGCTGCAGCGCAGCCTGCGCCCGATCTTCTGGCACAACGACCAGCAGGGTGCAACAGATGCTCAGGAACGCAAACACTGCAGCGAATCTTCGAAGTCCCTCGCGACCCGGGGCGACCCGTCGGCGCCTGGCGCTCCAGTATGACCTGCTTCGAGTTTGGGTGCGTGCCGGAATACTCCCCTGAACGGGCCGGCGTGCTTGCGACGGTGGTCGCAACGATGGTCGCGACGGTGGTCGCAACCACCCTGCCCAAGTTCTCCAATCGAGTTGGTGATCTGAATTGCGGTTGCGTTGCATTGTGCCTCCTTTGGCAACGGGAATGAGTGACAAGGTTTCTAGATGTCTGTGCGGTGGTCGTCGTTGCAGCTGAGCGTCAGGGTGTCTTCGCGGCTGCCTGTCCAGTGT
>CAYTSH010000063.1:0-10788 GCA_964440395.1 uncultured Microbacteriaceae bacterium
GACAGCCTCGCGCATGGTTGCGAGGTCGACGATGCAGGGCACGCCGGTGAAGTCTTGCATGATCACACGAGCCGGGGTGAACTGAATTTCGGTGTCTGGCTCCGCCGTTGGATCCCACGAGGCGAGGGCGTTGATGTGCTGCTGGGTCACGTTTGCCCCGTCTTCGGTGCGCAACAGGTTTTCCAGCAGCACCTTCAGGCTGTAGGGCAGTCGTTCGAAGCCTGGCACGGAGTCGATACGAAAAATTTCATACGACTGTTCGCCCACCTGCAACGTGCTTTTGGCACCAAAACTATTGATAGCGCTCACGCGTTCTCCATTCACTTATTCCCGGCACAGTGACCCGGTTGGGTGCGCGCAATACGCGCAGAATACTCGATTAGCAGTCTAGCCTAAGCCGCCAGCGGGCTCGCGTGTGGTTCGATGGTAGATCACCCAGGAGAGTGCGATCCCGAGGCCGAAGAGCGGCAATCCCATGACCAGACGCAACACCCCAAGCGTTTCGAGTTCTTCAGCCACAAAGAACGGAATTTGCACTAGGAGTCGCAAACTAAAGATCAGCGCGAAGAGCAGGGTGATCAGCGTGAACGCCTTGCGGCGCGTCTGGTCCGTGCGCCAGGCTGCCGGTTGCCCAACCATGAGACCGTATGCCAAGCCGATCAGCGGCCAGCGCACGAGTGCGGAAATGAGCAGCGCCGTTGCCCACACAGTGTTTGTGATGAAGCCCGAGAGGAAGTAGTCGATGGGTCGTCCGGTGACGATTGCGATGACGACGCAGATGCCAACCCCAAGTAGCCCACTGATCGCCGGGAGCAGCGCTTGCCGCTGCACGAGACGGAGGATGAGGCTAAGCACGCCGGCGCACAGCGCCGCCAGCACGCTCACAATCAAGGGCTGCTTGAGCACATTTGCCAGTAGAAATACGGCCGCGGGCAACGTGGATTCGATCACACCGCGAACCCCACCGATGAGTGCAAAGACCGATCCGGCGGTGAGCTGTTCACCGTCGTCGGCTTTGGCGATTCCCCCCAAAATCCCGAAGGATGCCGTGCCGCGGTGCCCGGTGGAACTCACGTTGGCGCCGTCCAGAGCCTCAGCGTCATCCGCGTTCTTAGCGTCAACCGCGAGTTCGGGTGGTTCCATTGACGCGGGAGGTTGCGCGGGCTCTGGCCTTTGCGTGGGCTCTGGCCGTTGCGCGGGTTCGGGTGGTTCCGCGGACGCGGGCGGTTGCGCCGATTCGTGATGCATTAGGGTCAAACCCGGTTCGTTCCGGCTTCCACAGCTGCGGCAGGCACTTGGAGGCTGAGGAGCTCGGCGGGCGGCATTGGCTGTTCGCCGCGCACGACGACAACGCTGCGGAACAGTTCGTAGACTATTTCTTCCGCGGCAGCGTCCCGGGTAGCGGCTCCGGAGATGACCCCGCGCAGGAACCAGCGGGGACCGTCGACACCGATGAAGCGCAGCGCGCGGTCGTCCTGGGCGAATGTGGCTCTGAGTTCCGGCCCGAGCGGGCCTTCTTGTTCAACCACCGCCACCTGTTGGGCGCCGAGCTGCCCCAGCGTCTGTTCTCGCAGGCGATGCCACAACCCACTGCTGCGCGCCGAAGAGAACGCCTGGATTTGGAGTGAAGATTGCGCAATTTCGAGGGTGAGCGCGACGATGCGCTGTGACGATTCGTCGACTTCGAGACGCATCTGCATGCCCTCGCGGGGCAAAATTTTGATGGCGCCCAGATCGATGTATGGCCGAACCATGCTGGCCTCCGACACGTCAAACGGCCCCGCTTCTGCCCGATCGGCCGGTGCCGATTTAGGCTGATCGGCCGGGTAGTCATCTGCCGGTGGGATAACCGCGGTGTTGTCTTCGTTCCGTGTGGCCGCAAGCTCCGATCCTGGCTTGCCTGTCGCGTTGGGGGTTTCGCCGTCCAACACCTCGCTGGGACCAGTCTCGTTCGAGGTTCGTTTCGCAGAGAAACTCATTGCGTATCCTTTCATGCACCGCGCCAACGCGCGGATTGTCTTCTCACACACTACTAAACGTTTGGCGCGGTGACACACAGCGTGTCCGTCTGTGTGTAGCTCAATTTACTGGGGTGCGCGGATGCCCGTCGAACCAAAACCCCGATCGCCACGAACCGATTCTGGCAGTGCCGCGACGTTCACAAACCTGGCACGTACGACGGGCATGATCACCAACTGCGCGATGCGATCACCAGCGGAGATGGTGAAGGGGTTCGTTTGATCGGTGTTGAGCAGCGTCACCATAATTTCTCCACGGTACCCCGCGTCAACAGTGCCGGGGGCGTTGACAATTGTGATGCCGTGCCGGGTTGCCAGTCCGCTGCGGGGCATCACGAACGCTGCATACCCGTCTGGCAGCGCGATCGCGACGCCGGTTTTGACGAGTGCTCGTTCTCCGGGATGAAGGGTGACGTCTTCGGTGCTACAGAGATCTGCACCGGCGTCACCGGGAAGCGCGTAGGCGGGGATTTGGTCAGCAAGAATTGGGATTTCGATCTCTGGGGTCACACCAAGAAGCGTAGTGCACGGTGAAGATCTGGTAGTAATACAGGTATGACCCACTACTCAGAATCACTGACTCCAGGCCCCCGGGCGCTGCTCCCAACACTGCTTATTTGGCCAGCGTTTTTTCTGATGCTGTGGCCGCTTTCACCGCTGCTGGCGGCTGTTGCTGCGTCCTGCACGTTTGCGATCACGGTGGCTGCACTGTGGTTTACCAGCCCACGAATCGAAGTTACTGACGGTGAGCTCCGAGCTGGCAGGGCGCATATCTCGCTGCAATACGTTGGCACGGTTGAGGCTTTTCGGGGTGCCGAGGCACGGGCGGAGCGCGGTCAGCGGGCGGATGCCCGGTCGTTTCTCGTGCTACGCGGTTGGGTTGATCCGATTGTCAAGGTTATGATTCTTGATCCAAACGACAGCACACCCTGCTGGATTCTTTCCACCCGCGCCCCCGAGCGTTTGCAAACCGCCATCATCACCGCGAAGCACGGGTCCGATTCGCAGAACTAGCCTCCTGGCATCCCGCAGTGGACCACGCAAAACCCCGCCGCACTGCGCGCAGTGCGGCGGGGTTTTCGTTCAGCCTGATCGGACGTTCAGCTCGCTGACAACGTCGGCTGAACTGACGATGAGGCTGGCAACTATTCGGAGCACTCGCGACAGACAACGCCCAGCGCAGTTTCGTGATCCATCTGGGAGCGGTGCCGCACGAGGAAGCAGTTCACACAGGTGAACTCATCATCCTGCGGCGGGAGCACAACGACGTCAAGCTCAAGATCAGACAGGTCAGCACCGGCAAGTTCAAACCCGGGATTGTCAGCATCTTCAACGTCAACACTGCCTGAAAGCGTATCGGGGACCCGCTCTTTGAGCGCCTCAATCGATTCAGAATCGTCATCTGACTTGCGTGGTGCGTCGTAATCAGTCGCCATTCTCTTCCAATTCTGTTTATGAACACGTTTGTCAATCGTTCTTGAGAGACGGCGATAGTTTGCACCACCTGAACCTAAAATGCAAACCGCTCCCCCGCCCGACGGGGAGAATCGCCAGGAATGTGCTGGATTTTCACGGCACGCCTTGAAAAAACACACCTCCCGGTCGGCTTCATGGCATGCTTAGACGGGAATGAGTGCAGCGAAAGGCAAGTCATGCAGGAGTTGAAAGTCGTCGGCAACGAAGATGGCGCCCTCGTCGTCACAAATGATGCAGGTGAACGGTTCCGTGTTGTCGTTGATGAGGCATTGCGTTCGGAGGTGCGGCGTCTGCACCAGAAAGCCGATCAGCACGTGCGGGTCTCACCCCGCACCATTCAGGCACACATCCGCGCGGGGCGCTCTCGCGACGAAATTCATTCGATCACCGGTGCCTCACACGCCGACATCGAGCGCTACGAGCCGCCGGTTCTCGCCGAGCGCGATTTCATTCTCAGCTCGGCACAGGCGGTAACCGTCCTGCTGGGCGCACACGCACCACAGCAACACACCACGTTCGGTGAAGCAATCGCCCAGCGCATCAGCGAACTGGGCGTAGACAGTCACGAGTGGAACACCTGGAAGGACGATGACCACGGCTGGATGGTCTCGCTAACCTTCATCCAGGGTGATCAGTTGCACGAGGCACGCTGGTCCTTTGCGCACAAGCAGCATGTGCTTCACCCAGAGAACGATGCGGCGACGCGGCTCTCGAAACAGGGCGATATCAGCGAGCAGCTCATCCCGAAGCTTCGTGCGGTTGAGCAGCCGGGAAGCACGGATCGTTTCGATTCCGGGGCGTTCAACCCGGAGACGCTGGAACCGGTCGCGCCGACAGCCCAAGCAACGCTGCCGATCGGCAGTGCGGTCGATGCCAGCAGGGCCGTTCGCACCACTGAACCGCCGCAAACTCCGGACGCGCCTACAGCCGCACCTGAACAGCAAGCCACCACGCACAACACATCTGTTGAAGCAAGAGCAGTTTCGAGATCTACCGTTCCGAGCGACTTCGGTCAAACCTCTGATCTGCTCGAAGCGCTGCGCAGGCGCCGAGATCAACGTGATTCGGGTGCGTTCAGCGAACCTGTCGACCCACTCGATGCCACAACACTGAGCCGGATCACGACCGCGAACACGAGCACGAGCACGAGCACGAACGCGAGCGTGGATGCGAGCAACCTTGATCCCGCGCCCGCGCACTCAGCGGAGCTTGCCGAGCCGGCCACGGCGGCACAGGTCAGAAGCGAAGGCTCCGACGAATCACTGACTTCATCCCTGCCCAACCCGCTCACGACCAGCTCGCTCGCCCCGGTGGTTCGTATCCACCCAGAATCGTCAGAACTCCCGGCTGGCAGCCTGCCGAGCATCCCTCCCGCTCCCCCAAGCGCGCACCCGGAACCGGCGCCGGCACCAGCAGCAACACTTGAACCGACTCCTGCGCAGCCGCAGCAGAGTCAGCGTCAACAAACCGTGTCAGATTCCCCGGCCGGCGCAAAATCGAAACGCAAGCGAATGGAAATGCCCAGTTGGGACGACATTCTCTTCGGGGCAAAATCCGACGAATGATGCTGTGGTGCGGCCGCTTGCCGGCTACGCGCCCGCGACGCGGTCAAACGCACCCCAGCGCAGCAGCGGGACGCCACGCTCGGTCTCACTCAGCCCGCCGTGCTGACCGATCATGCCGCGTTCGCCAGCGGAGGCTGAGTCAGAACCGTACAGCGCAACACCATCGACTGGCAGCAGCAACAGCTGACCGAGCCGGCTGAGCAGCCCGGGAGCGACCTCACCAAACCAACCCGCGGCGATGGCCTCCTCCCGGAGCCACACCCGCGCGTGAGCGCCGAGGTGCTCTTGCCATACGGCACGTTGCTGCCCAGGATCAGCCTGTTCAGCAAGATAGAGCATGCGAAAACGCGGCTCACCGCCGGTCCTGAGCACGGCATCCATTGCACTGCTGTTATCGAACGTCACGTGGCCGCTCACCGGGATATCGACGATACCGTGATCCGCGGTGAGCACAACCCCCAGCCCGGCTGGGAGTCGCCTGGTGGCCTCGGCAACCACAGCATCCAGGTGCTCGAGGGCGTTGACCCACTCGGCAGATGCAACCCCGGCACGGTGCGCGATGCGGTCCAACTCGTCGCAGTAGACGTAGACCAACTGCGGATCGCTGGCCGCGGTTCGAACAGCGGCCGTCGCCAACGCCATTCCGCGGGTAATTCGTTGCGCCAGGTTGTCTTCACTCAGGTAGCGAGCCCCCGTAAGCATTGCCGCGCTCAACCCACTGCCGGCGTGTGCTGAACGTCCCAGCACCGTTGATCGAATGCCCTCACGAGCGAATCGTTCAAACAGGGTTTCGTGCACGAACCATTCGCGAACGTCGGTGATGCCCTCCCATTCGCGCAGCGGTTTGCGCATGCGGCCTGCGCGTTCATCCCAAATGTCGTAGCCCAACATTCCGTGCGCTCCCGGGAGCACGCCGGTGGTGAGTGTGCTGATCGCGGTCGCCGTGGTGCTTGGCAGGGTTGTTTCGATGCGCTCGCCGTCTGCCCGGGAGAGGCAGCGGGCATAGGCCCGGTTGCGCAGCAGGTTTTCGTGTCCCAGCCCGTCAACAACGATCACCAATACGGTGGATGCTGTCCCAAGCGGTCCCGCACCGTCACCACCCGGCAGCGCCTCAAACGAGCATCGCAACACTTCGGCCAGATGTGAAACTGTTTGAGGAACCCTCGGTAGCATAGGTTCAGTATAGTGACAGCCGATTTTCCGCATGAAAGTAACCGTGAGCGAAATTACCCCTACAGAACGCATTGACGATGTCGACATCTCTCATGAGATGCAGGATTCGTTTTTGGAATACGCCTACTCGGTCATCTATTCTCGTGCGCTCCCAGACGCACGGGACGGTCTCAAGCCTGTGCAGCGACGCATTCTGTACCAAATGACGGAGATGGGGCTTCGACCCGACAAGGGTCATGTGAAGTCCGCTCGAGTGGTGGGCGAGGTGATGGGCAAGCTGCACCCGCACGGTGATGCTTCCATTTATGACGCGCTGGTGCGCCTCGCGCAGGATTTCACGTTGCGGCTGCCGCTGATCGATGGCCACGGCAACTTTGGTTCGCTGGATGACGGTCCCGCTGCCGCACGATACACGGAGGCGAGGCTTGCGGGGGCAGCGCTCGCGATGACCGACACGCTCGATGAAGACGTGGTCGACCTGGTGCCAAACTACGATAATCAGCTCACACAGCCCGAGGTGCTCCCGTCGGCGATCCCGAATCTGCTTGTGAATGGGGCCAGCGGCATCGCGGTGGGTATGGCGACGAATATGGCACCGCACAACCTCATCGAGGTGGTGCACGGCGCGACGCACCTGCTGGAGCACCCCGATGCTACGGTCGAGGATCTGATGCAGTTTATCCCGGGACCAGACCTTCCCGGCGGTGGCACGATCGTGGGCCTGGACGGCGTGCGTGACGCCTATCGAACCGGCCGCGGGGCGTTTCGCACGCGTGCAACGGTGAAGATTGAGCCTGTCGGTCCGCGGAAGACCGGGCTTGTCGTAACCGAACTGCCCTACCTGGTGGGGCCGGAGCGGGTCATCGAAAAAATCAAAGACGGTGTTGACGCGAAAAAGTTGAGCGGAATCACAGATGTGGTTGATCTTACGGACCGGAAGCACGGCCTTCGACTGGTCATTACCGTCAAGACCGGTTTTGACCCCGAGGCGGTGCTTGAGCAGCTTTACCGCTACACGCCGTTGGAGGATTCGTTCAGCATTAACAATGTTGCGCTTGTTGGTGGTCAGCCGCAAACACTTGGCCTCAAAGAGCTGTTGCAGGTGTTTCTTGAGCACCGGCTGAGCGTGGTTCGGCGCCGCAGCGCTTTCCGGCTCGCGAGACGCCAGGAACGACTGCACCTGGTGGAGGGCATGCTGTTAGCGATCGTCGATATTGACGAGGTGATTGCTCTGATCCGTTCGAGCGACACAAGCGAGGCTGCCCGAACGAAACTGGTGGATGTGTTTGATCTCAGCCCAATTCAGGCCGAATACATTCTGGAATTGCGTCTGCGGCGACTCACCCGGTTTTCACGCATCGAGTTGGAGGCGGAACGGGATGATCTGCGCGCGCAGATCGCGCATCTCGAGGAGTTGCTGGCTCAGCCCGCGCTGATCCGTCAGGTTGTCGCGAGCGAGCTGGCGGCGGTTGCCGAGGAGTTCGGCACCCCTCGACGCACGCTCTTGACGGGCGCTGCGCCCGCACGCGTTTCAGCGGCACGGGCAAAGCAGGTGAGTTTGGAACTGGCCGACGTGCCGTGCACTGTTTTACTGTCAACGACCGGACGTCTCCTCGCTGTCAGCGGGCCTAACGATGCGCAGTCTAGCGCGGTGCAGGGCGCCAGAGTGGCGGCCCGCAGCGCCCATGACGCCGTGCGTTGTGGCGTGCAGACGTCGACCCGCTCTGAGCTGGGCGCGGTGACGAGCACGGGGCGGCTGATCCGGTTCACCCCGCTCGAGTTGCCTTCGGTGCCGGCGGCGAGCGTGCAGTTTGCGGCGGGCGTCAGCGCGGCAGACTATCTTGGCGAGCTGGAACCCGGGGAGCAGGTGATTTTCCTCTGCGCGCTGCAGGCGTCGGCAAGCCCCGCACTGCTTGCCCTGGGCACGGCGCAGGGTGTGGTGAAGCGGGTGCTGCTTGACGAGTTACCGCCGAAGCCTTCGTTTCCACTGATTACCCTGAAAGCTGGCGATTCGCTCGTTGGGGCGGCGATGACGAGCGATTCGGATGACTTGGTGTTCGTTGCGAGCGATGCCCAGTTGCTGCGCTTTAGCTCTGCTCTTGTGCGCGCGCAGGGTCGCCCCGCCGGTGGCATGGCGGGTATGAGGCTTAGTCCGGGCGCACGGGTGCTGTATATGACCTCGGTGCCCGCGATCGATATTTCGGATGCCGTGGTCATGACCGTCGCGGATTCAGCGCAGTCCCTTCCCGGCGCCGCACTCGGCTCGGGTAAGGCGACCCCGCTTCGTGAGTTCCCGGCGAAGGGTCGCGCGACCGGTGGGGTGCGCGCGCAGCGGTTTTTGAAGGGTGAGGATGCGCTCACCGCGGCGTGGGTTGGCTGCGGGGTCGCGCATGCGCTCGGTACCGACAGTCTCCCCCGTGAACTGCCGAAATCGTTTGCGAAGCGTGACGCTTCGGGACAATTCCTGGATGGCGAGGTGGGCTCAATCGGTTTGTCTGCGCAAGCGCTGCTCGCGGAGCCTACATATCGATCCGATCTCGATCAAGTGAGTGCGCCCGAGAAACAATAAACTCTTTTCTGGGTGCCACCTCATTGCCCATGAGGAGTTCGAACATGCCCGAGGCCTGCTGTGCGTCCGAGAGACCTACTCGACGGAGCAAGCGTTTGTCGCGATCCATGGTGGTTTCGGCGAGTTGATCCGCATCCATCTCGCCGAGGCCCTTGTAGCGTTGAATCGGCTCAACGTACCGCTTCCCTTTGCGTTTTAGCTCCGCGAGAAGCGCCGTGAGTTGTTGCTCACTGTAGGTGTAGATGGTTTCGTTGGGTTTTTTGCCGGCGTGTTGCACGATCACGCGATGCAGTGGCGGGACGGCGGCGTAAACCCTGCCCGCCTCAATCATCGGCCGCATGTAACGGAAGAAGAGGGTGAGCAGCAGCGTGCGAATGTGTGCACCGTCAACATCCGCGTCGCTCATGATGATGACTTTGCCGTAGCGCGCCGAGGCTAGATCAAAATCGCGCCCTGACCCCGCCCCGATTACTTTGATAATCGCGCCGCACTCCGCGTTCGAGAGCATGTCGGCCACTGACGCCTTTTGTACGTTCAGGATCTTGCCACGAATTGGGAGCAATGCCTGAAACTCACTGTCTCTGGCTGGTCGCGCGGTTCCGAGCGCCGAGTCGCCCTCACCGATGAAGAGCTCGCTCCCGGCGACATCTTTGCTGCGGCAATCGATGAGTTTGGCGGGCAGCGATGAACTCTCGAGTGAGGTTTTTCGCCGCTGCGTGTCTCGTTGCGCGCGCAGCGAGATGCGTGATTTCATTTCGGAAACCACTTTTTCGAGCACCAGCGCTGCCTGTGCTTTCTCAGGCCGTTTCGCGGAGGTGAGCAGCGCGGTCAATTCTTTCACGACGACCCGATTTACGATGGAACGAACGGCGGGAGTGCCGAGAATTTCTTTTGTCTGACCCTCGAACTGCGGTTCGGGGAGTCGGACCGTGATAACGGCGGTGAGACCCGCGAGCACATCATCTTTTTCAAGCTTGTCGTTCCCGGCTTTGAGTTTTCGAGCGTTCGCCTCGACCTGCTGGCGCAGGCATTTCAGGATGGCCGCCTCAAATCCTGAGAGGTGGGTGCCACCTTTCGGGGTGGCAATGATATTCACATAGCTGCGCACGGTGCTCTCGTACCCGGTGCCCCAACGCAGCGCGATATCGACCTCACAACTGCGCTCCACTTCGGCAGAAACCATCTGCCCGTCGGCGTTCAATACGGGCACGGTCTCGCTAAAGGTGTGGGTGCCGTGCAAGCGCCATGTATCGGTGACTGCGCTGTCGGGAGCCAGGAAATCGACGTATTCTGAGATTCCGCCCGCAAAACAGAACGATTCAACCTGCGGCGCCTCTCCGCGCAGATCGGTGAGCACCAGTTCCAGTCCGGGAATCAGGAACGCGGTCTGCCGCGCCCGCGCGCGCAACTGTTCAAGATCAAAGGTTGCATCCGCCGTAAAGATATTGGGGTCCGCCCAGTAGCGCACGCGAGTGCCGGTGCGTCCCCGGCGCACGGTGCCGAGTTGCCGCAATTCGCTCTGCTGCTCGAAGGGTTCGAACGGACTGAGTGGATCAGGCACCGATGCATCGGCGAAGATACCGGGCTCGCCGTGTCGGAAGCTCATGCCATAGGTCTTGCCGTTTCTGTCGACCGCAACATCGAGTCGCGCGGAGAGCGCATTCACAACTGAGGCTCCGACACCGTGCAACCCACCGGATGAGGCGTATGAGCCGCCACCAAACTTGCCGCCGGCATGCAACTTGGTGAATACCAGTTCAACGCCGGTCAGCCCGCTCTTGGGCTCGATATCGACCGGCACGCCCCGCCCTTCGTCGCGCACCTCGACGCTGCCATCGGCGTGAAGATCGATGGCAATTCTGCTTCCAAACCCCGCCAAGGCCTCATCAACCGAGTTATCAATAATCTCCCAGAGGCAATGCATGAGGCCGCGGGCATCGGTCGAACCGATGTACATACCGGGACGTTTTCGAACCGCTTCGAGGCC
>CAYTSH010000064.1:0-10779 GCA_964440395.1 uncultured Microbacteriaceae bacterium
CACGCCCTTTGACGCGCAAGATTCGCCCACTTGGGGTGCCGGGTGCGACTTTCATTCGCAACCTTTCGCCGTCCAGTGCCGGAAATTCGATGGTTGCACCGAGTGTTGCTTCCACAAATGTCACGGGCACGGTGAGTAGAATGTGTTGCCCGTCGCGGGTAAACACGGGGTGTTTGCCGACGTGCACGGTGATGACAATGTTGCCGGGCGCACCACCGTCGGGGCTGGGGTAGCCCTTGCCGGCTACCCGAATTTTTTGCCCGTCTGCGACTCCTTGCGGAATCTTGACTTTCACCTGGTTGCCACCGGGATGCTGGATGGTGACGGTTTTTCCGTGCAGCGCGGTGACAAAGTCGAGCGAAACCGTGGTGTTGATGTCTTGTCCCGGGGTCGGGCCGCCGAAACCACGGAACCCTCCGCTGGATCCCCCGAACATGCCGCCGAGGATGTCTTCGAATCCGCCCTGGGTGTAGGTTTGTCGCCCGCCGCGCCCACCGAAGATGTCTTCAAAGCCATTGCCGCCGGGGGTGAACCTGGCTCCTCGACCCATTGCCCGCATCTGGTCGTATTCTTCGCGAGTGCCGGGATCGCTCAGCACCGAGTATGCTTCACTAATTTCTTTGAAGCGCGCTTCGGCTTTCGCATCGCCGGCGTTCGAGTCTGGATGGTAGGTTCTGGCGAGTTTTCGATAGGTTTTCTTCAGCTCGCTTTGGCTGACCGTTTTGTCAACGCCGAGTGTCTTGTAGAAGTCTTTCTCGAACCAGTCTTGGCTAGCCATCGGTGGGCACCGCTACTACAACTTTGGCGGCTCGCAGCTGAACATCTCCCAACCGGTAGCCACGCTCGAACACTTCCAGCACGGTGGGTTCCTGCACACTGGCTTGCGGAACCTGCGTGATGGCTTCGTGCTGGTTTGGGTCGAATGGTTCGCCGCTTTCACCATACGATTCCAGGCCAAGTTTTTCGAGCGCTCCCCGAGTTTTTTGGGCGATGGTGAAGAACGCACTGCCCTCCTCGAGATCACCGTGCTGTTCGGCTCGACCGAGGTCGTCGAGCACGGGCAGCAGCCCGGTAACGACTGACGCTACGGCGCGCTGCCGTTCGAGTTCGCGGTTCGCTTCGGTGCGTTTGCGATAGTTGGCGTATTCGGCGGTGAGCCGCTGCAGATCTGCCAGATATTCGTGCTCGACCGTTCCTGCGGCTTCGGCGGCTTCTGAAGCTTCGGCGGCTTCGGGCTGCTCGCCGCTGCCCGGTTGCGCATCGTGCTGGGCGGATTCCGTGGCGGCGGCGAGAATATCTTCGACGGTGAGCACGTCTGCCGCTGCGTCAACTTCTACGGCTGCGTCATCGCCAGCGCCAGCGTGTGCGCTAGCCTGCGCGTCAGCGCCAGCCTGAGCGCCAGCCTGCGCGCCAGCGCCAGCGTCAGCGTCAGCGTGCGCGTGCGCGTCAGCGCCAGCGCCAGCGCCAGCGCCAGCCTCAGCGCCAGCCTCAGCGTCAGCGCCAGCCTGAGAATCACCGCCCGCACTCGCACTAGCGCTTGCACTCGCACTAGCGCTAGCACTTGCGGAATGCTGCTCGGCTGGCTTGGCCGCGCTCCCCTCGGTGGCAGCGGGTTCGGGGGCGACTTCTTCGGGGTTTGGGGTGTTGGTGTGTGTCATGACGCAAGCTCCTGGGATGTGGTGTGGCGATGGGTGTGGCCGTCCGGCTAAACGCCGGACGGCCACGGGTGAGGCACGCTTAGGCGCGGGGAGCGTCGTCGTCTTCTACAACTTCGGCATCCACAACGTCGTCATCGTTGCTCGCGTCAGCACCTTCTGGCGCTTCAGCGGCGGCTTCGCTTTGTGCCTGCGCGTAGAGCGCTTCGCCGAGCTTGGTTTGGCTGGCGTTGAGCTTCTCGTAGGCGGTTTCGAGTGCCGCCTCGTCGTCGCCGGCGAGGGCGGCCTTGAGCTCGTCAAGATCGGCCTGCACTTCAGCTTTCACATCCTCAGGCAGTTTCTCGTCGTTTTCGCTGATGAGTTTCTCGATCGAGTAGGCCAGCTGCTCCGCGTTGTTGCGCTTTTCTGCAGCTTCGCGTCGCTTCTTGTCTTCTTCAGCATTCTCTTCGGCTTCACGAACCATGCGCTCGATGTCTTCTTTAGAGAGCGATGAGCCACCGGTGATGGTCATCGACTGCTCTTTTCCGGTGCCTTTGTCTTTGGCGGAGACGTGCACGATGCCGTTCGCATCGATATCGAAGGTCACCTCAATCTGTGGCACGTTCCGTGGGGCGGGCGCAATGCCGGTGAGTTCGAAGGTGCCGAGGTTTTTGTTGTCCCGGGTAAATTGACGCTCACCCTGGAACACCTGGATCGATACTGACGGCTGGTTGTCGTCTGCCGTGGTGAATGTTTCGCTGCGCTTGGTTGGGATTGCGGTGTTGCGTTCGATGAGCGTTGTCATCATGCCACCTTTTGTTTCAATGCCAAGCGAAAGGGGCGTCACGTCGATGAGCAGCACGTCTTTTCGTTCACCCTTGAGCACGCCCGCCTGGAGTGCAGCACCCACAGCAACAACCTCGTCTGGGTTGACGCCCTTGTTGGGTTCGCGACCGTTGGTGAGTTTTTTCACGAGTTCACTCACGGCGGGCATACGGGTCGATCCGCCAACGAGCACAACGTGCGCAATGTCTTCCACTTTTACGCCGGCTTCTTTGATCACATCTTCGAACGGTTTGCGGGTGCGCTCGATGAGGTCTTTGGTGAGCTCTTCAAACTTTGCCCGGGTGAGCGTCTCATCAAGGTTGGCGGGACCGTTTTCGGTGAGCGAGAGGTATGGCAGCTGGATGCTGGCGCTCATCGAGCTGGAGAGTTCTTTCTTGGCCTGTTCTGCGGCTTCTTTGAGCCGCTGGAGCGCGATTTTGTCACCGGTCACATCAACGCCGGTGGTTGCTTTGAACTGACCAACCAGCCAGTCAACGACGCGCTGGTCCCAGTCGTCGCCGCCGAGGCGGTTGTCTCCCGCAGTGGCGCGCACCTGAATGGTTGAGAAGTCTTCGTCTTTGCCCACTTCGAGCAGTGAAACGTCGAATGTGCCACCGCCGAGGTCGAACACGAGGATGAGTTCGTCTTCTTTGCCCTTGTCGAGACCGTAGGCCAGCGCAGCGGCGGTGGGTTCGTTGATGATGCGCAGCACGTTGAGTCCCGCAATTTCGCCGGCTTCTTTGGTGGCCTGACGTTCGGCATCATTGAAATATGCGGGAACGGTGATGACCGCGTCGGTTACCGTGTCGCCGAGGTACGTCTCAGCGTCACGCTTGAGTTTCTGGAGGGTGCGCGCGGAAATTTCTTGCGCGGTGTATTTTTTATCGTCGATCGGCTGGGTCCAGGTGGTGCCCATGTGCCGTTTCACCGACGCAATGGTGCGGTCTACGTTGGTGACCGCTTGGCGCTTTGCGGTTTCACCGACAAGCACTTCGCCGTCTTTGCTGAACGCGACGATGGACGGGGTGGTGCGGAATCCTTCCGCGTTGGCGATGACGGTGGGTTCGCCACCTTCCAGGACCGAAACGACCGAGTTGGTGGTTCCGAGGTCGATGCCTACTGCACGTGCCATTGGGGTTCTCCTTGTGTGTTGTGCGGTGTTGCTCCGCAGCGCAATTGGTTTATCGCTGGTGCGATCGGTAAGTCTTTGCGGCTCGTCTTTAGGGCGACGGTTGCTTCATCTGTTCGCGCCTTCAAAGAGTTGAGCCGACCTGACTCAATAGTAGCCATTGCTCCGCAACCTGTCAACACACTTGAGTCAACATGACTCAAGTTTGCCCAAGGCCGCGGTTTCAGCCAACTGTTTGCACAGCCCGCATTTGCAAAAGTTATCCACCATTCCATCCATTGCCACGTGGATGCCGTGCACCGCGACGTACTCTGGCACCAGCTCCCAGCCCACTCACGAAAGGAACCCCCGTGGCAAACCTCACCGTTTCATTCACCGAACTCGAGCAGGCCGCAGCGCGACTGCGCGCCGGCAGAGAATCAATACACGGCACCCTTGATGAGCTCAACAGGGTCATTCAGGGCCTTGTCGCCTCGGGGTTCACCACCGACCGGGCGTCGGGTGCCTACCAGCGGGCTTATGAGACGTTCACGTCTGGTGCGCGAAACACCATCGACGGCCTCGACGGTCTGGCGCACTTCCTCACAACAACCGCGAATGCGCTGCAAGAGGTCGATCTGCAACTCGCCGCGCGGCTGAATGCCTGAGTCGGCCATGCATTCCGCCGACCTGGTCAGCACGTCCGCAGCGATTGCCCAAGCGGCGCGGGTGCTGCGCACTGAGGACGCGGTGCCCGCACCGCCACTCCCCGATGGTGCCGCGTTCGGCGATGAACGCACCTGGGCTGCCGCTTGCGAGCTCACCAGGGCGATCATTGCGCTGCATCACCGAACCCAGCGCGCACAACTCGACGCCGCCGCCGCACTGACCGCCGTTGCGGCGGGGTTCGAGGAGGCCGATTTCGCTCAAGCACAACGGGTTGCTCCGCACTCGGCCCCACTTACAGCCCCAACCCCAACCCCAACGGAACCCTGATGCAGCCCACTCAAACCGATTCGACCGTGGCCGCCTGCCTCGCGGGCGCCCCCGCCAGTGTGCGGCTGCACGCAAGCACCCTCGCCCAGGGCATGGCGCGCTTTGAGCGGTTTTCGCGCGCGGTTACCGCGGCGAGCGCGGCGCTGGATCACCAGCGGGGGCTGTCCTGGCGACTGTTTCAGGCACGACTGGCCACGGCATCCCGTTGGGGAGCCACCGCTGGGGAGCACATTCGCGAGGCGCAGCGCCTGCACGTTGACTTCGCAACCACGCTTGAGCGCATCCAGGCAGAAACCCGCTTCGTGGCGGGCGACATTGACGCACATCGCGCAAGTGCAGGGATCACACTCGCGCGGGTGCAGCAGTTGCGCCTGGCCGCCGGTGTGCCGGCGCTGCCGTGGCGGTTGGGTGCGCGCGGCATGTTGGTTGATTCAATTGGGTGGATGCTCGACCCGCAGCATCCCCTGAGCGCCGAGCACAATGCGCTCCTGGCGCATCTGCGCACCGTCGAGGATCGTCTCAGCGCAAGCGAAGCCGCACTTCGTGGCCTCTCGGCGCAACGTCAAACGCTGAATGACGGGTTTCGCGTGGCCTGTGCGCAATTGTGTGACCGCATGAGCGGCTACCAGCCCGCTGCGTGGCAGGCGCACCCCGAAGCCTCCGTCCCTGCGGGGCTCGCGCCGCCGATCCCCGGCATCGCCGCGACACTGGCGGGGTTGCAGGCGGCGACACCGGAGGCGGTTGCGGCGCGGTGGCGGGAACTTTCTGACGCGGAGCGGGACGCGCTGATTCGGGAGTCTTCCGGTGTGGTGGGAAACCTCGCCGGGGTGCCGGCGGAGGATCGACATGCCGCAAATCTGCATGCGTTGCGGATCGAGACGATGCAGGTGCAGCATCTCATGCAACTCGCCGCAGAGGGGATCGTTCCGGCGTCGCCCGGGCTGCGGCAGCGGCAGAGCGCGTGCGAACAGCTCCAGCGCATCCTGAACGAGACGAACGCCGACAAAGACGCACCCCCACGGTATCTGTTGTCGTTTTCGGCGCGACCCGACGCACCGCCGCTCGTCGCAACGAGCATTGGCAACCCCGACCTGGCGGAGCATGTGACACTCCTGGTTCCGGGAATGAATAGTGGCTCTCACCGCATCAGCGGGTACTTCAACACCGCCGAGACGCTGCATCAATCCGCGCTTGCGGCGGACGTTACCGCGGGTGGGCGGGCGGGGCAGGATTCCCTCGCCACCATCATGTGGCTTGATTACGCTGCGCCGCAGGACCATGAGACGCTGAGCCCGTCGGGTTCGGTGCTTGGCAACGATCGCGCAGTCGAGGGGGCTGCCCGTTTTGAGCAGACACTTGCCGGCATTGCGGCGCAACAGTTTGATCGGTGCAGACACGGCAGCATCAACGTGGTGGCGCACTCCTACGGGGCGACCATGGCCGCACGGGCACTCTCCAGCGCGCCATTTCCCGTCGACTCGTTCACAATGCTGGCACCGGCGGGCCTGCCGTCAGACGTTACAGATGTCGGCGACCTGAACGTGCACAACGGCAACGTGTTCACTGGTGAAAATAGGAACGATTTTGTGGCCGATCTGGGAAGAATCTCTCCCCAACACCCGGTGAATCCGTCCTGGAACGAACCATTCGGTGCAAACACTTTTGGCACTGATGGCAACACGTCGCATGGCCCAAGCGTGGGGCACGAGTTAGATAATGGAAAAACGGGCTACCTGAGCACCGGCACTGAATCCCTCTGGAATGTGAGCAACATCGTCATGGGTCACTACGATCACGTAAGCAAAGCATCATGAACGCCAGCCATCGCGCCCAGCCGAGCGCGCGCCAGGAACGTGCACTCGCCCCGCGAGCCCCGCGCGCCTCCCGCACAACCCCAGCGGCCCAGACAACCCCAGCGACACGCGCAACCCCAGCACGCCCTAATAACACAAACCGGTCGGTCAGGTCGGCCCGGTCGGCCAGGTCGGCTCGGTCGGCCCGGATCCTCGCAGCGATGTTCCCCATCGCAATCTTCGCGCTCGCTCCCCTTGCAGCCTGCTCGCAGCAACCATCTCGCCCCCTTGGCGATACGATCACAGCGCTGACCTACACCGAACTCACCGCGGCAGAAAGCTACGCGCAAATCATGTCACTGATTGACGACGTTGAACAGGTCGTTCCCGGAACGTGGGAGCGCTCGGTAAACTCCCCGTCTGTCTGCGAACGCGGCAACGGCCCCACCGTGGACGGCGTGCGCTGGATTGGCATGAACAAACTCGCCCGCACCGAACAGCCCGCCGAATCAGGCACGCCACCAACCACGCAGACAAGCCCGCCAACAACCACGCCCGCAGCCGTGGCGCCAAGCACAGCACCAACCGCGCAGAACCTCAACGAACTGGTCGCGCGCAGCTGGCAGTCCCACCCCGAAATTACCGTCCGCGAGCTTACCTTCAGAACACCTCATGCCATCTCAGCCAGCGGCCCGAATGGGCTCTACCTGGAGTTTTTCATCACCGAAAAGCAGGTGGCGGTGCTCGTCTTCAGCTCTGGGTGCAGCACGGGCACCCTCAGCCAGGCGAGAAGCATCCAGCTGAAAGCCGCAGCCCCTGGTGAGAACCCCGAGTGAAGTTCAGCAGAGCTACTCGGTAGCGCGTGGGAACATGCTCAAATTCGATACATTGGAGTTTTCCGCATCGTCGCCGCGGAGGTTTCTGCTTCTAACGAAGTAGTTTCCAATCAACCTGCGGCCTGCAGTTCCGCTCATGTTTTCAAGCCGTTGCCCCTTGAAGACATTCTTGGGCATGAGCGCGAAAACGAGCACTGCCCAAACCAAGCACTAAGCGATGCTTCAGAGAGATTAACTTCTATTATTCTCGATCGTATTCCTACGGTTGCGCCTACGACGAGATCTCAGAACCAGCGATAACACGATGGGGGCTACCACTGAGCCTAATCCAAGAACGAGCAGGGAAGTAAGGACATGACCAGCTTCAAACATTGACCCCGCTAGCCCCACACAAACAATGAGACAACATGTAGAGAAAGCAACTGCCCCTCTCGGGAAATCTTGTGCCATTGCTTATACCCGGAATCCTCTGCTGGCCATCAGCGCTGTTACAGTATTTCGAACTAGGCTCGCAATCTTCCCGAGCGCTCCATACAGAATACAGTTCATGAACACCCCTGAGAATCCGCGCCCATCCCACATCGCATTCATCGCACCCGTAACGCATCCTCCAATTGCAACACCCCAGTTTGGAATTTTCAGTGCGATTGCAGCTGCCGTTCCAACAGCTGCTCCCACGGTGACAGAAATCGCGACTTGCCACCAGCGCGGGTCAGCAATAACCGGAAAAACGTTACTTTCACTAAATTCAACGATTTGAATGACTTCATCACCTCTGACTTCATAGCGAGTGTTGATCGAATTTCCAACTGCATCAACAGCCCAGGGTGCATCAAAAGTTGATACAACAGAATCGACCTCTTGGGCAAAGCCATTGTCATCAATTAATTGTATTTTCTTGAAAATATCTACTCCACCGGCTTCATTTACGATAGGAATTCCACCCTCTATTTGATAGTGATATTCATGCGATGATTCAGCATTTGGGATTACCGTGTGCACGGCCATGCCGCTGGCGAAATCTGAGATTACTGGCTGAATAGCCAGCGAGACATCACTTTCGGATCCGTTATAGAGAATTGTGCCACCAGTGTTGCTGAGCTCCGGAATGTTTTCCTGACCGAGGTCAGGAAAACCGACTCTGATCCCAGTTGACAGGTCCTCTAAGCCTTGAAAATCGAGCAGCGCAGATCTGGTTTCACCCACAGACGAGTTGCTTCCCTCTCTCTCTAATGACACCAAGACAGTTCCGTCTGCTTGTTGCATCATATCAACTGCAGCTTCTTCGATCACTTCCGGTTCAACCTGTGTAACATTCGAAATAAGCACCTCCACCTCTGTTGCTAAGTGGGATTCCAGAGGAACCGTCCAGTCTTCAGCTATGCTTGCTTCCGCCCAAGCGGAACGCTGTGCAAAGCAGACTATAGACTGTGACGCTGCAACAGATTGCTAAAGCAAGTGGCTTTCTCATCATATCCTCCTTTGGATTTTGGTCATCGTGTCGCAAAGATAGCACCTTTCAGAGCAAATTTGTTAACTTTTCAGAGCGTGGTGGTGCAGTGAAGCGCACTGGTTACTGTTCCGTCCTTCATGACCATCAGATCGGCGCGATACACTCCTTACCGCTGCAATCGCCGCGTACTCAGACACACGGCAGCACGTACCTCGAGCACGTCAAGCGAGATAGACTCCGACGCTGACGCGTGAGCCACCCACGCGAGACCGCGACCTCTAGTAAGAACCCAGAGTGTGGTTCAGCCCGCTGAAGTATCGGCCTCGAATACCGTGTCGTCAGGCAAACGAGTGCGCATAACCGCGAGTGCTTCTGGGTTCTGATCAATCAGCACAAACCTCCGCCCCAGCGCAACGGCAACCGCCCCGGTGGTGCCGCTCCCCGCAAAGAAATCCAACACCCAGTCGCCAGGGCGACTCGAAGCCTGCACTATTCGGCGCAATACCCCTGCCGGCTTCTGCGTCGGGTACCCCGTTTTTTCTTTCCCATTCGGCGAAACGATGGTGTGCCACCACACGTCAGTAGGCAGCTTGCCCTTCGCCGCCTTCTCAGGAGTCACCAGACCCGGCGCCATATACGGTTCACGATCAACAGCTTCAGAATCAAAAAAATAACCCGCCGGGTCTTTCACATACACCAAGATGGTGTCGTGTTTCGTCGGCCAACGCCGTTTCGACTTCGCCCCATAATCGTAAGCCCAGATAAGTTCATTCAAAAAACACTCCCGACCAAAAAGCGCATCGAGCATCACCTTCACATAGTGCGCCTCACGATAATCCACATGCACATAGAGGGTGCCATCCGGGGCAAGCAGCCGCCAAGCCTCACGCAACCGCGGTTCGAGGAACGACCAATAGTCAGAAAACTGGTCATCATAGCTCCGCAAATCACCCAGCACCCGCTCATACGTCGCGCCCTGAAAACCACGCACCTGCACGCCACGAGCCGCAGCACCACCGGCTACCACGCCAGCCGCGCCAGCAACCCCATCCCCGCCAGCCGCCCCAGCCGCGCTCACCCGAATCGCCCGCGAAACGTTCCGCGACTGCACGCGGCCGGTGTTGAACGGCGGGTCGACGTAGATGAGGGTGAACTGCTCGTCGGGTAATTCGCGAAGCAGCGGCAGGTTGTCGCCGAACAGCACTCGATTTCCTTCAGGCATGCTCATGCCCTAAGCCTAGAGCACGGCGTGCCTCAGCCACCCAGGGGGATGTGTGCCCCCGGAATCGCTGCCAACAAATCTTGAGTGTATTGCTCGCGGGGCGCTTCGAACACCTGGTCGGTGGAAGCCGTTTCGACAATGCTGCCGTTTTTCATGACGCACACGTTGTCTGCAATCAACCGAACCACGGCAAGGTCGTGCGTGATGAAAAGATACGTGAGGCCCAGTTCAGATTGCAGCTCTGAGAGCAGGTTGAGAATTTGCCCCTGCACCAGCACGTCGAGGGCGGAGACCGCCTCGTCGAGGATCAGAATCTCCGGCTTCAGCGCGAGCGCCCTGGCGACGGCGATTCGCTGACGCTGACCGCCGGAAAGTTCGTTCGGGTATCGACCAAGGGTCGCCTGCGGCAGTGATACCTGGTCGAGCAGTTCCCGCACGCGTGCGATGCGCTCCGCCCTGTTGCCAACCCCGTGGATGACGAGCGGCTCGGCAATGGTTTGGGCAATATTGAACAACGGGTCAAGCGTGCCGTAGGGGTCTTGAAACACCGGTTGCACTCGACGCCGGAAGGCGAGCAGGTCAGTTTTGTTCCGAATCGCGCTCACGTCTTGGCCGGCAACACGCACCGTTCCGGAGGTAACCTCCTCGAGTTTGAGCACCATTTTGGCGATGGTCGACTTGCCGGAGCCAGATTCGCCAACAATGGCGGTGGTGGTGCCCCGGGCAACCTCAAACGACACGTTGTCTACGGCGGTGAACCGCTCGGTTTTCACGCCACCAGTTCTGATCAGATACTGTTTGGTGACGTTGCTGAGCGAGATAACAGGCGACGCTGCGGCTTCCGAAGCCGAGCCAGGCTGCGCCAGTCCAGCTGCCGAGCCCTCAGCAGGTTCGTTGACCGTCACCGTCTCG
>CAYTSH010000065.1:0-10693 GCA_964440395.1 uncultured Microbacteriaceae bacterium
TCGCCGAATGCGCCCAGTGCACCGCCATGATCGGCGACGCGAAACGCAACGCCCGCAACCTCAACAGCATCATTATTCCCATCGGGCTGGTCGCCGCGGGTATCGCTGCGGGCAGTGTTGGCGGTGCGGATAAAGCGTACGCAACCGTGTTCGGCAATTCAAGCCTCGGGTTCGGCGGGTTTGGCAGCAAACTTGCCGGTGTGGCAAGTTTCGTGAACGTGAAGGCCGGCATTGCGGCGCTCACCATTGCAGTTGCCGCGGCAGGGGTTGGGTTGATTGTTGGTGTGGGAAATGGTGCCGACCGTGACGGGTCAGGCGATGCGGCCGCCGCCCCCAGCACCCCGCAGGTTGCGGCGCAGGATGTGGCGCGCCAGATTGTTGATCCGGTCGATAACCGCGCTTCGCAAGTGGATGCCGTGGTCACCAAGCCGCAACCGTCACCAACCAGCGACCCGGCTGTGCCGGTTCCCGTGGTGAGCGATATTGATACTGGTGGCGGGTTGTTCCTGCCCATTGTGCGGGGTAGTGCCACCCCGGGCGCCACGGTGCTCCTCGAACTGGGTGGGGCGGTGCGTGAGGTGACGGCCGGCGCGGACGGAACCTGGCAGGTTGAACTGCGCGACGGTGCCGCACCGGGTGTAAACACGCTTCGGGTGGCGGAACGTGCCACCGACGCGGGTGCGACGAACGCCAGGGTGAGCGCGTGGGTTACACGCCAGTTCACGCTCGACGCGCCCAGCACCCACACCACCCTGAGCGGGCAGGTGACTATTGATGTTGCGTTCCGCCCGGGCGCCACGGCGCTGGTGTGGGGCACTGACGACATTTTCTTGCACCTGGTGGACAGTGCTGACGGCGCTGATGAGCTGCTGTTGCAGCGCGTTCCGCGGAATCCGGACGGTTCCGCCGCGTTCGACACGAGTGTTGCGTATGTCAGCGCGGACGGGTTGCGCGTCGGCGCAACCGCGGTGGAACAAATTTTTGGGAACCTTACACAGCATTAACCCAGCTGGCCTTAGAGTTGAGGTATTCGCAACGTTCGGGGGGACAGCGAATGCCCTAGGGGGACAGTACGCAGCACCGCAGCCACGAAAGTGGGGCGGGCTGCGTTTACTGTTTAACGCGGTCGCGCGCGATGTGGGCGGCGCTGGCCCGTGAGGTCCGTGCCGTGGGTCGCGCTGGAGGTTCACGGCGTGCGGGACAGTGAGGCCCGTGCCGTGGCGAGCTGCGCTGGGCGTCCGCGGCGCGGCGACACCAGCTTTGTTACGAACGTCCGAGCGTTAGCTGCACATAAACCGCGCGTAAACTGCGCATAAACCGCACATTAGCTGGGTAAAACCTCTCCGTTTCGTTTCGGCGAATGAATGCGCCGCATACTGTTAACACGGGTTAAAAACCCCGGAAAATCCGCCCGAAAACCACGAAACGAACGCATTCCGCGTTCATTCAGGTAATACACAGCTAAAAGCCAGGACTGGATTGCAAGAAAGCGACCCGGGGCGAGTCCTTTACTTCGATTGCTGGCGCGAGAGCTCCGCGTAACAGTCGCATTTCATCCCTCCGTTCCAAACACTCAAAAGGTAGAACATGCAATTCCTCCCACTTCGCCGCGAACGCGGCGAACGCAGTGAACACCGCGAACAGCGCGGTCACGGCTCGGCAACCCGGCCGGGCAGCTCGGCAGCCAACGCTGCCAGCCCCGTCCGCCCTGCCCGCCCGACTCGCTCGGCAGCCCACCCAGCACCCCGTCGTGGACTCGCACGCGTTGTTGCGAGTGTTGCGGCGCTGGCCGTGGTGCTCGGCGGCTCGCTCTCCGCAACCGCAGCCGACCGCGCTGAGGCCGCGTCTGCGAACGGTGTGATCACGTCGACAGCCGGTCCGATTAACGCCCTGTATTTGGCACCCCAGGCGAATAACCTGTGGGCTGAGCAGGCGATTAACGATAGCGTCTCCACCACGAGTGGCGCGTTTTACGGCACCCGTTCGGCTTCAAAGTCTTCGGGGTTGTACTTTTACCCGGCGAGTGGCACCACCCCCGCGGTGATTAACACGACCGTGGACATGTCTGACGCTACGGGGAACGGCACGAGCCTGCATCCCTGGTCGATTCAGCGCAACGGCACCCTCACCGGTTCGGTGACTGACGTTTCGTTTGGTCAGGGATTCCGCTATGTTGACGGGCAGAAGCAGTGGACGACCAAGGTTTGGATCCGCAACGATGGCGCGGTGAGCAAGTCCCTGAATATGTATGGTTTTTATGACTGCTACCTTGGTGGCAGCGACAAGGGCTACGGCATTATTAACAGCAATTCTGCGACGTGTCGTGGCAACAACGTTTCACTGTCGCTCATTCCGGAAACCCCCGGGGCGCGGTTGCAGGTTGGAAACTACCTTGCGTTTCGCGATCAGTTGCTCACCGGCGGCACGAAGCTGAACACGAACCTCACCAACACGTGTGTTGACCAGAACTTGGCAACGTTGAGCGCCGCCAGCTGTTTGACGACGTTGCAGGATAACGCGTTTGCTATTCAGTACCCGATCACGCTTGCGCCCGGCGAAATGAAGACGTTTACCTACAGCACCACGTATGGCAGCGAAGATGCGAAGCTTTCTGACCTGGCGGTTGACACCACGGCGAGCAAGACGACGCTCAATGCGGGGCAAACCTACACCTACACCACGAGTGTAAAGAACAACGGTCCCGATACGGCGACGAATGTGAAGATCACCAACTTGGCACTCACCGGCAGCACCCGCACCGCCGCGACCCCGAGCGCGGGCACGTATGATCTCGCGACGGGCGTGTGGAGCATTCCGAGCCTCGCGTCTGGCGCGTCTGCGACCGTGACCGTGACGGTTCGTCCTGACAAAGCGCTCACCGAAAACATCGGCATCGAGGCGGCAGTTTCTGACAGTGTCGATCCGACCAACTGTGACCCGAACGCGAATACGTTCTGTGGCACCGTGACGAAAGTAACCTCCACCTATTTGCCAGTTTCGGCAGCAATGTCCACGTTCACCGTCACCCCGGATACAACCGTGACGGCTAATGGCCGCAACTTTTTCACCGGTGTGATCACGTTGAAAGATGCGAACGGTTTTGTGCTGACGAACAACAACCCCATCAGCTTTACCCTGCCCGACGGGTTGTCCATGCAGAACGCCAGCGGGGCTGCGCTCAACAAACCGGTCACGATGACCACCAACGGTGGGCCACTCACGATGCGTTTTGTGTCAACCGTTGCCGGCACCTACACCATGTCTGCTGCGGTGGCTTCCGGCAGTTTGGGTTCCAAAACGATGACGTTCGCTGCGGGTGTCCCCGAGACGGGCGCTGGTGCTTCCTCGCTTTCCGTTTCCACGGGCAACGTGGTTGCCGATGGTTCCGCAGTACACTCGGCCACCGTGACCGCGGTTGACGCGAACGGAAACCTGGTGCCAAACGCGACCGTGAACGTGACACTCCCTGCCCAGCTCACCGCGGCTACCCCGCTCAGCGGCAAAACGGACGCGACCGGCAAGTTCACCGCGTCGTTCACATCCAAAACGGCGGGCACGTTCCAGATCAACGCCTCCGTCGGTGGCTTGAAACTGCAAAACGGTGCCCCCGGTGTGGTGACGTTCATTGCGGGCGCGCCAAACGCGGCGGCTTCGACACTCACCGTCACCCCGGGCACTTCTGTGGTTGCTGATGGCAGCCAGGCGTTCACCGGTGTGGTGACGGTCCGCGACGCGCAGGGCAACCCGGTTCCTGCCGGCACCCAGGTGACGTTCACCGTTCCGCAAGGCTTGACCATGCAAGAATCGGGTCCGTACCGCACGGACGCCGCAGGCACCGTGACCGTGCATCTCACCGCAACAACCGCCAAAACGTTTGTGCTCACCGCGGCACTCGCGGGCACGCAGATTGGCCAGCCGGCTTCCCTGACGTTCATCGCGGCGGCGCCTGCCACAGCCAAATCTTCGGTTGTGATGAGCTCCGGCCAGGTGGTTGCTGATGGTGTGCAACAGCACACCGCGACGATCACGTTGCGTGACGCGAACAACAACCCGGTTAAGGGTTCAGCCGCGCTGCTGTCGCTGAGCGCACAGCCCGGTGTTTCGTTCGGTGTGGTTCGTGAAGTGAGCGGCAGCGAGGGCGTGTATCAGGTTCCGGTGAGCTCCACGGTTGCCGGTTCGATTGCCGTCACCGCAGCATTCACCAGCCCCGCAGTCACCATCGGCAGCGCGGTGGCGTCCTTCCAGGCCGGCCAGCCGGTTGTGGATGGCCAACTGCGCAGCACAATCACTGCCACCACTGGCAGCAAAGTTGTGGGTGCCGCAAACCACCAGGTAACGGTGAAGCTGATCGATGCGAACGGCAACCCCGTCACCGGCAAGGCTGCGCTCGTGCAGGTGAGCGCAACGCCAGCCGCGGGCGTGACTGTCGGTGCGTTCACCGAGTCAAGCGCCGGCGTGTACACGGCAACGGTTTCTGCCACCAGCGCAGGCACCAAAACGCTCACCGGCGTGGTTGACCCGTCGGGTGCCCGCCTCGCCCTCGGCAGCGTGAGTGTGCAGTTCACCCCTGCAGCTGCTGACGCGACCAAGAGCCTGTTCACCGCGTCAAGCGGAAACGTGACACCAGACGGAATCAAGAGCCACTTTGCGCAGGTTACAGTGCGGGATGCGTTTGGCAACCCCGTCTCCGGCGCAACCGTGGACTTTGGGTTGAGCACCCTCAGCCGCGGCGTGGTTGATGGCGCAAGCTTCACCGACCAGGTGGTTTCCGACAGCAACGGCGTGGCCCGCACCCTCGTTACCTCCACGAACGTGGGCAACTACACGGTGACCGCCACCCTGGGTGGCACCCAGGTGGGCAGCGCGCTCTTGACATTCAGCGCTGACGCACCGGACGCATCCACCTCGTCATGGAGTCTCAACCCGAACGTTCCGGTGCTCGCAAACGGCACCGACACGATCACCGCGGTTGTGGTGGTGCGCGACGCAAACGGTTTCGTGGTACCAAACGCCCCCGTCACGTTCGCCGTGCCTGAAGGGGTCACCATCACCGAACCGGCGCCGCACCTCAGCGACGCAAACGGTGTGGTCACGGTGCACTTCACCAGCACCGTTCCGGGCAACTACCCGGTGCAAGCCCAGATTGGTGGCGACGTGATTGCTGCCGACCAGCCGGTCACCGTGACGTTCGGGCTGGTGCCCGCCGCGCCGGTGTTGCAGCCGTCAAACGGTGACACGGTTCGCGGCACCGCCGAGGCCGGGTCGACCGTCGTCATCACCGACCAGCAAGGCAACGAGCTTGCCCGCGGCCCGGTAGGCACCGATGGTACGTTCACCGTGCCGGTCAGCCCGGCACCGGGCGACGGTCAGACCGTGCTGGTGCACGTTGAGGGCGAGTTTGGTTTCAATTCACCGGATGCCGCACTCACCATCGACCGCACCCCACCGGTTGCGCCCGTGATTGACCCGTCGCAGGGCAAAGTTATTTCGGGAACCGCCGAAGCGGGCAGCGTTGTTACGGTGACCGATGCGGCAACCGGAACCGTGCTGTGCACCACGACCGCCGCAACCGACGGTTCATTCAGCTGCGTGTTTGCGCCGAAACTTGCCGACGGTCAGGCAGTGAACGTGGTTGCGCAGGATGCTGCCGGCAACGTGTCCGCCGAAACCACCGTGCAGGTGACCTACGCGGATGCCCCGCTGGCGCTTGTGGTGGCGAAATCGAACGGCACCATCATCAACGGTCGCGGTGCCGAACCCGATGCAACCCTCACGGTTGTGACGGAGGCTGGCGACGTGGTCCCCGGCGTCATGACGGTGTTGGCGAACGGCACATTCACCTTCACACCCAGCACCCCGCTTGGTGAGAATGACGTGGTGTTCGTCACCCAAACCAACCCCGAAACGGAACGCACAAGCGAACCGACCCGGGTGAACATTGTGACGCACATCGATGCACCGAATGTGGAGCCCTCAGACGGCGTGACCGTGCACGGCTCCGGTGTGACCGAAGGCGCGCTGGTTGAACTGGTTGACGCAAACGGTGCGGTGATTGATGCGCTGGTTGCCGTCGATTCACAAGGCACATTCACCATCACCCCCCAAACGCCGCTGCGCAAAGACCAGATGGTTTCGGTTCGCGTGAGCGACGAGGCGGGGAACGTGGCGACCACGCCAGTGACCTTCGTGGAGGACACGACCGGTGACGCAACTGGTGATGCGACTGGTGATGCTTCCGGTGACGCGACCGGTGACGCAAGCGGTGATGCGACCGGTGATGCGACCGGTGATGCCGCGGGTGCTTCGGCTGGTGCGACCGGTGATGCGTCTGGTGACACCGCGGGTGCTTCGGCAGGTGCAAACGGTGACGCGACTGCGGGTGCTTCGGCTGGTGCTTCGGCTGGTGCGTCTGGTGACGTGACCGCTGGTGCAACCGGTAACGCGACTGCGGGTGCTTCGACTGGTGCAAACGGTGACGCGACTGCTGGTGCGTCTGGTGACGCCGCGGGTGCCTCGGCAGGCGCGACCGCCGGTGCTTCCGCCGGTGCAACCGGTGACGCTGCGGGTGCCGGTGCGGGTGCTGACCTCTCGGGTAATGCCGTCGGCACCGTAACCGGTGATGATGACAACGTGCCGGATCCAAGCGAAAACACCACGGGTAACACCACCGGTAACGCCTCGGGCAACATCGCCGGTGCTACCAGCTCTGCAAGCGCGAGTGGGAACGCCGCTGCGGGTGATTCGGGCGCGGCCGGAACCACCGGCAACGCAACCGCCGAGGGCGCAACGGGCAACGCAACCGCCGCGGGCGCAACCGGCAACGCGATCTCAGCCGACACCACCGGCAACGCGACCGCTGCAGGGGCAGATGGCAACGCAACGGCCGGGGGCGCCTTGAGCCTCACCGGTGCCGGCACCCCCGCGGTTGCTGCGCTCGCCGCGGTGCTGCTGCTGCTCGCCGGCTTGGCGTTGGCGGTTCGCCGCCGTCAGGTGGCTGCGCGGTAATCTCGCGACACAATTGCGTGGATGCCGCACCCGGGCTGGTTCCTGGGTGCGGCATCCACCGTTGTGGTTTGGGGGCTGTGCGGGGCGCAGCTGGTTGCTGAACGCCGGCTGCTAAAAGAGTGTAAAGGTGCCTGGTGCGCTGGTTTTGACTGCGGGTTGCCGGGAGAATTGTATTGTATCGACGTAAGGGTAGTGAAATCGTGTTAACGCAGCTTGAGGTGGCATCGAATGCCGTGAGTTCTGACCGTGCCGAACTTTCTGCTGCTCGCGAAGATTGGTCTGATGCGAAACTGATTTCTGAGGTGCGCGCCGGCAGTGTTGAAAGTTTTGTGGTGCTGTGGGAGCGTTACCGCGCCGTGGCGATTTATACCGCGTCTGGCCTGCTTTCGTATGATGATGTGCAGGATGTGGTGAGTGAAGCGTATGTGCGGATTTTTGATGCACTGCAGCGCGATCTTGGTCCAACGTTTGCATTTCGGTCGTACCTGATTCAAACGGTGCGAAATTGTGCAATTCGCGTGTTGCAACAGTCGCAAAACCTTGACGAAGAGGTGTTTGATGAGCAACTGTTTGACGGCTCGGATCAGGGGGCGAAGGAGCCCGCGGTTTCGGGCAGTTTGAGTGTTGAGAATCGCGAACTAATTTTTGCCGCCTACGCCCAACTGCCGCAGCGCATGCAGGAGGTGCTGTGGTGCACGGAGGTTGAGGGGCTCACCGCCCGTGCCGCGGCTGCGAAGCTTGGGATTCCCGCGGCGCAGGTGTCGTTGTTGTCGTTTCGCGCCCGGGCAAAACTGCGTGAATTGTGGTTTCAGAGTCACCTGAACGCTGCGGATGTGCCGAACGAGTGCCGTCCATTCGCGCGATTGTATGCGCCATTTTTGGCGGAGAAACTTGCGAAACGCCCGGCAGCTGCCGTGGAGGAGCACCTTGCCGGGTGCACGAACTGTCGCGACTTGGTGTCTGAGTGTCGGAGCTCGGCGCTGACACTGCACAGCACGTTGCTGCCCGCCATGCTGCTGGGTCTTGGCGTGTCGCATCGCGACGCGTTGCGGGTCGTGATGAACCTGTTTCGCGCCCCGGGTGCCGAGCAGAAGGCCGCAGTTGCTGCGGGACGAATGCCGCCACTGCACGCCCCTGCGAATGCAGTCAAGGGTGTGGCGGGGGCGACGAATGCTGCCGCGCCAGTCCAGATTTCAACACTGAAGGCTTCGGTCGCAAACGTGTTTGCGGTGAAAACGCCCGTTGTGGTTGGGGTTTCGGCAACCGTTCTGGCTGCAACAGCGGTTGCCATGGTTGGCTTGGTTATGCAGAGCGGGTCGAGCGCTGGGCTGGTGCCGGCTGCGCTGACCACCGCGCAGCAGTCTTCGCCACACTCTTTGGCAGCTCAAACGCCGGCGTCGCCGCCGGCTTCAACGCTGGGCGATGCGTCGGCCGATGCGTCGACTGGGCAACAGTTTTCCACCGACGGTTCCTCGTCGCAGGCCACCGAGTCCCGGGCCACCCTCACAGAGTCGGGCTCGCCGCAGCCGCAATCGCAGCCGCTGTCTGGTTCGCCGCAGGCGGGCGGGGTGGTGTTGGCGGGTGGTTCGCGTGTGCCGGAGCGTGTGATTATCGACCCGGATGATTCTAGGTTGGTCACCCCTTCCGCGCCGAGCACTGGCGTTTCGGGTGCGGCTAATGGTGCGGGCGCCGCCGCCGCGGGCTCGAATGCTTCGGGCACGAGCAGTGCCGGCACGAACACCACCAGCTCCGGCCAGGCTGCCGGCGGATCGAACGCGAACACACCGGCTGTTGCCCCGGTGTTGCCGGTTTCTGCCGGCGCGCTGACGGTGGATTCTCTGGACACTGCTGGTGGGTTGTTGTTGCCGGTTGTTTCTGGTGTTGCTGCGCCTGGCGCGCTGGTGGAGGTGTGGCTGAATGGGGTGTATCAATCTACCGGTGCAAATGCGGCGGGTGCCTGGAGTTTGACGGCGCGCGCCGGTGCCCGCCCGGGTGTGAACAGCTTGGTGGTGGGTGCAGCCGGTGAGCGCACCGCGCCGGTGGAGTTTGAGTTGTTGGCACCGTCCCCGTCGCGTGCGGGTGTGGCGGATGCGAACGGGGTGGTGTCGTTTTCGGTGTCTTCGGTGCCGAATGCGCGCGTGGTGGTGTGGGGCACGAATGATGCGTTTGTGCACTGGTTTGCGTCTCCGAGTGGTTCGGAACGGATTGTGCTGAGTGGTGCTGATGTTGCTGGGCGCTCGTCGGGGTTAGCGACGAGCGCCTGCTACACGAGTGCTGACGGCAGCCGGGTGGGGGTTACGGCGCTTTCGCCTGCGAGTTAGTCGTTGCCGCGCAGGATTGCGAGGAGGCGGATGAACTCGATGTAGAGCCACACAATGGTCACGATGAGCCCGAATGCTGCGGTCCAGCCGTATACGCGGGGTGCGCGGGCTTCGACACCGTTTTTTACGTATTCGAAGTCCATGATGAGTGCGTAGGATGCCATGAGGATGGCGAGCACTCCGATGCCCACGCCGAGTGGAATGCCGAATATTTCAATGTCGCGGGCGCCGAACATGGTGGTGAAGCCGGGAACGTTGAACATGGTGAGTGCCAGGTTGAGCAGGCTGAACACGAGGTAGCTGATTGCGGCGACCATGAAGATTTTGTTGAGTTTGGGGCTGGTGCGCACTTTGCCGCTGCGGAAGAGCAGGAGTACGACGGCGAAGACGCTTGCGGTGGCGAGCACGGCCTGCACGGCGATGCCTGGCCAGTTGTATTCGAAGATGTGTGAAATGCCGCCGACGAATACGCCTTCTACGAGGGCGTAGCTCACGTAGAGCGGAACGGATGGGGTTTTTTTGAATGACGCCCACATACCGAGGCCGAACCCTACGATTGCGGCCACAAATCCGAGTCCGGGCAGGACCCAACCGATGAGCGCGCCGAGCAGCACGAGTGCGAAGAGCCCGGCGGTTTTTGCGAGGGTGTCTTCGTAGGTCATGGGGTCTGCTGAGCCGCCAACGGGTTGCGCGGTGCCGGGGGTGGGCGCGATGGTGGGGTCCACGCCGGGGCGGGTGGTGGTTGCGGCTGGTTGCGCGTAGAGCGCGTTGAGTTCCTCGGCGGTGAGGGTGCGGTCTGTGCGTTGGGCGGTGCCGTTGAGTGCGGGGCTGTTGGCGAGTGCCGGGTTGTTGAGCGCCATGTGCTGTCCTCTTTCGGGTGGTGCGAACGTTTGGGTTAATGGTACCGCCTTCGCCCCCTCGGCTCCCTTTCCTGAGTGAAACCTGAACGTTTCGCTTTTTCGCCCGCACCCCTAGAAAGGATCCCCGGGGGCCCCTCTCATTTACTGTGCATCACCCCTGTGCATGTGTGCGGGGGCTGGGGCGCTTGGCGTTTTGGTCACGGTTTGTGGCGAACCTGCTGGGCGTTCACTGACAAAACACCGCACGGTTCCGGGGAATTCGGTTTTCGTGCAGCAACAGCAGCAACTATAGATATGAGCTTCACTGCGTTAGCCGTGTGGGGCACATGATGAAAGGTAAGAATGTTTTCACGATTTGTGAATCGAGTGCGCCGGGTGGGTTCACCGCCTGCTGGTGCAGTGTTCGTTCCACAACGGGATGCCGCACCTGCGCCCCGTTCATCCTCCCGTTCCCTGCGGCGCGGCTTTGCCGCTCTCGTGGCGTTGTCGTTGGCCACTGCTGGTCTT
>CAYTSH010000066.1:0-10399 GCA_964440395.1 uncultured Microbacteriaceae bacterium
CGGTATGGTGACCGTGTCGTTGGGGCCCACAACCGTGTTGGGTGTTTTGAGGAACATGATGGGCACTTCTGGTGGTGCTGAGCCGGATTCTGCGGCGTGGGCGGCGTAGTTCATGCCGATGCAAATGACGGCACTGGGGCGGGCGATTGGTGCGCCGATGCGCATGCTGTGTGCGGCATCCACAATGGGTAGGATGCCCGACTCAAGTGCCGCCTGTGTGCGGGCTGCCGGGTTGTCGGCCAGAAAATCGCCACAAATGTCTGTGGTGAGGGGCCGTAAATCGTGCGCCTGGAATGCGGCGTCTTGTGTGGGGGAGGGAACCAGAACGACCGGAATTTCGTGGCCTGCTGGGCCGAGACGGGCAAACTTCACTGGTTGATCCTTCTGTGCTGTGGCGGACCTGTTGGGCTGGTGCCGCGGGTGAACGGGTTGGGCGCGTTGGCGGTGTTGCTCGCCGGAATCTAGCCTAACAGTCGGGCGGTTTTTGTGGCGTCGCGCGGATGGGGCGGATGATATTCGCCAACCTGGTTGCATTAGTACTACTTAATGTGTTAGTTTCTTCCAATAGTCAGACGTAAAGAGGCGTTTGGTTGGGTTCCTGCGACGGAAGCGGGAGCCTGGAAAAGGAGACACCGTGAAACAACAACAGCTCCTGCGAGCCGCCGGCATCCCCGCAGCCACGCTGCTGCTCGCCGGAACACTCGTGTCGTGCAGCGCGGCGGACGACCCCGCGGCGCAAGCCAGTGTGCTTCGAGTCACGCTCGCAAACCACGTGTGGACCGACAGTGTGATCAAAGCAATCCCCGAATTTGAAGCAAAACACGGGGTTACCGTCGAAGTGACCCAACTGGGCGAGGACCAACTCTCCGACCAATACAACGTGAAACTCAACGCGGGCACGAGCGACATAGACGTGATGATGTTCCGCCCGCCACAAGAAGCGAAACTGTTCGCCCAAAACGGTTACCTCGCCGACCTCGGCGACCGGGTCACCAGCAACGCCGACTGGGACTGGTCAGACTTTCAGGCGGGCCCCGTAGACCTGGTCACCGTAGACGACGTGATCGTCGGGGTGCCCATCATCACCGAACGCGAAGTGCTCTACTACCGCAAAGATCTCCTCGCAGCCGCCGGCCTGAGCGTGCCCAAAACCCTCGACGAGCTCAGCAGCGCCGCCAAAATAATCAGTGAAAGCACCGACGTCGCCGGTTTCGTTGCCCGCACCGGAAAAGCCGCGTCAGTGACACAGTTCTCCAGCTACCTTTCCAGCTACGGCGGCGAATTCATCGACAGCAAAGGCAAAGCCGCGGTCGGCACCCCACAAGCCGTCGCCGCCTACCAAATGTACAGCGGACTGCTGCACGACTACGGCCCCGCCAACGTCAGCACCGACATGAGCTGGCCCGAAGCCATGGCCATCTTCACCCAGGGGCAAGCCGCCTTCTACACCGAAGCAGACAGCCTCTACAAAAACGCAACCGACCCCGCAAAATCGCAAATCTCCGACCAGGTCGGCTTCGCACAATTCCCTGCCGGCCCCAAAGGCTCAAAACCATACAACATCGCCTCCTGGGCACTCGGAGTGAATGAACAATCCGCCCAACCCGACCTGGCGTGGCAGTTCATCGAATGGGCAACAAGCGCAGAAAAAGTGCTCGCCATCCAACAGGCCGGCGTGCCCGGTCCGCGCGCATCGGTGTGGGAAGACCCGGCAGGCATCGCATCCTTCCCAACCGACCTCGCCGAAGCCATGGCAGCCAGCGCCGTGGTCGGCGTCGGCAGCGACCGGCCGCGCGTGGTGAACGTTCCCGAAGCCCGCGAGATCGTTGGAAACCCCATCGTCGTCGGCATCACGGGTGGCGACGCCGCAGCCGCCGCCAAAGAAGCCAACGCCAAATTCCAAGCGTTCCTCGACGACGAACAATAACCCCGAAAGGACGACACCGTGAGCAACGCAACGCTTCGCAGTGTGCCCCGCTCCTCAACACTCTCAGTGTGGGCGAACCGGCACCGGCGCTGGATATTTGCGGGTCCAGCCATGGCTTTCGTTGCCGTGCTGATCGTCTTCCCCATCGCCTGGACACTCTTCCTCAGCCTCACAAACGCCCGCGGCTCAATCCGGGCGGCGTTCACGTTCGTCGGGCTGAAAAACTACGCCACGGTGCTCACCGACACAGAACGGTTCTGGCCGGCACTCGGCCGAACCGTTCTGTTCACCGGCAGCGTGCTCACCCTGGAACTCGTGCTCGGCATGGCAATCGCCCTGCTGCTCTGGCGACCATTCCGCGGTCAAGGCATCGTGCGCGTCATCATCCTCCTGCCGCTCGTCGCCACCCCGGTCGCCGTCGGCATGATGTGGCGACTCATCTTTGACCCCACCATCGGCTTCGCCAACCAGCTGCTCGGCTGGTTCGGCATTCCGCCACAACCCTGGCTGTCCGGCCAGCACACCGCCCTGCCCACGCTCATGTTCGTGGACGTGTGGCAGTGGACCCCCATGGTGGTGCTCATCCTCCTCGCCGGGCTCACCTCCCTCCCCGACGAACCCGACGAAGCCGCCCGCGTCGACGGCGCACATGCCCTGCAACGATTCTGGTACGTCACCCTGCCCCTCCTGCGCGCAACCGTCCTCACCGCAGTGCTCATCAGGGGCATCGACGCACTCAAAACATTCGATATTCTCTACGCCACCAAAGGCAAAGGCGGCGGCTCCTTCCACGAAGTCGAAACACTCAACGTCTACGCATACGGCCTCAGCTTCGACTACAACAAATACGGTCTCTCCTCAACCGTGCTCATCCTGTTCTTCATGATCATTGTGCTGTGCGTGTGGGCGCTCAGCGCCCGACGAAAGCGAGCGTAACCACATGCGAACCGCAGCCCCGAACCATGCGGCGCGCAACCGCCCAACCCGGGCATCCCGCAATGGAAGCGCCTACCGGGTCTTCCGTGTCGCCGCCCTCACCCTCGTCATCGTGCTCTTCACCGCCCCAATAGTGTGGATGCTGTTCGCCAGTTTCAAAACCAACGTCGACATTTACGACTCGGCCAAGACATTCCACTTCACCCCCACCCTCGACAACTATCGGACCGTATTTGGCCGAGCCAACTACCTCGCCTACATTGCGAACAGCTTCTGGATCGGCTTCGCCTCCACCGCACTCTCCCTCCTCCTCGGCGTGCCCGCCGCCTACGCCATGAGCCGATTCATGATGCAAAAATCGGCCGGAGTGGTGCTGCTCGCCCGCGTCATTCCCGGGGTGAGCCTACTCGTGCCCTGGTACTTGGTGTTCTCACAACTGCGCCTCGTCGGCGGGTTCGGCGTGCTCATCCTCTCGCACATGTTCGTGTCACTGCCGCTCATCGTCTACATCATGATGTCATTCTTCGACTCGCTCCCACTCGAACTTGAAGAAGCCGCCGAAATCGACGGACTCACCCCCATCGGGGCGTTCACCCGCATCACCCTGCCGCTCGCCACCCCCGGCATCGCCACCGCCGGCATCCTCGCGTTCATTTTCTCCTGGAACAACTTCATGTTCGCACTCGTGCTCTCCGGCGCCGACACGAAAACCCTGCCGGTGGCAATCTTCGACTTCGTCGCCTACGCCAGTATCGACTGGGGCGGGCTCATGGCCGCAGCCGTCATCATCACCATCCCCATCATGGTCATCGCCCTCATCCTGCAAAAATACGTGGTCTCAGGGCTGACCGCCGGCGCAACGAAAGGGTAACACATGGCGTACACGCACCTCCTCGTGATGGGTGTGCAAGGCTCCGGCAAAAGCACACTCGGCCGCGCGCTCGCCGAAGCCAGCTCGGTGCCGTTCGTTGACGGCGACGACCTGCACAGCGAACGCAACATTGCGCTCATGGCAGCCGGCGTGCCGCTCACCGACGCCGACCGCACCCCCTGGCTGCACGCCATCGGCGACGTGCTCCGCCGCCACGACAACGGGGTTGTGGTGGCCTGCTCCGCACTCAAACGCGACTACCGCGACCTGCTGCGCGGCTACCGTCCGGGCCTGTTCACCGTGCACCTGCACGGCGACGAAACACTCATCCACGCCCGAATCGCCGCCCGCAACCACGAGTTCATGCCGCCAACCCTGCTGCAATCGCAACTGGCAACACTCGAACCGTTGCAACCGGACGAACTCGGCATGCGCGTTGATGTGGCACAACCCGTGCCCGCCATCGTCACCCACGTGCTTCACACCACCCAGCGCCAGGAGGCACCATGACCATCGCCCGCATCGAAACTTTCAACGTCGCACCCCGCTGGCTGTTTGTCCGCATCGAAACCAACGACGGGCACGTCGGCTGGGGGGAAGCCTCACTCGAAGGGCACAGCGACGCCGTGCGCGCCGTCCTCCACCAGTGCGCCGAATACCTCATCGGCACCCCCGCACACACCATCGAAGACCACTGGCGCGTGCTCAGCAAATCCGGATTCTACCGTGGCGGTCCGATACTCGCCAGCGCCGTCTCAGGCATAGATCAGGCACTGTGGGACCTTGCCGGCAAACGCCTCGGCGTGCCCGTGCACCACCTGCTCGGCGGCCCCGTCCGCGAACGCATCCGAATGTATGGCTGGGTCGGTGGCGACGAACCGCAGCAGGTGGAAGACGCCATCGCCGCGCAACTCCAACACGGCCTCACCGCCGTCAAAATGAACGCCAGCGGCCGACTCAGCCCCAACGCCAGCGCCCAAGAAGTCAACCAAATCATTGCTCGGGTGGCCGCGGCGCGCAACGTGCTCGGCCCAGAACGCGACGTCGCAATCGACTTCCACGGGCGCGCCACCGCAGCCACCGTGCGCCGCATCGCCCCGTTGCTCGAAGAATACCACCCGTTCTTCCTCGAAGAACCCGTCACCCCCGAACACACCCACCTCATCGGTGACATTGTCCGCGGCACCGCCACCCCCATCGCCACCGGCGAGCGACTCTACAGCAAAGAAGAGTTCCTGCCCGCGTTCCAGGCCGGTGTCGCCATCGCCCAGCCCGACCTTTCCCACGCCGGCGGCATTTCAGAGGTGCGGCGCATCGCCACCCTCGCCGACACGTTTGGCGCGCAACTCGCCCCACACTGCCCGCTCGGACCGCTCGCGCTCGCCGCGTGCCTGCAGGTGGGGTTTGCCACGTCAAACTATCTCATCCAGGAGCAAAGCATCGGCATTCATTACAACCGCGACGCTGAACTGCTCGACTATGTGCTCGACCGTGCGCCGTTTCGTTTTGTGAACGGCCATATTGAACGGTTGCGCGCCCCCGGGCTGGGGGTGTCGATTGATGAGGATGCCGTGCGTGCGGCGGATCGGCGCGGTGCCTCCTGGCGCACCCCGCTGTGGCGCCACGCGGACGGTTCGGTGGCGGAATGGTAACCCAAACGCAGGGTGAACGTTTTCTCGCGGAACTCGCACAGGATCGACTGCTCGCAATTGTGCGTGGCAGCGACCCGGATGCGACGGTTGCTGCGGCTGCGGAACTGTTTGCCGCCGGGTTTCGCATGTTGGAAATTGCCATCACCACGCCGCACGCGATGCGCGTGATCGCCGAGGTGGTTGCGTCTGCCCCCACGGGCGCGTGGGTGGGTGCCGGCACCGTGCTGGAACCCGCGCAGGTGGATGAGGTGCTGGGGGCCGGCGCCCGGTTTGTGGTCACCCCCGCGGTGACCAGGTCGGTTGCGGTTGCGGCGGCTGCCGGGGTGCCCGTGTTGTGCGGTGCCCAGACCGCAACGGAGTCACTCGACGCCATGGATCGGGGCGCAACCGCTGTGAAACTGTTCCCCGCCTTCGTTGGTGGACCCCCGCTGCTCACCGCGTTGCGGGAACCGTTGCCGCAGCTGCCATTTATTCCAGTCGGCGGGGTGCGCCTCGAGCAGGTTGCCGACTATTTGCGTCGTGGTGCGGTTGCGCTCGGCCTGGGCGGCCCGCTGCTCGGCGACGCGCCCCACGGTGGTGACCTCAACGGGGTGCGGGCGCGCGCTCAAGCGTTTCGGTTGGCGGAACGTCAGGCCCCTGGAACGTGGGATCCCACATGCTGCACATTTCGTTGATGGTGCGGCGCATAATATTCAGCATCGCCGCGCCGGCGGCTTCAGCGTTGCCCGTCTGGATTGCGTTCGCCACATCGGTGTGCCACTGCAACGCCTGTTTGTGCGGGAAACGCGGCATGAGCCCCGCGTCGCTTCGACCAACCAACACTTCGTCGATGAGGGTGTGCAACTTTGAAAACATTTCGTTACCCGAACTGCGCAACACCAGCTGGTGAAACGCGATGTCGAGCCGCAAAAATGTTTCAGTCTCACCCGCAGAACCGGCAGCCCACAGTTTGCCGGCAATGCCGATCAACTCGCTGGCATCCCCCAATGGAGCCCGCTGCGCGGCAAGCCGGGCGGCCTCCGGCTCAATCGCGCTGCGCAACTCGGTCAGCGAACGCAACTGCGCAATCTGGTGCGGTGAGGCGAGGCGCCACCGAATGATTTGCGGATCAAACAGGTTCCACTCGTTCAACGGCAGAATCTCAACCCCCACCCGTCTGCGGGAACGCACCAACCCCATCGAGGTGAGCACCCGCAACGCTTCGCGAATCACGGTGCGCGAAACGTTGAAGCGTTCCTCAAGCTGCTCGATCGTCACCACGCTGCCCGCCGACATGCTGCCATCGCAGATCGCCAACCCGAGCCGGTCAAGCACATGCCCGTGCAGGTACGGGCTGGTGTCAGATGCTGCTGAAGTCATGCGAATGTGGCGCTTTCTCACGCGGGTTGTGGTCGCTGGTCGCCAGGCGCACGGCGGCGTGACCAGGAATCGTGTTCCTTTAGCCTACCCTGCCCCGACGAAGAAGGAATGAACCGTGACAGCACCGCGCAGCATTATTTGCATCGGCGAAACCATGGCACAGTGCTCCAGCGCCGGCACCCCGCTGGCTGATGCGCACCAGTTGACACTCGGGGTTGGCGGTGCGGAAAGCAACGTCGCCGCGGCCCTGGCACAGTTGGGGCATCGAGTGGAATGGTGGAGCCGGCTCGGGTGCGACCCGTTCGGCGACCGGGTGCTTGCCGAACTCGCCGCCCGCGGGGTGTTCACCGGCAATGTGGTGCGGGACCCGCAACGACCCACAGGGCTCTATGTGAAGGATGCCGTGGCCGGCGCCGCCACCCGGGTCTGGTATTATCGGCGCGGCTCAGCAGCCTCGGCGATCGGGCCCGGCGATGCGGCGCGGATTGTCGCCCGCGGGCGTGTACTGTGTCACCTCTCCGGCATTACCGCGGCGCTGTCGGAGAGCGCCGACGCGTTTGTGGCGGCGGCATTGGGTGCCGGGGTGCTGCGCAGTTTTGATGTCAACTACCGCCCACAGGTGTGGGCTGCCCGAACCGACCTGCAAGGCGCCCCCGCATCGGAGGCTGCGCAGCGTCTCGCCCACCTTGCCCGGCTCGCAGACATCGTGTTTGTGGGTCGCGATGAGGCGCAGGCATTATGGGGCACCGCAACCGCGCAAAGCATCCGCGAGTTCCTCCCCGAACCCAGGCTGCTGATCGTGAAAGACGCCGACATTGGGGCGACCGGTTTCCACGGCACGCGCAGCGTGTTCGTGCCGTCGCTTCGGGTGCACGTTGTGGAAGCGGTGGGAGCTGGGGATGCGTTTGCGGCGGGTGTCTTGTCGGGCATCCTGAATGGCGCACCGCTGGCCGATGCCCTCGCCCTCGGGCACCAGTGTGCGGCGGTGGTGTTGGGGTGTCACGGGGATATGCCGGCGCCGGAAGTGCGCTGACGGGTGCCCCGTGCCGGCACGCCGGCACCAACCACGAGGCGGGGCGCCTCAGTATGTGGCGCGCCCGCCGCTGATGTCGTAGACGGCACCCGTGGAGAAACTCACCCGCTCGGAGCAGAGCCACGCGATGAGTTCCGCCACCTCCGCCGCCTCACCCACGCGTTTCATGGGGATGAGGCTCGTGATGTGGGCGAGCACCTCGTCGCTCGTGCTGGCGTTCATGGGGGTGGCGATCACTGCGGGGGCGATGCTGTTCACGAGCACCCCGGTGGTGGCGAGTTCCTTGCCGAGCGACTTGGTCAGTGCGATCACCGCAGCTTTCGACGCGGAATACGCGGCCAGGTTTGGGTTGCCATCTTTGCCGGCCATGCTCGCAACGGTCACGATGCGCCCCCACCCGTTCGCCACCATGTTGGGCGCGAATGCGCGAATTGCGTTCACCGTGCCGTGGATGTTCACGTCGAAGGTGCGCTGCCACTCCGCCACGCTCGTGGAGAGCAGGGGCGCGTTGGGGCCGACAATTCCGGCGGAGGTGACCAGGACATCCACCCGCCCATGGTGAGCCAACACTTCGGTTGCCGCGGCGGCAACCGCGGACTCGTCGGTCAGATCGACGCGCACGTCAGCACCCTCTGCCACGTCGAACACCACGCAGGTGACGCCCTCGGCGCGCAGGCGCGTGACGGTTGCCGCACCAAGTCCGCTCGCCCCGCCGGTGATGACCGCGACGCGGCGCGCGGGCGCGACCCCGCCGCCGCCCGCACCCGCGCCTGCACTCGCACCCGCGTCGCCCGCACCCGCACCCGCGTCAGCATGCACAACGGTGGCGGATTTCAGTGGATTATTCTGCATGGGGTGCCCTTCGGACGAGTTCCAGCACGGTGTCGCTGAGGTAGTCGTCGTTTACCTTGGCGAAGAGCCGCGAAACCCGGCCGGGGCGCAGGGAGGTGCGTTTTGCCGCCAAATCTTCAGCAGAGTCGGTGGGTTGCAGCGCCGGGTACCAAACGTTCTGCCCGGGGCGGTGCAGCACCCGCACCGGGGTGGACCATTGCTGCGAGGCGTCACCAACGCCCAGGTCGCGGTTGGTGTTGATGGCGGCGTACACGCTGTCACCCACCCACTTTTTGCCAACCACGCGACCCATCAGCATCACCCAGGCGCCGGCGTGCTCATGCCAGCTCACCGATGGTCCCCAGTAAAAGTGCTGATCGCCGGCAGAAACCGCGCCGCCGCCCTCCTCGGTTGGGATGCGCAGTGCCGCGATGGGTTCGCCCGGTTCGCGCCACCCAGCTTGGAACGCTGTGCCGTCCCATCTGGTTGCCAGGCCGGCCGGGGCATCCAACGAATCGAGTGGTATGCGCGCCACACTGATGCACTGCGCCGCCGCCTCCACCTCGCCGGACCAGGTGTCGGCGTTGAACGCGGTTGGGTAGGCGTATTCGCCGAAAAACACGTACAGGTGTTCGCCCGAGGCCACGGCACACGGGTCGCCCACGCCGCCGGGGAAGCACTCGTTTTGGTTGATGGGCAGGCGAATCATGCGCTCGTTGTCGTCTTCGAGCACGATGCCGAGGTTCTCCCAGGAGTCGCCGCCGTCGGTTGATTTCATCACCCCGATGCGCGGCACGGCCTGCACCGATTCGGGACCGCACAGCCCGGGCGGCCACGCCTCGTCGCTGAGCCCTTCGCCGGTTGCCGGGTCGAAGGGGAGCGTTTCGGGGTAGTTTTCGTTGTGGTACAGGGCGTAGAGGGTGCGGCCGCTCGGGTCGGCCTGGTCCTGGTAGACGGTTTCGAACCAAACTGCGCCGTGCAGACCGGGCGTGCCGGGCGGTGCGTTGGGTGGCAGTGCGGGGGTGCGGAACGCTTCGGCGGGCAGCCGGAACGCGCCCTGCACGGTGTCTGATTCGCCGATGTGCAGTTCGTTTGCCCGCCCCCAGACGGGGTCTTCGCCGTATTTGCCGGGGAACACCCGGAAGCGGTCGCCCACCCAGGCGCTGGCCATGTTGCAGTCTACGAACGACTGGAACACGATCGGTTCGGTGGTTGCCAGCCGGAATGTGAACCCGGGTACGCCCGTTTCGATGTCAATGGCTTGGTCAATTGGGGTGGATGCCGCGCCTGCCTCGTCCCCGCCGCTCAGGCTGGGGTCGGCCGGGTTGGTGCGCTCGGGGTGGTCGTTCATGCGGTTGCTCCTTCGGTGTGTGCGGGGTGCGCTGACGCGGCGAAATGGATGGTTCCGCGCACCGGCTGCGCGGGCAGTCGATAGGCGGGCAACACTCCGGGGCCGCAGGCAGCGGTGCCCACCCCACACGTCGCGAGGTCGATGTTGATGTGGAGTTTGCCGTCTTCGCGCAGGTGGTCGTCGTGGCTGGTGGCCGCGACGTGTTGGATGGACCAGGGGCGCGCGTTGAGGGCGAAGCTTTGCACGCTGCTGAGTTCGAGGCGCTGCGGGCCGCAGTCGATTGCGGCCCAGTGCACGCCGGCGCGGTTGCCGGATTCTTGTGGGCGCACGGTGCGTTCTTGGAAGTCGGCGACGGTTGCGTGGTGCCAGCCGAGGCGGGTGGCTTGGCCGGTGTCGGGGTAGGCGGGGCCCGGTCCTTGACCGAACCAGTGGAGTTGTT
>CAYTSH010000067.1:0-10219 GCA_964440395.1 uncultured Microbacteriaceae bacterium
GCTCAGCTGCGCGACCGCAACCAACCACCACCACCGTAGGGGTGCATTCGCACGCCGGGCACCGCTTGGTTCGCCGCGCCGGGTTTGGGATGAGACCAAACCCGCCGCGGCGATTTTGTTGTGGCGCACCGAACAGCCGTGCAGTCGCCCGCCCGCGCACTTCGCCGCGGTCTGGCCGCGCAACAGCCGTCGCCTGCCTGCTGCGCACCAGCCGCCGCGTGCCGGCTGGTGCGCAGCAGTCGCGTGCCGACTATGGCTCAGCCGCGCTGCTTGATCAGATTCGTGATGCGCACCGTTGAACAGCGCGCACCAGCTTCGTTCGTGATGACAATTTCATGCACGGTTAGTGTGCGACCCAGGTGAATTGGGGTGCACACTCCTGTCACAATCCCACTCGTCGCCGAGGCCGTGTGGGTGGCGTTGATGTCAATTCCCACCGCCAATCTGCCCGCACCCGCCCACAAATTTGCCGACATGGAGCCAAGCGTCTCGCCCAGCACCACGTAGGCGCCGCCGTGCATGAGCATTGCGGGTTGCGTGTTTCCCGCAACCGGCATTGTTGCCACCGCCCGCTCCAGGGTGAACTCGGTCATGGTGATGCCCATCTTGTCTGCGAGCGAGCCGAGCCCGCGCGCGTGAACGAACGCCAGGGCATCCTGGGGCGCATCCACACGATCATGGATGCCCGGGTCGGTTGGTTCGTTCAATTCAGTACCAGCTTCCATAGCTTCTCGTTTCTCTCCACACGAACCTTGCCTCCGCGTCTGGCGGATCAAGAATCGGTACACAACACGATACTGTGTTGGGCGTCCGGATCGCGCCTTCGGCCCTGTAGGCTGGTGAGATGTCAGTCGCAGCGAAACCAACACTCATGGTCATTGACGGCCACTCCCTCGCGTTCCGGGCATTCTACGCCCTGCCACCCGAAAGTTTCCAAACCCGTGACGGGCAGCACACGAATGCGATTCACGGGTTTATTTCGATGTTCATTTCGTTGCTCAGTGCGGAGCGGCCTGACGCGATTGCGGTGGCGTTTGACATTTCTCGGCACTCGTTCCGCACCCGAGAATACCCGGAATATAAAGGCACGCGAGGGGAGACCCCGCCCGAGTTTAAGGGGCAAATCCCGTTGCTGCAGCAGGCGCTGGCAGCCATGGGAATCCGCACGATCGAGAAGGAAGACTTCGAGGCGGACGATATTTTGGCGACCCTGGCACGGCAAGGCCGCGAAGCCGGTTACCGGGTGCTGCTGGTCAGCGGTGACCGCGACACGATCCAGTTGGTGAACGATGACGTTCTGTTGCTGTACCCGTCAAAGCAGGGGGTGAGCGCACTGACGCGGTATGACGCCGAAAAAGTGTTCGAGCGCTACGGGGTGCGGCCAGAGCAGTACCCCGAGATTGCCGCGCTGGTAGGTGAAACGAGCGACAACCTGCCCGGTGTTCCACGTGTTGGTGAGAAAACCGCGGTGAAGTGGATTCAACAGTTCGGTGGGCTTGAAGAAATCTTGGCACGCCGTGATGAAATTACCGGCAAAGTGGGCGAAAGCTTGCGCGAGTTTGCGCATCTTGCGGAACGAAACCGCCGGCTCAACCGGCTCGTCACCGACGTGCCGCTCCCCGTGACGGTCGCCGACCTCGCCCCGGAGCCCTTCGATGCTGCCCGGGTGCAGGCCATGTTCGCGCGGCTCGAGTTCCGCAGCCTGCTGCAGCGGGTGCTGAAGCTGTATGGTGCGGATGCCGGCGACGGGACTGCGGGAGGGCAACCCCCTGCGGCTTCCGGGGAGAGCGCTGGCGCGGCATCCACCCAATCGGTGCAGGAGGAGCGTTTCCCCGCCCCGCTGCTGCTGCTCGATGAGGAACTTGGCGAATGGCTGCGCCGGGAATCTGCCGCGAACCCGGAGGGCTTGGGGGTGCAGGTTGATGTTGCCGCGACGTCCGGGCGGGTCGTTGCGGTTGCCGTGGCGTCGCGCACCGCCACGGTGCTGCTGAACTGGCAGCCGGGCGGTGCCGATTATGCGCCGTTTGAGGCGTGGCTTGCCTCGGATAGCCCCAAGATTTGGTTTGATGCGAAGCCGCAGCTCAAAGCGATCGCGTGCGAGCTGGCAGCGGCGCAGGCTGGCGCGAGTGGCGCTGGTGACTCAATTGATGTGCGGGCGGATGCCGTGCAACTCTCCGCCGCAACCTTGCGACCCGTGGGTGGCCTCGCCGGGGACGGGCTGCTCGTGGCCTGGCTGTTGCGACCCTCAGCGCACGATCTTGCGCTCGGTGCCCTCGTTGAACGCTACCTGAGCGAACCGTTGCCGCAGCAGGATACGGACGCACTGTTCGCGGCGGACGGTGAGGCTGCGGTTGACGGCACCGCAATGCGTGCCTGGTTTGCGTTGCGGGTGCACGCGGCCATGTTGGCGGAGCTTGATGAGGGTTCGTTGGGCGTGTATCGCACGCTGGAACTCCCGTTGCTGCCGGTGCTGGCCGCCATGGAGTTGCGCGGTGTTGGCATTGATCGTGCCCTGCTCGGGGAGTTGCATGCGCAGCTGGGGGCGAAGGCTGCCGGGTTTGCTGCGGAAGCGTATGCGGTGATTGGGCGTGAGGTGAATCTGGGGTCGCCTAAGCAGTTGCAGCAGGTGCTGTTTGAGCAACTGGACATGCCGAAGACACGAGCGACGAAAACCGGCTATTCCACGGATGCGGCGGCGTTGCAGGAGTTGCAGCGCACCAACCCGCACCCGTTTCTGGGGTTGTTGCTGCAGCACCGGGATTCCACCAAGCTGCGACAGATCGTGGAGACCCTTGAACGCGCGGTTGGGCCGTACGACCGGGTGCACACATCGTTTGTGCAGGTCGGCACGAGCACGGGTCGGCTCGCTTCAACCGATCCGAACGTGCAGAACATTCCGGTCCGCTCCGCGGAGGGGCGCCGGATTCGACAGGCGTTCCGTGTGGGTGAGGGGTTTGAGTCGTTGTTGACGGCCGATTATTCGCAGATTGAGATGCGAATCATGGCGCACCTTTCCGGTGATGCCGGGTTGATTGAGGCGTTTCATGCCGGCGAGGATTTGCACCGGTTTGTGGGTGCACGGATTTTTGGGGTGACCCCCGAGGAGGTTACCGGTGAGATGCGTTCCACGGTGAAGGCAATGTCGTATGGGTTGGTGTACGGTTTGAGTGCGTTTGGGCTTGCGAAACAGCTTAATCTGCCCGTTCCGGATGCAAAACAGCTCATGTCGGACTATTTCGCCCGCTTTGGCGCGGTGCGGGAATACCTGCGCCAGGTGGTGGAGCAGGCGAAGGTTGATTTGTATACCGAGACGATTCTTGGTCGCCGCCGCCTGTTTCCGGAATTGTCGAGTCCGAACCGGTTGGTTCGGGAGAATGCGGAGCGGGCGGCGTTGAACGCGCCCATTCAGGGGAGTGCTGCCGACATTATGAAACTCGCGATGATCGGGGTTGAGCGTTCGTTGGCGGAACGCGGGCTGGCTTCTCGCCTGCTGTTGCAGGTGCATGATGAGGTCATTGTTGAGGTGGCGCCGGGCGAGTTGGCGGAGGCGAGCGACGTGGTGTTTCGGGAAATGTCTCAGGTGATTGAGTTGAAGGTGCCGCTTGAGGTGCAGCTTGGTCACGGCGATAACTGGGATGCCGGGGCACATTAGGTGCCGAGTGCTCGCCGTATGCCTGCCGAGTGCTCGCCGTATGCCTGCCGAGTGCTCCCGGTGTGCCTGCCGAGTGCTCGCCGCGAGCCTGCCGCGTGCTCGCCGCCGGCACCACCCCGAGCGGGCAGCCAAGCACCTCGACCCCTCACGTTGCACAAGCCCTGGGCGCGTTTGACCACGTTCGCCCCGTAGGCTAAGCTTATTTGTTGGTGTCGATTATTTTTCGGCGCTGTGAGTGATCGCATCGGCTGGTTCTAACCCACCAGGTGTAGTGGTCTTCTCTGAATGTATGTTTGGGTGTTGTTCATTCGAACTTGGTAGAGGCTCTTTGAGCCCCTCGAGAAAAAGGTACTAAAAGTGGTTTACGCAATTGTGCGCGCCGGTGGCCGTCAGGAGCGGGTTGAGGTCGGAACGATCCTCACCGTCAACCGGGTAAAGGGCGATTCAAAGGGCAACGTTCAGCTGCCTGCAGTGTTGCTTGTTGATGGTGAAACCATCACGACCGATGCAGCAAAGCTGGAGAAGGTGTCGGTTGTGGCTGAGATTCTTGAAGACCTTCGCGGTCCCAAGATTGTCATTCAGAAGTTCAAAAACAAAACGGGCTACAAGAAGCGCCAGGGTCACCGCCAGGAGCTTACCCGCATCAAGGTCACGGGTATCAAGTAGTCTTCGGATTGCTTGCCCAATAAGGTTGAGGAGAATATCTCATGGCACATAAAAAGGGTGCGAGTTCCACTCGCAACGGTCGTGACTCGAACGCGCAGCGTTTGGGTGTGAAGCGCTTCGGTGGCCAGGTTGTTGGCGCTGGAGAGATCTTGGTTCGTCAGCGTGGCACGCATTTTCACCCCGGCGTGAACGTTGGTCGCGGTGGCGACGATACGCTGTTCGCGCTTGCTGCCGGCTCGGTTGAGTTTGGCCGTAAGGGTGGCCGTAAGGTCGTAAACGTCGTGTCTGCTGCGGAATAGTCGAGCGTAGGCAGACGGTGGATGGGCGGGCTTCGGCCCGCCTTTCCCGTTTATGCGCCGCAATTCCCACGTGGGTGCGTCGCGCGATATTGTTACAGCATTGAGAGAGAAGAGGCGTCACCGTGGCAACGTTTGTTGATCGGGTTGTGTTGCATTTGACGGCAGGAAACGGTGGAAACGGTTGCGTCTCTGTTCGTCGCGAGAAATTTAAGCCGCTGGCAGGCCCGGATGGTGGCAATGGCGGGCACGGCGGCGACATTGTTTTGGTGTCAGACCCGCAGGTCACCACGCTCCTTTCGTTTCACCGCTACCCGCACCAGGTTTCTGAATCTGGCGGGTTTGGTATGGGGGATAACCGACACGGAGCGAACGGGGCTTCGCTGGAACTGCGCGTGCCGGTGGGCACGGTGGTGAGCAACGATGCTGGTGAGCTCATTGTTGACTTGGCGGAACCGGGCATGAGTGTTGTGGTTGCTCGGGGTGGGCTGGGCGGTTTGGGGAACGCTTCGCTGGCCACGCAAAAACGCAAAGCGCCGGGTTTTGCGCTGCTCGGCACGCCGGGTGAACAGCTCGATGTGCATCTTGAGCTGAAAACGATGGCGGATGTCGCCCTGGTTGGCTTCCCTTCCGCCGGCAAGTCGAGTCTCATTGCGGCGGTGTCCGCGGCGAGACCGAAGATCGCCGATTACCCGTTTACCACTTTGCAACCGAATCTTGGGGTGGTGCAGGCGGGTGACACCAGGTTTACGGTCGCTGATGTGCCGGGGCTGATTGAGGGCGCGAGCGAGGGGCGGGGCCTGGGGCTTGATTTTTTGCGTCACGTTGAGCGCTGCTCGGCACTGTTGCACGTGCTGGATTGTGCGACGCTTGAGCCTGGGCGCGACCCGTTGACGGATCTTGACATTATTCTGGCGGAGCTTGCCGCCTACCCGGTCGCAGAGGGTGACGTGCCGCTGACGGAGCGCCCACAGTTGGTTGCGCTGAACAAGGCAGACGTGCCGGAGGCTCGGGAGTTGGCAGAGTTTGTGCGGCCTGAGCTTGAGGCACGTGGGTTTCGCGTGTTCACCATTTCGGCGGTTGCGCACCAGGGTCTCCAGTCGCTCACGTTCGCACTCGCCGAGGTGGTTGCGGCGCACCGCGAGCAGCGTGCCGCAGCACCGGCGCCCACCCGAATCGTGTTGCGCCCGAGCGCGGTGAACGCGCAGCCGTTCACCATCCGGGTGGAGGGCGGTTCGTTCGGGAATCTGTATCGCGTGTTGGGTGAGAAACCTGAGCGCTGGGTTGCGCAAACTGATTTTGCGAACGATGAGGCGGTTGGGTTTCTTGCGGATCGGTTGCAGAAGCTTGGTGTTGAGGATGGCTTGTTTAAGGCGGGCGCGGTTGCGGGCTCGACCGTGGTGATTGGCCGTGGCGATGGGGTGATTTTTGATTGGGAACCAACGCTTACATCAACGGCTGAGTTGATTACCGCTCCCCGCGGTTCCGATGCTCGCTTGGATGAGCAACACCGGCCCACGCACAAAACGCGCCGTCAGCAGTATTTGGATCGCATGGATGCGAAAGCTGAGGCGCGCGCCGAGCTGGAGCGCGAGCGCGAGGCGGGTTTGTGGAAGGATGAGGAAGGCTCGGGTGATTCGGTATGAGTCGCGACGGTTCGGGTGAGGCCAAGCGTCAGGCGGTTGTGCGGGCGCGGCGAATTGTGGTGAAGGTGGGTTCGTCGTCGATTAGCGGGGAACACGCGGCGAACATTGCGCCGCTGGTTGAGGCACTAGCCGATCGGCACGCCGATGGCACGGAGGTCATTTTGGTGTCGAGTGGTGCGATCGCCACCGGCATGCCGCTGCTTGGCCTCTCGGCGCGTCCGGACGATTTGGCCACGCAGCAGGCGGCCGCCGCGGTGGGCCAGCACGCGCTGGTTGTGCGGTATCAGGATTCGCTGGCTCGGTTCAACATTACCGCCGGCCAGGTGTTGTTGACCGCTGGCGATTTGAGCCAGGAAAAAACTCGCAGTAACGCCAGGCGAGCGATGGAGCGCCTGTTGGGGCTGCGCGTGTTGCCGATTGTGAATGAGAACGACACGGTCGCAACGCACGAGATTCGTTTTGGTGATAACGACCGGCTTGCTTCGCTCGTTGCCGCCCTGGTGGGCGCTGACGTGCTGGTGTTGCTTTCGGATGTGGATGCCCTGTACACGAAGCCTCCCGGTGAGCCGGGTGCGCTGCGGATTGTCGAGGTTCCATTTGGGGATGCCCTGGCTGGCATTGAGGTTGGCTCGGTTGGCACCGGGGTCGGCACCGGTGGTGCGGTAACGAAGGTTGCCGCGGCGAGGTTTGCGACGGAGAGTGGCACCGCGGTGGTGTTGACGTCAACGGCGCAGGCTGCCGCAGCATTGCGGGGCCAAGAAGTCGGCACCTGGTTTGCACCGAAAACGCTAAGCTATTAGTCATGACATTAAGTGAAGCGGCTCTCACTCGGTTGTATGGCACCCTTGACAGCGTCGTTGAGGCGAGTTTGGTGCTGTCTCGGGCAAATTCGGCGCAGAAAAATGCCACGCTTGAACTGATCGCCCGCCTTCTCGAGGAGCATCTGGGCGAGGTGGTTGCGGCAAACGCGCGTGATCTGGAACGCGGGCGGGAGGACCAACTGTCACCGGGCATCCTTGATCGATTGCGGTTAGATACCTCGCGGGTGCTTGCCCTGGCCGCGGCGGTGCGGGAGATCGCTGCACTGCCAGACCCGGTGGGGCAGGTGGTGCGCGGCAGCACGCTGCCCAACGGCGTGAGTATCTCCCAGGTGCGGGTGCCGTTTGGCGTGGTTGGTGCGGTGTATGAGGCGCGTCCGAATGTGACGATCGACATTGCGGCGCTGGCGATTAAGAGCGGCAACTGTGTTGTTTTGCGCGGCGGTTCAGCAGCGGAGCAGACGAATAAGGCGCTGGTTGGGCTGATCCAGCGGGCGCTTGCGGAGACAAACCTGCCGGCTGATGCGGTGCACACCATTGACGAGTTTGGGCGTGCAGGCGCGCAGGAGCTGATGCGTGCCCGCAAGCATGTTGATGTGTTGGTTCCGCGGGGCAGTGCCGCGCTCATTCAGCAGGTGGTGGAACACGCGAGTGTGCCGGTGCTGGAAACTGGGGCCGGGGTGGTGCATATTTTTGTTGATGAGAGTGCCGATCGGGCCATGACGCAGGCAATTGTGTTGAATGCGAAAGCGCAACGCCCGAGCGTGTGCAACGCGGTGGAAACGATTTTGGTGCACCGTGGCGCTGCTGAGCGGGTGCTGCCGGCCATGGTGGCGGCGCTGCGTGGTGCGGGCGTGGAGGTTCGTGGCTGCGCTGTTACCGAGCAGCTTGCCTTTGATGTGGTGCCGGTGCGGGAAGAGGATTGGGGAACCGAGTTTGGTGATTTGATTGTTGCGGTGCGCGTGGTGGACTCGATTGACGAGGCGATTGATCACATCCGCCGGTTTTCAACCGGGCATACTGAAGCCATCATTACCGAGCGGGTCAGTCAGGCCGAACGCTTTCTGAACGAGATTGATGCCGCGGTTGTTATGGTGAACGCGTCAACCCGGTTTACCGATGGCGGTGAGTTTGGTTTTGGTGCCGAAGTTGGCATTTCGACACAAAAGTTGCATGCCCGAGGGCCGATGGGGCTTCCGGAGCTCACGACGACGAAGTGGCTGGTTCGGGGTTCTGGGCAAATCAGGGGCTAGCGTCACGCTATGCTTAACGTATCTCCACTAGCGGATTGATTGAGAGTATAAATTCATGTCCTATGTTTCGTTGATCGTTGCCGAGGCTGCTGAGGTAGCTCACGAACGCGCACTCGGTATGCCCCCGTTCATGTTTGGGGTTGTTGCACTTGTGGTGTTTGCGGCGCTGGGTGTTGCGACGTGGACTTACCGAGACGTGGCGAACCGCCATGCAGACAAAGCCGAGGCGTATAAGCGGGAGCACGGCGACGCGCACTGAGGTGCCGAGAGTCGATCGCTGCTGATTGAACCGTGGGAAACACGCCTGTCACCGCTGCACGCCGACGCGTTGGTGTGATGGGTGGTACGTTCGACCCGATTCATCATGGCCACCTGGTGGCTGCGAGCGAGGTGGCTCAACATTTTGCCCTTGACGAGGTGGTGTTTGTGCCGACGGGTAAGCCGTGGCAGAAACCGGAAGTCACTGACGGTGAGCACCGCTACCTGATGACGGTGATCGCCACTGCTGCGAATCCGCGTTTTCGGGTGAGCCGTGTTGATATTGACCGTGCTGGCCCGACCTACACGGTGGACACGTTGCGTGATATTCGGGCGATGTACCCTGGGGCGGAGCTGTTTTTCATTACGGGCGCTGACGCCCTGCAGCAGATTCTCACCTGGAAAAATCCTGAGGAGCTCTGGGCTCTTGCGCATTTTGTTGCGGTGACACGTCCGGGACACGAACTCGGTGTTCCTGGTTTGCCGGCTTCGGGCGTAAGCTATTTGGAGGTGCCCGCGTTGGCTATTTCGTCAACGGATTGTCGGAGCAGAGTGCGTCGCGGGTTCCCAGTTTGGTATCTGGTTCCTGACGGGGTCGTTCAGTACATATCAAAACACCACCTGTATGGAGTAGTTGAATGAGTGAAGTTACTGAAGAGCGTCCGCTGACGCGCAAAGAACTCCGCGAGCGTCGGCTCGCTGAACTCGCCGGCACTGCACAACTCGCCGGCACTGCACAACCTGCCGGTACCGAAGCCCCCTCTGCCACGTCGTCGATGCTGACACGGGCGGGGGAGAACCCTGCGACGTCGCGGGAGGTCGCGCCGCGGGAGGCCGCGGTGCAGGAACCCGTGTCGCGGGGGCTCGCGCCCCAGGAGCCTGCGAAGCAGGAAGCGCCTGTGTCGCCGACACTGCCGTCGGACGAAACCGGTCGGGTGCTCTCGCGTCGAGAACTGCGTGAGTTGCGTGCCCGTTTGGCTGCTGAGTCGGCCCGGGATGAGTCGGCCCGGGATGAGTCGGCCTCGGATGAGTCGGTCGAGCCAACCAGTGTTGTGCCTGCTGTGCAATCCGAGCCAACTGAGCCAGCTGAGCCAGCTGAGCGAGCTGAGCGAGCTGAGCCAGCTGAGCAGATCGAACAAGCCGCGACCGAACCAGCGGTGCAAACTTCGGACGAGCCGAACGAACAGACCCCGGCTGAACCCGCAGAGCAATCCTCGGCAGAGCCGACCAAGCCGACCAAGTCGACCAAGCCGACGGAGCCGACCGCGGCTGCCGGTCGGGTTGCGAGTGTGCCGAGCGGGTTTATTTTTCCTGACATTGAGCCGAGTGAGGATGATGCCGACGGGCCGATGATTGTGCGCGATCCGGCGACGGTGTCGATGCCGATCATTCACACTTCCGGGTTGGGCACTGGGCAAACAAAAACTGCTGCACCTGCTGCTGGCGAGGCTGTGGGCGATTTTGACGAAATAATTACCGGGGCGGTTGCGGCTGAGGGGCTGCCAACGCCGCTGATTTTGCCGCTGCGCGCGGATGGTTCAGATTTGATCGGCAACCTTGATGAGACCGGCGAGATCTTCATCACCGGTTCGATTGAGTTGCCGTCGTCGCTGAGCGAGACGGGTGGTCA
>CAYTSH010000068.1:0-10191 GCA_964440395.1 uncultured Microbacteriaceae bacterium
TGCGCCTTGGCAAGGTCAGACAACCCCGCCATCTGTGCCAAACGCATCACCGGCACCACCCCGCGGCCGACACGAGATTCGGATCATCAAACGATGCAGCAACCTGAGCAAAAGTATGTTCTCGTAGCATCTACGAGATGCCTTCTTGGCTTTGGAAAATAGCGGCTTGATTACTACTATTATCCCAGCTCAACGAGGCATTCTCGGTATCTAGAACCTAAACACCCACAAGCTCACCGGTGGATTCAGGTTTAGTGCTTGATGACCGGATCGAGATTCAGAAACTATTCGAGCAGGGCGTTAGTCGTGCTGAGATTGCCCGCTCGTTAGGGGTGCATCGCTCGACGATCACGCGGGAGTTACGTCACGGATCGTGGCAACCCGAGCACGATCACGCGAATCTCCGCCCGTACCTTCGGAACCGGCTTGACACGCGTGATCCACACGAACGCCTGTACCTGGCTGCGCAGGCGCAACTGCAAGCTGACACGAGAGCCACGCGTTCGCACCTGCCGTACCGGATGATGCGGAACCAGTTGGTGGACTGGGTGATTTCTGCACTGCGGCGGGGGTGGACTCCCGAAGAGATCGCTGACCGACTGCCAATCGAGTTTCCCGACGACCGGCACATGCGTCTCAGCGGCGCACTCCACACCACCGTGGAGCGGTGTTCCCGGTTCCTGCACGCGATCAAGCTCCCCGGCGCGCTCGCGCAAGCTACCGTCGATGCCCAGATTGCTTTCTACGAGTCACTCCCCGCACACGCCGTCGCTTCTGTCACGGTTGATAACGGCAGCGAGTTCGCGTTGCACTACCAACTAGCCGATGCTCTCGCGGTTCCCACGTATTTCGCGGATCCGTATTCCGCGCATCAGCGGGGCACGAATGAGCACTTCAACGGCCGACTCCGCACATACCTCCCCAAAGGCACCAGCTTTGCGGACCTCAGCCAGGCCGAGCTAGACGAGTTCGTGACCGAGATCAATAACCGGCCACGCAAGATACTGGGCTGGGCAACCCCGGCAGAGATATTCCAAGAACTATGCTTGAAAGACACCACCACCAACTGTTGCACTTCAGACTAGAAACCGGGAAACCCAGAAAGCTACGCCGAGGTGTATACCGTGGCAATGCCGTTCCGGTGCGCGGCCGTCAGAAGCGCGGCATTGCCGCTCGCGATTGGCACCGGTGTGTCTCGTCCGTCAGCCGCAGCATGAGTTCCCCGCTGGGGAGGGTCCGCGTCATGCCCGTAAGGAACCCCCATGCCGCCGATAGCGCGGTCAGCCCACCCTCATGTCCACACGGGAATCCATTAACTCTGGATTAATGGTTCGACGGCTCCCTACGATCCTGCGTGGGAGACAGTTACTGCGCCCGGCGCAGCGCCTCAACCAAGAGCGGCATCGCCGAACCTGGCGACGGCGGGAGCTCGTTAAGTGCCAACGAATCCGCTTTCGTCGAAGTGCAACGCCGAGACGCCTCCTCGACTGAATGCCATGGAAAATCGTGAGGCAGCGTCTTCGGGTCAACGCCATCAGGTATGACGGAACTGTAATGGTGCTGCGCTGCACTCTGGTCAGAATAGGGCTTCAGCTGCTCATAATGGGCAACCAGCCACACTTCGAAACATGGCCGCGAAACAATCGCGTGCCACTGCTGCTTTCGCGATGACAATCGGCGACAGGCATTCACAAACTCGCTTCGATCTTTCCCATCTTCGTCCACGACAAGCCAAACCTCGTCGTACGCCCCTGTGTCGCCTTTAGGGCTCTGCAGCTTACGTAACATCCAGTCGGGCTCACCAGGAACATACTCAATCTTGATGCGCAGCCCTGGCCTATGAAACTGCTGTTTCAAACCATTCAAGTAGCTTCGCTCAGTCACCTTTCCATTCGTCGCAATCAAGACCGTTCGATTTGGCTGACGTGAAACCCGCCCGCGACGATCACGGCTAACCACTCGCGGCCGCCAACGTGCGACGCTCACAGGCAAGAAACTCCATGAGTACCGTGTCATCGATGTCGGGTACCGCCCCGAACTGGCCCGCAAGATACCTGCGTTCATTATTGTTGCCCGCGCGGTTATCGAAGACGTCGAGGCTGAATAACGTCGAGGCACCCGAACTGTCTTTCTCGGCGAACCATACGTTGCGCGGCTCAAGCACCCGAGTGGGCGCGTTGTTCAACAGCGAGACATCATGCGAGGTGAACATCAACTGCGCACCGCTGGCATTCATTTCGGGGTCCAGGAACAACTTCACTACATACCGAGCAAGCTCCGGGTGCAAGCTCGCGTCAATCTCATCAACCAGCAAGACTCCGCCCTTACGCAAAGTCTGCAAGGCATGCCACATCGTCGTCAACCAGGTCACTGTGCCAGAGCTCTCAGCAGACATAGGCAAAGTGAAACGTGACCCCCCGGCACCCTCGTGCTGAAAGCGGATCACCTCATGCAGCCGAGGAATATCACCCTCATCGAGCGGCGCATCGCCGAGACGCATCGCCTCAAGTACACGCCGAATGCGGTCGCGGTCGGCCTGTGGTATCTCCTGCGCTTCGATTTCAACACCGACAATTCCCACATCGGCGGCAGTGAGGAGAGCGTTCACCAAATCAATCTGAACGTCTTCGGCATCAACCATTTCCATCAGCACGCGCTTATGCACTTTCGAGTCGGCCTTATCCCTAAACGAAAGAAACCCAATTCCGACGCCCGCAACTAACGCCCGCGCGATAGGAGCAAGGACGATGTGCCCCAGCTCATGCGCCCGCGCAAGAAACAAAACCCTCGGCCGTGTAATCTTCAACGCTTCAAGAGTGGGCCCCGCCAGCGAATTCCCTTTCCCAAAGTGCATGTCAGCGTCAGCATCAGCTTGACGGCGAACGAAAAGCTGGCGGCGCTTACCTTTCGGGTAGGCAGACAACGCCTCGAACGCTACACCCCAAGCCCGAAATTTTGCCTCGTAGCAGTAACGAACATCACCAGCCACGAAATCAACCCGAAAATCGACCGATTCATTTGGGTCAGCATCAGCATGGGGCCGGTATGGTTTGCCCGAGCCGGGAGCTCGAATCGCTTCAGAGAGAGCCCGCAAAGCTTCAAGCAACGTGGTTTTACCCGAAGCGTTCGCCCCGTAGATGGCCGCGACACGCTCAGTAGACCCCGCCCAGCTCTGGCCAACAGGCGGCGTCACAGTCTTCAGCGATGGTGCAACAAGTGATATCTCGGCCTCCTCCACGAAGCACCCATAGTTACGAACCGCAAATGTGAGCAACATGGCTCAATCATATCTCCTTGTGGCACATATGGGAAGAAACTTCCGGATAGGGCTCTTAAAAACAACGGCAGAGGTGACTTCTGGGCCTGCGAGATCAGTAGTGCCCCGTAGAGTGGTGTAACGACCCCGAGCAAGTTACCAGCTGAAAGCAGTGTGGTCACCGGGGACGCTCCTTCGAGGAAACCTTCACATCACACTCGAAAGGCATCACACCGATGACCACTCCCTCTATTGTCGACCCTGCATCCGTCCTTACCCAAGCCCTGGGGCCGCGTCACCCGATCTGATGCGCAGTTTATTGCAGAGCATGATCAACACGCTCCTCTCCGCCGAAGCTGACGCTCTCTGTGGCCCCGAGTACGGCACCCCCTCCCCGGACCGCGTGAACTCCCGCAACGAGTACCGCACCCGGGAGCTCGATACCCGCGTTGGCACGATCGATGTGCAGATCCCCAAACTCCGACACGGCACCTATTTCCCCGACTGGCTGCTGGAACGTCGCAAGCGTTCCGAGTCAGCGATGATCACCGTGCGTGACCGACGCCTACCTCGCCGGGGTCTCCACCCGGAGAATGGACAAACTCGTAAAAACCCTCGGCATCCACTCTCTCTCCAAATCGCAAGTCAGTCGCATGGCCACAGATCTTGATGAACACGTCCGTGAGTTCCGCACCCGCCCCTTACACGAAGCGGGCCCGTTCACGTTCGTCGCCTGTGACGCGCTCATGATGAAAGTGCGCGAAGGAGGCCGGGTGGTGAACACGGCCGTGCTCGTCACCACCGGCGTCAATGGCGACAGACATCGCGAAGTCCTGGGTATGCAGGCAGCCACGAGCGAGACCGGGGCCGCATGGAACATGTTCTTCGCTGACCTTGTCGCGCGTGGCCTCACCGGGGTGCGCCTCATCACCAGTGACGCACACGCTGGGCTGGTGGAAGCGATGCGGGCGAACTGCTCTGGCGCATCATGGCAGCGCTGCCGCACCCACTACGCGGCGAACCTCATGACAGTCACGCCGAAGAGTATGTGGCCGGCAGTGAAAGCGATGCTGCACTCCGTATAGACCCGCCCGAGCGTGACAGTGTGGCAGCCCAGTTCGACCGGCTCCTGGACTATGTGGAGCAGAAACTTCCCGACGTACACGGCCACCTCGATACGGCCCGCGCAGACATCCTCGCCTTCACGGCGTTCCCGAAAGACGTATGGCAGCAGATTTGGTCGAGCAACCCGAACGAGCGTCTGAACCGGGAGATCAGGCGCTCGTTCGGACGTGGTAGGGATTTTCCCGAATCGTGACGCATTCACCAGGCTCGTGGGCGCAGTCCTTGCTGAACAAACCGACGAATGGGCAGAAGGACGCCGCTATCTTGGCCTGAATGTGCTCGCCCGCTGCAGGCTCAACCTCGTGCCCGAACTTCAAGAGGGGGTGATCACGCCAGAGCCGCTACCGTTCAGCGCTTAGACCCTGAGACAAGCATCTCGAAGGAAAGATCGTTACACCACTACACGGGACTTGACCATGTGAGGCACGACCTGAGCTACGCGATCAATATATGTAACGCACGCCGCATCCTTGTCGCAAGCGGCGCCTTGAGGTAAAGTGAGCGTCAATGCCTTCATAGAAAGTACCAAACTGATACTTCAGCCCAGGCACTTTCGCAGGGCAGCTCGCGATCGCGACATGCGGCGTACCTCTTCGTAAGGGCGAAGAGGTACCAACAAACCGATGGTTGCCACGTTGCTTCGCACGTGCTGACTGTTTTCAGGCTGCCACATTAAGTTAGGGAGGGAACTTAGAATGATGGTGCTGAATCCGAAAAGGGACTTGCTCGCTTGGGCCGTTCGCAGCGTTGGCGTGCTCCTCGCAGCAATGCTGATATTTACAGTACTGACAGTACCTCAGGCTGCTCGGGCTGTTGAACCCGACACGGTGGATCTTGTGCTCACGGATGATGGTGTGAGTGGAACCGACGACTCCCTGGATGCGAGCACAACAAATCAACGCGTGCGCACCTGGGACAATTTGCTCTACACGTTGAGATTCACATCAAGCCAGGCCGGTAACGCGACCTTTCGGGTAATGTTTCCTGCCGGTGTTTCCTACAGCCTCAAGGATCCCGGAACTCAGCTTTCTAAACTCTGCGCCTCGGTGACATCAGTGCTCCCTACAGCTGGCAACGGCTATGCCAATGGTTTCGATTGTGTGCGCAATATGGGGGTCGGTGAGGACACCAGCTTTGGCATACGCATCACGGTCGGGCCATCTACCAATCTGCTAACCGGCCAGCGGTACCCACAAAACGGCGACATCTTTGTGCCGACGTTGCTGGTCAACGGCCAAAACCGAGTGGTGAGCGCCGCCAATACGCCTGTAACGGTCGTTTCAGAACTCGCAGCGAACGTGATCGTCTCAAGCCCACGAACAACGCACAGTTATGCCCTGCCAGGAGACCCCTCGACCCGTGGCATACTCGTTGGATTCGCAGTCGACTCGTTCAGAACTCGTTCCGATTACGCTGGCACACCGAACACTGGCCTCTCAAAAATTTCCCGCGTAGGAGCAGAACCCATCAAGAAGGGCGCCACACTGCGCGTCAAGTCGCCGTATGCGAATGCGAAACTAGTAGCTGCAAGTTCAGCCGACGTGTCAATCACTCAGCCCGGTGGCCCCGGGGCTGAGGTTTTACTCGTCACCCAACGCGACTTGGTGCCCGATGTTTTGTTCTCTCGCTACATTTCTGAGCTGATTCAGTTCTTCGTCCCCTACGAGGTGAATGGAATCGCAGCTTTGCAACAGGTGACGTGGGCATCACAGGTCAGCGATTTCGCGCCGATCGGCACCACTGGTCTTGTGAACTACGGAAGGCCCCCTGGAGTTGGTGTCGCACCGGGGCAGGGGACAGGGTTTACCTGTATCAACGCAATCACAAGTCCGTGCATCAGTCAGACGTCAGTTCGTCCCGATGACATCGTTGTTCCAGGAAGCCGCCTGGTACTTTCAATGAACCCGGGTGGCCACACCATCGCCCCATCGACCCTCATTGGCACCAGCGCAATTGCCAACTGGAGCGTCGCGAACACCTCGTCATCCGGCATTGAGGCAAGTGGCGTGAAAGGTGGCGTGGCATTTGACCCTGCGCTGCTCCACTTCAGCACCGGCAAGGTCGACGCTTGGATTGGAACCGGTAACCCAGCCAATTACAATAGTTCAGTTCCGAGCACCGCCGTATCGGTGCTTCCGAATATGACGGTGGAGTATTCGACGACCACGTTTGCGAACGATACCGAACGGGCAACACGAGATCTCTTCGCAGATTCAACCATCGCCTGGTCAACAACTATTCCGGCAGATCCCAAGACTGTGACAGCTGTCCGTTACAGCTACAACGGCAACCTGGCACCAAACTCGTACCTCACGTTGTTGGTACCGTTGGTGCGAAACGACACACAACAGTCGCAAGACTTGGCGCAAAACGCGAAGCTGAGAGTCTACGGACAGTATCAGATCGCCGAAATTATGGGGGGAGCAACCCAGAAACTTCCCGGAAACCCAACCGAAACGAATGTTAGCTTTATTGGTGAGTCTTTCGCAGCCGACGCAATGTTTTCTGCGCAGGGATCTTGGGTTGACAACACAGGAAAGCCAATCTATTCGACTACCGCCGGAGAAATCCTGTTCTTCCGGACACAGCCATACGTATACGGGGCAGTTACCCCCAATATCGGTGATATTCCCAATGAGCGTATGCGTGCTGCAAGCATCACGTGGACGTTACCCCCCTGTGCACAGCCGTTGCTACCACTGCCCGCACGTTCGGATTACACAATGACGTTCACCCCCGGCAGCTCATGCGGTGGCGGCACTACGAACGGCACCCTCACCATCGTGTGGAATGACGCTGACGTGGTTCAGAGCGGCCCGGCAAATGTCGCAGGAATTGAAAGACAAGGGCACAGAACAGCGCTCCAGTTTGTCGACGTTCCGGTGATGTTTCCACTCAACACCCCGTACGCCGTTTACTCTGTTTCAGGCCAGTCCGCATTGAATGGCAATACGACGGGAGCCAACGCCCCGCCATCCGGCGCTGGCACCCCGGCGGTCACGGTAAACCTCGCCTCGACATTCAAGTTTGGCAAAACGGCTAGTGTGAGTCAGCTGAATGGCAGGGATGCGTACTCCTACCGTATCGATACTTCGAATGCGTCGAGCGTGCCGCAAGGCAAAACAAGTTTTGTCGACGTGCTGCCCTTCAATGGGGATGGACGTGGAAGTTCTGGTTTTGATCGCTTAAGATTCATCGGCATGACGGCTGGTTCAGCATCTGCAATCGCCGGCAACCCACAGACGGTCACCCTTGAATACACAGTCGACCCGGCCGCTGATGTCCTTGCAAAAACCGCATTGCCTGGCAACGCCTCCGACGAGCAAGGGTTGGTGTCGTGGAGGCCAATGTCGTCGTTCAATCTTGCGACCGAATCGAACCTCGTGACCGCAGTGCGTGCCACAGTCCCGCAGCTTCCAATTGGTGATAGTTTTTACGTCACTATCAACGTCGAAGCGCCCGCTGGAACCAGTAATGGCGCAGTGAATAACTCAGCGACCCTCACTGCGGCAGCGGCCGCTGGCGCACCCGGTTCAGTAGCCCGACAAGAGACAGACCGGGCGGATCTGCCATTCACGTTTAAACCAGAACCGGCGCTCAACTTGGTGAAAAATATGACGAGCACGGTCACGCCTTCAAATCCTAATGATGTAATTAATTACTCGTTCGAGGTGGTGAACACGGGTAATGTGCCGGTAACAGATATTGCTGTGATCGAGTCAAAATTCACCGGCACGGGTGGCTCGCCAGTAGTGACCTGCGATTCCGGCACCGCAACAATCGATTCACTGGCGCCAGGCGCATCTGCAACATGTCAGGCGTCCTATTCGGTCTTGCAGGCGGACCTCAACCAAGGGGTCATCGAAAACACGGCAACCGTCCGAGGAACTGCACAGGGTGGCGGCACAGTCCAGGGCAACTCGTCGAGTGTGACCGTCGGTCTCGCCTCCCTGCCCGGAGTGAATCTCGTGAAGGAAGTGACGCCGCTGAGCGCTAATCCTGTCGCCGATGAGCAGGTGACCTACAGTTTCCAGGTGAGAAACACCGGCAACGTCACTCTTGCAAACGTGACTGTCTCGGAAGAAGCGTTCAGCGGAACCCCGGCGAACCTTTCACCGATCGATTGCGGGGCAGGTAGCCCGGTTATTGCAACTCTCAATCCAGGTAGCACGGTGACTTGCACTGCAACCTATCGGGTGACAGTTGCAGACCTGAATGGAGCGGTGGTATCAAATACGGCCAACGTCTCTGGCACCGCGCCGAGTGGTGAAACGGTCTCGGACACGTCAACCGTTCTGCTAGCCACGGGTGATGAACCCGTGCTCGACATTGTGAAGACCGTTGAACCGCAGATCGTTACCCAGGTAGGCACCGACGTGACGTATACCTTCGCAATCACCAACACGGGGCGCGTCGCTGTGCAAAACATTGGAGTGAACGAACTCTCGTTCACCGGATCAGGTGATGCTCTCTCAGCGGTGACGTGTGGTGCAGAGGCTGCATACCTGGCCATCGGTGAGTCCGTCACGTGCACAGCAACTTACACTGTCACGCAGGATGACATCGACTCGGAACGGGTCGAAAATGTTGCGGCTGCTGCCGGTGTGAGCGCGGTTGACGGCACGACTCGAGCACAAAGCAACGAAGATGTCGCGACACTCCTACTCGGAGGCACAGCGGCACTCACATTTGAAAAGAGCGTCAGTGTTCCGTTCGTGTCGCGAGCAGGTGAGGTGCTTGACTATAGCTTCGATATCAGGAATACCGGCCTCCTGACCGTGCGTGACATCACGATTGACGAGTCGCGTTTCGGTGGTCTTGGAGAACCGCTTGCACTCTCTTGCACCCCGTCTTCATGGGACGGTGTGCTGGCGCCCGGCGGTGAGGCTCGTTGTGTCGCCTCGTATGTGGTAACTCAAGCTGATATTGATGCTGGGCGCATTGTCAATGTGGCAAACGCGGTGGGAGATCGTGCCTCAAGTTTGGATTCGGAAGCCGTTGTGCAGGTTGATGCAAGCAGCGGAATCATGCTCGCCAAAACTGCAAGCGTGTCCCAGTACAACTCAGGTTCGAAGGTGCAGTACACGTTTGAAATCACCAACACTGGAGCATTGACGATCACGGAGTTCACCCTCGCAGAGGAAGAATTCACCGGTTCCGGAAAGTTGGGCGAACTTATCTGCCCTGCTCCCGCCTCGCCGTTGGCGCCTGGCGCAACCGTGATCTGCCGCGCGGATTACACGGCAACCAAAGCTGATGTTGAGGCAGAAAGTATTTCAAATACGGCCTCAGTTTCTGCCACGGCCGCCGGCGGGGTGATCGTCGACAACGCACTCTCCACCGTTGTCATCGCCGCAGAGCAGCCCGTCGGCCCGGATCCTGGCCCTGGCCCCGACCCCGGTCCTGGCCCTGGTCCTGGTCCCGATCCCGGCCCTGGCCCTGGCCCTGATCCTGGCCCCGATCCTGATCCCGGCCCCGATCCTGATCCCGGCCCCGATCCTGGCCCCGGCCCTGAGGCTGGCCCTGAGGCTGGTCCACCCCCGGCGCGTACCGGTGTCTTGAGCCTGACGGGACAACCGATTACGGCTGTTGTGGCGCAACTCTGTTCGCTGCTCGCAGTTGGCGGAGTGCTGCTCATCCTTGCGGCGCGTCGCCGGCGAGCGGGGCTTTGAGCTGGGAGCGTCACACGGCATCCACAAATCGAGTCTCGCCCACGTCGCACTTAGCCGCACCGGCCGAGCATTCGGCGACCAGCGCGACGCAAGAGATCAGGCCGCGGGCAGTGTTTCACTCCGATCGCGGGAGTGTCT
>CAYTSH010000069.1:0-9400 GCA_964440395.1 uncultured Microbacteriaceae bacterium
CTGCCGCAGCACCACCGCACCAGCACCACCGCACCAGCACACCGCACCAGCACACCGCACCAGCACACCGCCGCAGCGCCGCACCACCACACTGGCACAGCACCGGCGGACCGGCACGCCGCCGCGTCGCGCCACCGCCGCGGCACCGCCCAGCACAACCGCACCTTTCCCCCACTCCCCCAATTCCCTCGCTAGACCACTCCCTTACTTGATTTGTTAAGACATTAGGTGTAAGATTGCTGTAAGAGAAGCAGCAAAGTCGCCAAAGAGAGAACCCCGCAATGGAGCGAAGAGAGCACACGGTCATGAAGGCAGGCAGCGAGGCGAGCACGGCATCCACGGTAATTGATGTGTTGTGCATCGGCAGGGTTGGCGTTGACTTATACCCGCTGCAAGAGAACACAAGCTTGCGGCACGTAGAGACGTTCGGCAAATTCCTGGGCGGCAGCGCAGCAAACGTGGCGGTAGCCGCAGCGCAACACGGCAGAAACAGCGCACTCATTGCTCGAACAGGTCAAGACGCATTCGGGGATTTTGTTCGAGACGAACTCGAACGCCTCGGCGTGCAGACGAAATACATCGGCACAGATCCGGAACACAAAACGCCCCTCACGTTTTGTGAAATACACCCACCAGACAATTTTCCCATCACCTTTTACAGAGACCCCATCGCACCAGACCTCACCATCACCGCAGAAGAACTCCCACTCAACGCAATCAGAACAGCACGCATACTCTGGTGCACCGTCACCGGGCTGAGCAAAGAGCCCAGCCGCGCCACACACCATGCCGCATGGCGCGCACGGGCAAAACGCACACACACCATCCTCGACCTCGACTACCGCGACATCTTCTGGCCAGACCAAGCAACCGCAACCGCGGCAGTAACCGACGCCCTCGAACACGCAACCATAGCCATCGGCAACCAGCAAGAATGCGCAGTGGCGGTAGGAGAAACCGATCCCCACCGAGCCGCCGACGCACTGCTCGCACGCGGCATCAAACTCGCAGTCGTAAAACTTGGCCCCGAAGGAGTCCTCGCCAAAACAGCCACCGAAACAATAACAGTGCCCCCACACCCCGTCACAGTCATAAACGGGCTTGGCGCCGGCGACGCATTCGGCGGCGCGTTCTGTCACGGCCTCCTCGCCGGCTGGACACTCACAGAAACCCTTACATTCGCAAACGTGGCCGGAGCAATCGTTGCAGGAAAACGAGAATGCGCAAATGCAATGCCACAAAGCAGCGAAGTACACCAACTGTTACAAGAAACAAACCAAGCCACACAGCGCACGCAAGCCACCGCCAACGAACGCGGCGAAACCGACGCAGAAACAGCATCCAGCGATAATGGGGCAGAAACGGCATGAACACGGCAGCAAAACTACTCAACGGTGGACTAGAAAACGCCTTCCACAGGCTACGGCAAATCAGAGCAGAACACCCAGAAGAAATAGCAAAAGCGCACGCAAACCGGCAACGCCCCGCACCCCACACCGGTGACGGAAACCTCTTCATAATCGCAGCAGACCACCCCGCACGCGGAGCACTCGGTGTAGGTAAACGCGCAAACGCAATGGCCGATCGCTACGAACTCCTCACCCGACTCATCACAGCACTCGCACGACCAGGCGTCGACGGCATCCTCGGCACCGCCGACATCATCGACGACCTCACCGTGCTCGGCGCACTCGAAGGCAAAATCGCCGTTGGCTCAATGAACCGCGGCGGCCTCAGCGGAGCAAGCTTCGAACTCGACGACAAATTCACCGGATACAGCATCGAAACAATCGCTGCCCAACGGCTCGACTTCGCAAAAACACTCCTCCGAATAGGACTCGACGATCACGGCACAGCCCGAACACTCCACAACAACGCAAAAGCAGTCCGCGCAGCTGCAGCAGCAAAAATACCCATCATGATCGAACCATTCATCAGTGAACACAGCAACGGCACCCTCCGCAACGTACTCACCACCGAAGCCGTCATACGCTCCATCGCAGTCGCATCCGGCCTTGGCGACAATTCCGCATACACCTGGCTCAAAATCCCCGTCGTAGCAAACATGGAACAAGTCATGCGAGCAACCACGCTGCCAACCCTACTCCTAGGCGGTGACCCCAGCGGCCCACTCAACCGCTCCCTCGAACAATGGGAAACCGCACTCAGCCAACCCGGGGTGCGCGGCCTAGTCGTCGGACGAACCCTCATCTACCCAGAACACGACAACGTGGCCAAAGTAGTCGACGAAGCCGCAGCACTCGTACACCCCGCACTCCGCCAATAAGCAACCGCCACACCCTCCCCAAAGCGAGCCCCCATGCACCCGAACACACCCTGGTTCATCCCGGCAGGCAGCAGCAGCGACAACACCTGGAACGCTGTCATCACGCCCAACACAACCCAAACACCCAACAGTGGCGAAAACAACGCAACCACCGGCGAAAACCACCACCCCCAATGGCAACACACCGGCCTACGCGTAGCAACCCTACACAGCACCCACAGCACACTCACCCTCGCCGCGGAACCAACCGAACGCATAATCGTGCCCCTACGTGGCGGGTGCACCGTCACCTGGCACAGCCCCGACGGCAACCGCCGAACGCAACAACTCCACGGCAGAGCACACGTCTTCGACGGCCCAACAGACGTGCTCTACCTCGGCATCAACACCCCAGCAACCATAACCAGTGTGGATGCTCGCATCGCCATCGCCGAAGCGCCCACCACCCAGCCGTTCCCCGCCCAATACCTACCCGCAGAAAACACCCCAATAGAACTTCGCGGAGCGGGACAAAGCAGCCGCCAAGTACACAACTTCGGCACGCCACAAGCAATCCAAGCGGCAAAACTCATCGCCTGCGAAGTCATCACCCCCGCAGGCAACTGGTCATCCTACCCGGCACACAAACACGACCAACACACGCCCGGAACCGAAAGTGAACTCGAAGAAATCTACTACTTCGAAAGCGCACCCAGCCGCGCCAACACACCCCCCGCCACCGCTGAACCCTTCGGCCTCTTCACCACATACCCCTCCCCCGGCAACAACATCACCAACACCCAAATCGTTCGAACCGGCGACATTGCGCTCGTGCCCTACGGCTACCACGGCCCAGCCGCAGCAGCCCCCGGATACGACCTCTACTACCTCAACGTCATGGCAGGCCCCCACCCCGAACGCACCTGGCTCATCACCGACGACCCCGCACACGCGTGGATACGAGACCAGTGGGCTGGAATGGAAATCGACCCACGGCTGCCGTACCGGGCATCCACCCCATCGAACGGAACAAAACAGTGAACACACAACGAATGACCGTCAGCCAAGCACTCGTCACGTTCCTCACACAACAATGGAGTGTAGACGGGGCGCACCGCGAACGCACCATCGCAGGCATACACGGAATATTCGGGCACGGAAACGTTGCCGGCATCGGACAAGCCATCGCCCAACTGCAACACACCAACCCAGGACTCCTGCCCTACCATCAAGCCAGAAACGAACAAGCCATGGTGCATCGATCCGTCGGCTACGCCCGCATGCGCCGGCGACTCGGCACCTACGCAAGCACAGCATCAGTCGGGCCAGGTGCCACCAACATGCTCACCGGGGCGGCACTCGCAACCACCAATCGGCTCCCAGCACTCCTCCTCCCCAGCGACACCTTCGCAACCCGCGTATGCGACCCGGTGCTCCAACAACTCGAACTACCGCACGACACCGGCATCAGCGTCAACGACGCGTTCCGCCCCCTCAGCAAATACTTCGACAGGGTGCAACGACCAGAACAGCTCTACTCCATCGCGCTTGCAGCCATGCGAGTACTCACCGACCCAGCAGAAACAGGCGCGGTGACCATCGCGCTCCCCGAAGACGTGCAAACCGAAATACTCGACGTGCCCCGCGCATTCCTCGAACCCCGCGAATGGCACCTGCGCCGACCCCTCCCCGAACCAGCAGCACTCAAACGAGCAGTACAAGCAATCCGACAAGCAAAACGCCCACTCATCATCGCGGGCGGCGGCGTAATCTACTCCCGGGCAGAAACAGAACTACGAACCCTCGCCGCACACACCGGAATACCGGTAGGCACCACCCAAGCCGGCGGCGGCGCAATCCTCTGGGACGACCCGAACAGCCTCGGCGGCATCGGCGCCACCGGCACAACAGCAGCAAATCGGATAGCAGCAGAAGCCGACATTGTCATCGGCATCGGCACCCGCTACAGCGACTTCACCACCGCAAGCCGCACCGCATTCCAACACCCCAACGTTCAATTCGTCAACATCAACATCGCCGCATTCGACGCCTACAAACACGGCACACAACACCCAATCATTGCGGACGCCAAAGAAACCCTCACCGCACTCCACGCCGCACTCGCCGACTGGCACACCACCCCGGAATACCAACAACACGTCAACCAACTACGCGCCGCATGGTTCACCCAAGCAGACAACGCCCTAGCCGAACCCCACCACAACACCAACAAAAACACCCCAAAACCTGCAGACACCGAACAACCAAACTGGCTGCCCAGCCAAAGTCAACTCATCGGGGCAATCCACCGAGCCGTCGCGCCAGAAGACGTCATCGTGCAAGCAGCAGGCTCACTCCCCGGCGACCTACACAAACTATGGCGGGTGCGCGACAGCCTCGGCTACCACGTAGAATACGCCTACTCCTGCATGGGATACGAAATAGCAGGCGGCCTAGGCGTAAAAATGGGTGCCGAAGCAGACGGATCCAACCGTGACGTGATAGTCATGGTCGGTGACGGCTCATACCTGATGCTCCACACCGAACTGGTAACCGCAGTAGCCGAAAATCTCAAAATCATTGTGGTACTCGTACAAAACCACGGATACGCCTCAATCGGGCACCTCTCCGAAACCGTCGGAACGGAACGATTCGGCACCGCCTACCACAGCCAAACAGCCGTACTCGCCAACACCCAAGACGCCCCACCACTCCCCATCGACCTCGCAGCCAACGCACGCAGCTACGGAATACCCGTCATCGCCGTCACACCCGGACCAAACGCGCTCACCGAACTCAGTGCAGCAATCACCACAGCAAAAGCAGCCCCCCACACAACCCTCATCCACGTGCAAAGCGATCCCCGAAAATACGCACCCAGCGGTGACAGTTGGTGGGAAGTTCCAGTCGCACCAATATCAGCACAAAACAGCACCCAAAACGCACACACCACCTACCTCCAACACAAAGCCACACAACGGCCACTACTCGGCTAACCCCAAACAAACGCGCAACCCCGAGCACGCGCAACCCCAAGCACACGCGCGACCCCAACCAACGTCACAATCGCACCCAACAGAAACGAGGAACAACATGCTAAAAATTGCTGGGGCGCCAGTGAACTTCGGCGTATTCGAACTCACCCCAGAAACCGGCGTGGAACTCATCGGACCAGACGCCATGTGCGAGCTCCTCGCCGAAGAAGGCTACCAAGGTATTGATCTCGGCCCAGTCGGTTTCCTCGGCCGCGGAACAGAACTCCGTGACCGGCTTGCACGCAACTCACTCGAACTTGCAGGCGGATGGATGGACTTCGCATTCAGCAACACCACCCTCTTCCACGAACAACTCCGCCACATCGACGAAACCCTCGACATATTCGTAACGGCTGCAGAAACAAACCCCGAACTCCCCCCACTGCCAACGCTAGCCTGCATGGGAACCGAACAGCGCCAAGCACACCCCGGCGGCAGCCCAGAACTCCAACTCAGCCCAACCGCATTCGCCGCCTTCGCCGAAAACGTCAACCTGGCAGCAAACCGCGTACGCGCCCGCGGGCTCGAACCAACATTCCACCACCACGCCTGCACATTCGTCGAAACCCCAGAAGAAATAGACCAACTCCTCAACCACACCGACATTGGCCTCACATTCGACACAGGACACCTCATCCTCGGAGGCGGAGACCCCCTCAACGACCTCAAACGTTGGCGAAACCGAATCAACCACGTGCACCTCAAAGACGCAAAACGAGACGTACTCGAAACCGTGGTAAAGAACCGCGGCAGCATGCGCGACGTTTGGGAAGGAGGCGCGTTTGTGCCATTCGGTTCCGGCGATGTCAACGTGACCGCGGTCATGAACACCCTCATCGACGGCGGATACCAAGGTTGGATCGTCGTAGAACAAGACATCATCCCCAACATCAACACCAACCCAGACCAATACCGAAACGACCACCGAACCAACAGAGAGGCACTCCGACCATGGCTCTAACCCCAATCAAAATAGGTGTCGCAGGCCTCGGAGCCGTCGCACAATCCGTCCACCTCCCACTCATCCGCCGCCGCTGGGACCTCTTCGAACTCACCGCAATCGCCGACCTCTCAGCCGAAACCACGGCACGCGTCGGCAGCCAATACGGCATACCCGCCACACACCAACACCGCACACTCACCGACATGCTCGCCGCCGAACACCTCGACGGGGTGCTCATCCTCACATCAGGTTCACACGGCGGCGGCGCACTCCAATGCGTGCGCCAAGGCGTAGCCGTGTTCTGCGAAAAACCCCTCGCATACTCACAAGCCGAAATCAAAGACATCGCAGCAGCAGAAGCCGCCCACAACCGGCCACTCCTGCTCCTCGCCTACATGAAAGAATACGACTCCGCAGTCAACCGGCTCCGAACACGCCTGCCCGAACCCAGCGAAATCAGAACCGTCACCATTGAAGTACTCCACCCCAGTGACGCCTCCCAACTCGCCTTCGCAAACCTCCACCCGCCCGCCAACGACGTCACCCCCGAAACGCTCGCACCCCTCAACGCCGACACCAAACGCGTCACCCACGACGCCATCGGCACCGAAACAGGGGCAGCATTCGAACGGTTCTACACCGACGTGCTCCTCGGCAGCCTCATCCACAACATTTCACTCCTCCGCACACTCTTCGGCCCACTCGCAACAATAGAAACAGCAACCCGCTGGGCAACCCAACAAGACCACCCCGGGTCGCTCGACATCCGCGCAACCCTCCCAACCGGGGCACGCGTACACATCAGCTGGCACTACATCCCCAACTACCCCACCTACCGCGAAACACTCACCGTGCACCACAACCACGGCACACTCTCCACAGAATTCGCCGCACCCTACCTCCTCAACCGGCCAACACTGCTCCGAGAAACAAGCGCCGACGGCAACGGCGAAACAACACGCATCATCGCCGACACCACCGAAGCCTTCGAAACAGAACTCGCCGCATTCCACGCCATGGTGGTAAAAGCAAAACGTCCCCTCGCCGGCACAACCGAAGGCACAGCAGACATTCGCACCGCACAACACATCGCAGCACTACTCGCCCGCGAAAACGGCATCCCCATCGCAGGCGAAGCCGGCAACTCTTAATGACAAGGGCTGCTCCTACCAACACGGTTGGCAGGAGCAGCCCTGTGGCGTTGCGCCCCACAATCAAGGCAACAACAGTTTCAAGCTTATGGAACAGTTACCGTCTTGCACTGCAAAAGCTTTGACTCGGAAGCTTCTGAGACACAGACATTGTAAGTTCCCTTCGGCTTAGCGATTACTTGGTCAAACCCGTGATTAGCACCAGCGCCAGGATACAGCCCGTCAAACCAAGACAGTGGAAGGCTTGCCTTAACTGCTTGACCTGCACCGCTGACATCAACCCAGACGTAGCTGGAAACTGTCGGGTTAGTCAGATCAATCGCCCACCCTTGCACACGGATACCACCAGAAACACCCGTGATAGCGTCAGACGCAGCATCCGCCGATTTCAACACGGTTACCGTCTTGCATCCGAGAAGTGAACTCTCGGCACCATAAACACAGACTTCATGAGTGCCCTTACGTATGCCTACAAAGTGTTCAAAACCATTGTGAACACCTGCCCCTGCAATAAGGTTAGGCAACCAGGTTTTGTCAGTATTCGTCTGATAAGCCTTCCCCTGGCCGTCAACATTCACCCAAATGTATGATGACTCCGGTGAAGATTTATCATAGGACCAACCAGAAACAACGACGCCCCCGTCCTTAACTACCACTGAATCCAACGCACCACGTGAAGGCTGCACCCCTACAGTCACAGTTTTGCAACCAAGATCACCTGAAATTGTGGAATACGCATGCGCTGCAGTAAGGCAAACCGTATGTACGCCTCGGGAGAACGCGATGGTTTCATTGAAGCCATGATTGTTTCCCTTGCCTGTAGCTGCACCAACATCGGCACGAAGCTTATCAGCTTTTACTCGCTGCTTAAAATTACCGTCCACGATCACATTGATATCAACGGGGTTTGCATTGAGCTCATCCACTGCCCAACCATTAATCGTAAAGGAATCCAAAGCACCATTCAGAGAATCGAACATTCCCCGCGGAACTGGATGCTTCAAGTAGTTAAGACCCAGCCGGTCTCCACTGAGAAACTTTGGATATTCGCTGTTTTTCCCCAGAGTAGGATACATCGTCTGGAGTTTACCTTCAAACTCATCAGAATAGTGGCCTAAACCAAGGACATGTCCGATTTCATGAGCAACAATATGCTGAATCGTGCCGCTTTGAAAAAGCAATGATTCTGGTTTAATTGTAATCGTGCCGGTCAGTAGCTTCTTTACGCCATCTTCATAGTCTACACCGGTATTGGCACAACCAAGCCAGTTCGGGGTAGTACAGCCAGATTGTGAAGAAACCAAGAGATATATGTGACCTCGTTCTCTCTTATCCTTTTCAGGAACAACAGCCATAAGACCAGAAGCAACTTGAATGTTTGTTGCTCCAGTCGAGTTGGCGTCGTTTGCCGCGGCAACGATGATTGATCGGATGGATTCCACATTTGGCGAGTCAATTAAGTGAAGTATATAGTCACCGTTGTTGTATCGACCATTCACAGAATACCCGAGCCCAACAGGTTCAGCTGCCTCTGCCTGCGGCAAGGGCTCTCCGGTCTTATAGTCAGTTTCGTATGAATCGTCTGTACCGCCAACATTTAAGGAGAGATAGCCCGGTTGACTTGCAGGAGCAAGAGAACTCATCTCGGCTGAAGCGAAGGCTGCTGGACTTCCAGCAAAGCCCACCAAAACTAAGCTCGAAAGTACCGCGACTGGTATTATTTTTTTACTGTGCATTTATGCCTCTTTTTCGGTCGGGTTGGATTATCAACGGTTTGCTGATTCCATTCCCCGATGTCAGCCCAAGCGTAGCATAATATCGACTCATCAACCAATGAGTATGTACCGTAAATTTGACGAAAAGCAGCGCAAATCTTCCCGAGAAAATCCGAAATTTCTGCACCGAAGCAGGCGAATTGTGCAACCAATTCCCCCAGAAAACGCAAATACACAAATACACAAATACACAAATACACAAATACACAAATACACAAATACACAAATAC
>CAYTSH010000069.1:9500-10117 GCA_964440395.1 uncultured Microbacteriaceae bacterium
ACAAATCTTGACACAAAACAAACGTGAATATTGACCAATTAATGCCTTAATTCACCGGTGGACTTGCGGCAGTATAGGTTTTAGAGACCGAGAATGCTCCTTTGATCTGGGATAACAGTAGTGATCAAACAACTATTTTCCACGCCCAAGGAGGCATCACGTAGATACTATTCAAGCACACTTGTGCTCGGGTTTCTGCGTCGTTTGATCACCCGGATCTCGTGTCGACTGCGGGCATTGTTCCGGTGATGCGTTTGGCGGAGATGACGGGGCTTTCTGAACTGACCGAGGCGCACCTCACGGCCTCGACCGATAGGGGTCAAACGCTGGCGCGAAGATCGCGTCTCTGGACGCTGGGATGGTGTACTGGTGTGCGAGGCTGACTCCATCGACGATATGAATATACTCCGTCACGGCGGAATGAAGCGATTGTTTCGGAGCGCGTATGCCCCGCCCACACTGGCGTCTTTTCTGCGCGCGTTCGCAGTTGGGCATGTGCGTCAGCTCAACAGGGTCGTATCCAGATTCCTGACAGCCCTTGCCGCCTCTTCTGCGTCACTACTTGGGCTGTGTCAAGTCTTGTAGACATTGAGACGCTATATTTTTGATTTTGGTTT
>CAYTSH010000070.1:0-10096 GCA_964440395.1 uncultured Microbacteriaceae bacterium
CCCCGCACAGCCTCGTCAACGCACAAACGCGCTCACCCACGAGCAACAACACCGCGGGTGAGCACAAATGCGATCCGCACGGCCGCGTCGACGCGCAAACGCGCTCACCCGTCAGTAGCGGCGGGGCGCAAGGACGCGCGCCGCCAAGCAAACCAGGACACGGCAAGCGGGATGAGCGCCACCACCCATGACGCGGGGCCACTGGCCGCAATTGCAAGCACCCCACCCCCGAGCACCGTGAATCCCGCGCATGCCGCTTTCGCAACGAGTTCACTGAGGCCCGAGACGACCGCGGGGCGAGTGATCGAAACGCCCTGCAGCGACGCGCGGAGCAGGAACACGCACGCAACGACGGGGTAAAACAGTGCAGAGAGATGCAGGTAGGTGGTCGCGGTCATGATCACAGCAGGATCACTGCCAGTCAGGAAGGCGCCTGCTATTCGGTCAGCGAAAAGCACGACGATGGCGCTTTCGACAGTTGCGAGGGCAACACAGAGCAGGCTAGCTTGCTTCACGCCGCGACGAATTCGTTCCGTAAGCCCAGCCCCGGCGTTTTGTGCGCAGTACACCACCATACAGATGCCGAATGCGACAAGTGGTGCCAGCGCGATACCCTCAACTCGCATTGCGATTGTTATGCCCGCAATGGTGGTTGCCCCGAGCGAGTTCGCGGCCGCCTGCAGCAACACATTGCCCAACCCGATGCCAGCTGATTGAAAAGCCATTGCCGCACCTTGCCGGCTCTGCACGCCACCGCCAGCGAGCGCAGGCCACGACCGCGTGCGCAGCGAAGGGTGAGCGCGGAGGAGAACCAGAAAACTCACCAGTGCGGTGCAGAACCCCGCGCTCTGCGTTGCAAGCGCCGCACCAAACACACCCAGGCCCAGCGCGCCGACAAGCCCCAATGCAATCAGAGCATTCACAACGCCACTCACGAGCATGATGAACGTCGGCGACGTGCTATCGCCCAACCCGCGGATGGTGTGCGTGCACAGGTTGCCGAAGGCTGTAAGCGGCAGGCCGATACAAAACACCAGGTAGAAGGTGGTTGCATCTGGACGAATCTCGTGCGGCACCCCAATGAGCGCCATCGCAGCGGGCGCGGTGATCGCGAGAAGAACGCCGAAGAGCAGAGCCGTCCCGACCGCAATGAGTGCCCCCGACCAGAACCTGCGGCTCACCTCCAGTTCATCACCGGCACCGTGAGCCTGCGCCAGTCGAATAGTGAGACCGGCCGTGAACGCGAAGAGTGTGCCGAAAATCAGCGAGACGAGACCGAACGAGGATCCCACCGCAGAGAGCCCCTGTTCGCCAACAAACCTCCCGAGAATTAGTGCGTCCACGGTGTAATGCGACTGTTGAATCACATTGCCAATCCAGATCGGCACAATGAAACGCAGAATGGCACGCCACGGTGACCCGACTACGAGCGCCCGCGTGCGACGCAGCGCCCGCTGCTCACTCAAATATCAGCCCTGCCGCCCCGACACGCGCTCCCCCACAGAACCACGCACCACAAGCTGCGGCGGTAACAAACACACGTCCGAACTCCCCGCACCAGCACCAGCACCAGCACCAGCACCCGCACCAACCACCTCGCGAACCCCGCCACCCGCGCCACCCGCGTTTTCGATCTGCCGCACCGTCAACTCCACGGCGCGGGTGCACGAATCCGCCGCGATCAGGGGAATCGTGTCCAGCGGCGTCGCAAACGTGGACGTATCAAAACTCGCACACGCCGAAATTACCGACAAATCACCAGGAATCGACACCCCGCGCTCAGCGAGGAGTTCCACCACGGCACGCTGGACCGACTCTTCGCAATGCAAAACCAGCCCGGACATCCCCGGTAATTGATCGGCAAACGCGTCCAGCGTCGCAGCCGCACCCGCGCGGTCAAGCTCACCCGGCAACACCACCGCACGCACCCCCAGCGCCTGCGCCTCAGCAACAAACGCCCCCCGAAACCTGGCCGCAAAGTTCGACCCACGCGCCGCAATGCCCGCCTGGTGTGCAAGCAACCCAACCGCGGAATGCCCGTGGGCAACCAGGCGCCGCACCGCGAGCCGCGCCGCCTGCTCAAAGTCGAGATCCACACAATGCAAACCGGTGGTGTCATTCGGCACCCCAATAACGGTTGCCGGGATGCCGAGCTCCCGCACCAGCGCAAGTCGCTCATCGTCCACCGCAACATCCAGCAGCAGCACCCCGTCAACGAGGCTGCTCGAAACCACGCGACGCAGCCCAGCAATGGCCTCATCCTGGGTGAGCAGGAGCACGTCATAATCGTAGGCTCGGGCTGCGGTTGCGACAGCCAACACAAACGCCATGTGGGCGGGCACATACGTGTCGCCGTGCAGCGGCGCCGACACCGCCAAAATTTGTGTTCTCGTGCCGGCAAGCATGCGCGCCCCGGCGTTGGGTCGATAGCCGAGCCGTTCAACCGCAGCCTCAATGCGCCGGCGCGTGTCTGGCGCAATGGAGCGTTTGCCCGAAAGCGCGTAGGAGACGGTACTGATCGAAACTCCAGCCGCCGTTGCGACATCGTGAATGGTAGCCAACCCGATCCTCTCGCAAACGCCTGCCATACTCACCCCAAATCTACCACCAGGGCGGCATGCGCAGGAACGGTGGCCGTTGCAGCGGGAAGCAAACCCGCCCGCTAAAACGTGATACTCAGCCCGCCATCCACCACCAACACCTGCCCCGTCGTGTACGTGTTCTGCCGGCTCGCCAAAAACGCCACCGCCTCAGCAATTTCGTTGGGTTGCGCGCCCCTCCCGAGCGGCAACTTGCCGCCAGCAACATACACCCGCACAAAGTCGTCGGTTTCGGTTTCATCGCGGCCGTCGGGCAGCACGCTCATCGCGGTTCGCACATACCCGGGTGCCACGGCGTTCACCAGCACCCCGCGTCGCCCCAGGTCGAGAGCCGCGGACCGGGTCGCCGCCTCCAGCGCCGCCTTCGACACGTCATACGCGAAACATTCCGGCTGCGCCTGCCGGGCGTGCACGCTTGTGATGGAAACCACCCGACCAAAGCCGCGTTCGGCCATTGGTGGGCACAGCATCCGCATTAAATCGATCGGCGCATCCAGGTTCACAGCCCACACTGGCCGCCAGTCGTCGAATCCAGAATTGTGGATGCCGCCCTCACGAAACACCCCCGCCACATTGACCAGCACATCCACTCCCCCCATTCGGGTGGTCGCCGCCTCAACCAGGGCGGCGCGGGCTTCCGCGTGGGCCAGGTCGGCAACGATCGTTTCGCCGCCGGGCAGCTCAAACTGCGTGCGATCCACCCCAACAACACGATCACCGCGCTCGATGAGTGTCTTCGCAACCGCCGCACCAATACCACTCGCCGCGCCCGTCACCAGTGCTCGCAAGGGCTCATTTTCCCGGGGTTGCGGGTGGGCGGACTGTGCTGCGTGGTTCGACATCAAAGCTCCTGTGCGTTGAAACGGGTGGCTCACCCATTCAAGTGCTTCGGTGAGGTATTGGTCAAATCTGCAACACCCCGGGGCAGCCAAACCCCGGGGCAGCCGAACCCCGGGGCAGCCGAAACGCGGACTAGCCGAACCCCGAACCGGCCGAAACGCGGACCAGCCAAACCCCGGGGCAGCCGAACCCCGAACCGGCCGAAACGCGGACCGGCCGAACCCCGAACCGGCCAACGTGTGCCCCGGTGTTGGCTGCCGGCGTGAACCGATTATTCGAGCGTTTCGCTTTCGTTGACACGAATCCCGCGAAATGTTCGACGTGCGCTGGCATCGTGCTGCAGGTAGAGACCGCGAGTAACAAACCCTAGAAGGAGAAAAGATTGCGCTCCAACAGCAGATATTGCTGTAATAACGATCGAGGACTCGAGCGTGAACACCCCAAGACCGATGCAAACAAGTAATGCAAATATGCCGCCGAGTGCAACCGCAATCAGCCACAAGATAAAAGAAAATATTCGCTTTCGCTGACGATTATCTATCGCAGCCCTCTCGGCAGCATGTTTTGCAAGCAATTTGTCTGGGTCTGTTTTAGGCACGTTTACCTCACCGAACAACTCAGAAATGTCAGAAATTTTCTCCAAGGTTCACTCATCCACTTTCAGAGCATTGGTGAGTGATTCTGGATGAATACTCAGACGTTCCATTCGTTTCGCGAGAGCCTTCACCGAAACACCAAATTCCTGAGCCATCTGACCGAGTGTCCACTCCTGGCGCTGCATACGACTAATTTCATCCGACGGCATGAGCAACGCCCCCGCAAACTCATCTGCAAAGAACTCGTGGAGGTCATACTTCCTCCCCCGACTCTCCCTGAAAGAGTAATCATCATCGCCAGCAATGAGTCGGCGTTCGAGAATGTGGCCTATTTCGTGCGCCCACGTGAATCTTCTCCGGGCAGTGCTGTCATACTCGTGAATAACAATTACAGGATCACTATCGGTCTCTTTGACAACCACCCCTGAAATTCCTTCACCAAGATCCATCTCATATTTGGTCGCCCTGACTGCACTTGAAATTTCGGATAGTCGCACTGGCAAGCTACCGTCCCAAAATTCAACGAGTAAATCCCTCGCATACTTTCGAGCGACCTCATAAATCATCTGAGACATGTTTCTCAAGCCCTCCTCAGTTGATGTTCGGATTGTGCCTTGCACAGCAACCGCTGTCGCTGCGATTCGCTCTACTTCGTGGGTTCGCAACCCTTCCCCTAGAACCGCCGACAGCCAGTGACTGACTCGAATGAGCAGCAAACGAGCAGGAGACCAGGTTAAACGGCGTGCTTGTTGCATGAAATATTTTACTCCTCCGTTGCAGTTTCTGGGGTACGTGCCGCTACATCTCGCACACACGGCAGCACCCATTTGATGATGCAAACCAGCAATGATCCTCACAGCACCGTGGGATCCGGAATGTTTGCGCAACTGCAGCCTTCCCCGACGGGTGGCTGTCACACAGCGCTCTTGAGTTGAACACGCTCAAAAGGTTTGCACGGACACGCTATTTGCGCTTCCGTACCAGAATGATACCTTACGAAATCGACCATTGCGAGGATCAAACCAGCCCGCACAAAACAGAAACGCGCCAGCGAGACCCGCTCTTTCGCGGGCATCGTTCTGCGAGTCAGTGCAGACATCTCGCGGGCATCGTTCTGCGAGTCAGTGGAGACATTTCGCGGGCATAATTCGGTGAGTCAGTGCAGACATTTCGCGGGCATCGTTCTGCGAGTCAGTGCAGACATTTCGCGGGCATAATTCGGTGAGTACTCGCGGGCATTCTTCGTCAGCTCCCCTCCCACCAATGCCCAGATCGGATGTGCAAATGCGGCGCGGGTGGCGCCGGGCGAACCCCTACGTGGTGTAGTCGGCGTTGATGCGCACGTACCCTTCAGAAAGGTCGCAACCGTAGGCGGTGAACGATTCGCCGCCAATACCGAGATCAACGGTGAGGAGGATTTCGGAACCTGACAGGTGCTGGACCACGGCATCCAACTCTAATTGAGACGCCTCGGCTGGAAACAGCTCGGTTTCGCCGATGGTGATGCGGACAGTTTCGGGCGAAATCGCCGCGTCTTCAGGGAAGTTCAGCTTGCCAACAGCCATGGCAATGCGGCCCCAGTTCGGGTCGGCGCCGTGCACCGCAGTCTTGACGAGCGGCGAATTGACAATCGACTTCGCCGCGCGGCGCGCCTGATCCGCGGAGGCGGCGCCGCTAACGCGAGCCTCAATGAGTTTGGTGGAACCCTCACCATCTGAGGCGATGAATCGCACCAATTGCAGAGCGCAGTCATAGAGAGCGCGCTCAAACTCAGCCAAATCAACCTCGCCCGCGAGGCCGTTTGCAAAAATGGCGGCGGTGTCGCTCGTGGAGGTGTCAGTGTCGATACTCAACGCGTTAAACGTGCGATCCACCACGCGGCGGAACACCCTGCCAAGCTCATCGGCGCTGATCTCCGCGTCGGTAAAGAAAAAAGTGAGCAGCGTGGCCATGTTTGGCTCAATCATGCCAACACCCTTCGCAACCCCCACAATCACGGCGTCGCCACAGCGCACCGTCACCCGCTTAGGGTGCGTGTCGGTCGTCATGATTGCCCGGGAAATCTTGTCAAAATCGGCGGGTGGCAGCGGCGCACGCAGCTCGGCAAGGCCAGCACGCAAGCGATCCATCGGGTAGCGGCGACCGATCACGCCAGTCGAAGCAATAACCAGCTCCTCCGGGGCAACACCCGCAACCGCGGCCGCAGCCTCGCGCACCTCACGGGCGTCAGAAAGCCCCGCCGCGCCCGTTGCAACGTTCGCATTCTTCGAAATTGCCACCACGCCTCGGCACGCGTCGAGCTGCGTCTCTGAACGACACACCAGCACGCTCGGCCCGGCAAACCGTGACTGCGTAAAGACCGCAGCCGACACCGCAGGCACCTCAGAAACCACCAGCGCAAAATCCGCAGAATCGTCCTTCACGCCCAGGTTGTGGGCGAGTCCAACAAAGCCCTTAGGGGACACGGTTTGCGTGGTCATGCGATCTCCTCAAAACAGCAACACAATGCAATATCACCACGATAGGGCACGCGGAGGCGTGGGGCAAAACCCGCGACGGGCTAGCCGCGCTTGGGATGGTCCGCACGAATTACCGGTAATTTGACCAATAACCGGCAGCAATCAGCTCAAACTACCGGGAATTGGTCAAAAACCCGGGAATTGGTCAAAAACCGGGGATTGGTCAAGCCCGAAGCGTGCCCCCGCGATGCACGCGAAGCCGCACCCCCCACTCGCGTGACTCGCCCGGCTGCAGCAGGGGGGCATCCCCCCATTGACTGCCCGCTCCATGGGGGGTGGATGCTGGTTCAATTCCCAGCGCAACCACACCACCAGCCCACGGGGCTTCCTGCGTCACGCCGAGCTCCTCCCACAGCAGGGCGCACGGCAACCCCGACCAGGTAACCTCGGCGCGCAACGAATCGACGTGGAATGTGACCGCGGCCACTGCTGACGCCTGCGTGGCGAACCCACTGAGCCCCGCGACCCGCGCCGGGGTGCCCGCATCCACCCGGTCCCACCGCGCCGCGGGGGCGCCCGGCCAAGGTTGGCCGGGCGACTGCGGCGCGGCACCCCGGGCAACCGCCCCCGTGATGCCCGCACCGCCCGCGCCGGTCGAGTCGCCCGCGTCGGTCGCACCGCCCGCGCCGGACGAGTCGCCCGCGTCGGTCGCACCGGCCGCGTCGGCCGCGACACCCGCACCGCCCGCAACACCCGTACCGCCCGCACAGCCCGCACAACCCGCAACACCCGCACCGCCCGCAACACCCAGCGGCCGCCCCGCATAATCCAACTCGTGTAACACCACCCCGGGTGGAACCGCAAGCCGCCCCGCGGCGGTGCCCGCCCGCACCCCCGCCAACAGGTCAGCTCCCAAAATCAGATGCTCCGCCACGGTCAACACCCGCGCAGCAGCACCCGTGTTCGACGCCACCGTGCGCACAGCCAAACCATCCGCCAGCACCGACCAGGTGCGGGTGAGCGTCAACCCGGCCGGGTCCGACCAGACGAGAGAAACGCTGGCAGCATCCACAGCATCCACCGCCCATGGAGCCTGCGAAGCAACCCCATGGAACGTTTCGCCAACCGACCGATCCGGCTGCCCAGCGGTTGGGGCACACAACTGCCACCCACCGCCCCAGCGAGCCACCCACGAATCCTCATCCGGGGCTGGCGTCGCGTCTGCCGCCGGGCGAATGGTATCCGCCCAGGGGGTGCGGCACAGCACCTCCACACCGGCAACCCGCAGCGACGCCGCAACCCCGCCCAGTTCCGGCAGAATCACGGCCCGCGTGGGTTCCGGGTGCGCTGTGGCGCGCGGCGAGTCGCCGGGAACCGGGTGCGCCTCGGCGGCAGCCTCTGCGGCGGCGTCAGCGGCGGCGCGCAACACAACGGCAGCCACTACTCCGCGCCCCGCTCCCCCGCGTCTACCTGGTCCGTGTCGGCGCCGGGCTGATGTTTCAGCGCGGTGAACAGCGCATTTTTGCCGTCCAACACCACGTCCAGCATCGCGTCGGCCGCGCGTTCACCGTTTCCGCGGTCAATCGCAGCAAGCACCATCGCATGCTGCTCCACATCCAACACCAGTTGCGCGCCGGCGACACTCGCCGACATCACCGCGTCCTGCTGCAGTTGGAAACTCAGTTGCATAAAATCTGCCACCACGGTGCCGAATTGGCGCAACAGCACGTTCTGCGACGCGGCGTACACGGCCTGGTGAAACGCGACATCGGCCTGTGCGTAGGCGCCTGGCTCGCTAATCGCCGCCCGCATTTGCACCAGGGCGGCACGGATGCGTTGCTGATCTTCAATGGTGGCTCGGCCTGCAGCCAACCGGGCCGCCTGCGGTTCCACAATTTGGCGCAACTCCACCAGGTCTCGCAGCACCGCGGCGCCTAAGCCTTCTTCGTGGTGCCAGCGCAGAATGTCCGCATCAAACACGTTCCATTCGGCGGCGGGCCGCACCCTGGTGCCCACTTTTTGGCGAATATCTACCAGCCCTTTTGCCGCGAGCACCCGCATGCCCTCCCGCACCGAGGTGCGGCTCACCCCGAACTGTTCGGTGAGTTCGTTTTCTTTCGGCATGAGCTCGCCTTCGGCGAACCTTCGGCTGATAATGTCGCGGCCAACGCCGTCAATCACGATCCGTTGCAGCCCTCTCGAGGCGTACCCACCTGGGCGGTCAGCGTCAGCGGGCACTGGTGTGGGGTGGGGGCGTTGTGCGTTCACGGTGTGATCGTTTCTGGTGAGTCGATGCGCGCCACGGCAGCGTTACCGTGGGCACCCGCGCAACGAGAATGAAGGTTAGGGACTGTGAAAGAGTACCTGACCGTTGACCCGAATTTCTACCGACTGCAGGTACGGTTGCAGGGCATCCAGGTCGACCTGAACGCCAAGGCCGGGTGCGTCCGGCGCCCACACGTGGCCGTTTTCGTCGGGGGTGAGGTGGTTTGCGCTGAGGTCTACCGCCAACGTTTTGGGTTCGGCTGGGTATTCGCAGATGGTGTGTTCGGCGAGACCGGCATAGGGTTGCAGCGAGGCGGAGAGCGCCAGGTGCGAGGTGAACGTGTGGTTGACGTAGCACACGCCGCGCGCAGCTGCGTAGTCGGCGATTGCTTTTGCCGGCCCGATTCCACCAACCCGGCCCGTATCAATTTGCACGAACCGAACTTTGCCGTAGTCAATCAGGTTCACCGCCATGTGTAGGTTGTGCGCGCCTTCACCGCCGGCAACCCCCACCGTGGTGGCCTGTTCTGCAAGGATCGCGTGTGAGCGGTAGGCGTGTGCGGCGAATGGTTCCTCAATCCAGCGGGCTCCGGCTGTTTCTAGCGCTGCAAGGCGTGGCAACGCCAGTTCTGGGTTGTCTCCCCAGATTTGGCCGGCATCCACGAGCAGGATGCCGTCGTCACCGAGTGCTTCTCTGGCGGCCATGAGGTGTTCGGCGTCGCGCGCAACATCGGCCGGCGTGGCCCCTTCGCCGTATCCGGCCCAGCCGAGTTTGATGGCGCGGAATCCGCGGGCGATCCCGGCGCGCACGTGCTCGAGGGTGTCTTGCGGGTCGCGGCCAAACAGCATTGACGCGTATGGGGTTTTGGGGTGGCTTTGACTGTAGCCGAGGAGGCTCCACACGGGGCGTTGGGTTGCGTTGCCGAGCAGGTCCCAGAGGGCAATTTCGATGCCGGACCAGGTGTGCGCGGCTTGGAGCAGGTCCATGCTGTTGCGTTCCACGGTTTCGGCGATGCGGGCGATGTCTTCGGGACCGTTGAGGTGTTGACCGATGACGCTTGCCGATACGGGTTGGCACACCCCGTGTGATCTGGGTGTGACGAATGCGGCGATTGAGGTGAGGGGGCTTGCTTCGCATTCACCCCAGCCTTGGTGTCCGTCTGCGGTGACTCGCACGAGGAGCGCGTCTTGCGAACCGTCTGCTTCGAGGGTGACGGTTGGCATTGCGGCGTAGAAGAAGTCGACGCTTTCGATGCGCATGTGGTGCCGCCTTTCCGTTGGTTGCTGTGGGTGGGTGTGGTGCACAGCTGCAAGATGCACGGGCGCACATGCAGAC
>CAYTSH010000071.1:0-10083 GCA_964440395.1 uncultured Microbacteriaceae bacterium
GGGGTGCCTTGCGTGCCACTCGCTGACCGGGTGAAACGCTGGTATCGTCCGCGCGTTGCCGAGGATGCACTGATTCACGGCGAGCAGGCTGCTCGAAGCCTGTTGCGGGGGAATTGGACATATTTTCCGGCACTGTGTTGGAACGTTGACCTGCTGCGTTCGGTGGGGTTTCGGGACGATCTGAACATTGTTTTGGATCTTGCCCTGCAAATTGATCTCCTCCGACGCGGCGCCACCCTCGCGATAGCCGCCGACCCGGTGTTTGAGTATCGGCGGCACGCGGCTTCAGCTTCTTCGTGGACGGCGGTTGACGGCAGCAGATTCTTGGAGGAACGGGCGTTCTTCCGGCTCACCGCCAAGCAGTTACGGGAGCAGGGCTGGCGACTTGCGGCGCGCGTATCGCGGCGATATTTCTCTTCCCGGCTCAACGCCCTCACGCAGCTGCCGCAAGCGTTGCGGGCGCGTGACGCCGCCGGGGTTCGCACGCTCCTCAGGCACGCGCTCGGGTAGGGCGTCAGGTAGGGCGCGCTCGGGGCTGCGCGTGATGGGCCTGGTGAGCTCACACACACTGCCTCTCCAACTCACTGCCTCTCCCTCACACACTGCCGCTCCCCCACACGCTGCCGCTCCCCCACACACTGCCTCTCCCCCACACACTGCCTCTCCCACACACTGCGTCTCCCACACACACTGCATCTCCCACACACACTGCATCTCCCACACACACGCCAAACCCACCTCCAGGCACCACGCGCCTGGCGGCACCACGCGCCTCGCGAATTCTGCGGCACTCCACCCCGCGAACTTTCCCGCGCCCACACCCATTCGGCACAAAATACCCCCACGCCCAACGCAACCCATACTTTTCTGCCGAACGGACCCACCACACAACCGCCCGACCCCGCAAACACCTCCCACGCTCCGCTCGGCACCCCACAACCCGCAAAATCTTCCGCCCCCCAACCCGCAAATCCTAGGCACCCCGCACCTCGCACCCCACCCCGCGAAATTTCACACACCCACACCCATTCGGCACAAAACACCCCAACCCCCAACACGACCAATACTTTTCTGCCGAACGGGATCAAGTCCCGGGTAGTGGTGTAACGATCTTTCCTTCGAGATACTTGTCTCAGGGTCTAAGCGCTTAACGGTAGCGGCTCTGGCGTGTTCACCCCCTCTTGAAGTCCGGGCACGAGGTTGAGCCTGCAGCGGGCGAGCACATCCAGGCCAAGATAGCGGCGTCCTTCTGCCCATTCATCGGTCTGTTCAGCAAGGACCGCACCCACGAGCCTGGTGATTGCGTCACGGTTCGGGAAGATCCCTACCACGTCCGTACGCCGCCTGATCTCCCGGTTCAGGCGCTCGTTCGGGTTGTTTGACCAGATCTGCTGCCATACGTCTTTCGGGAACGCCGTGAAGGCGAGGATGTCTGCGCGGGCCGTATCGAGATGGTCGTGTACGCCGGGAAGTTTCTGCTCCACATAGTCCAGGAGCCGGTCGAACTGAGCTTCCACACTGTCACGGTCGGGTTGATCGTACACGGAGTGCAGCATCGCTTTCACCGCCGGCCACATACTCTTCGGGCAGACCGACATCAGGTTCGCCGCGTAGTGGGTAATGAGCTGAGTCTCCACAAAACACAGGACGCTTCAAGTTGTTCGTGGCAGCAGGGAGCGACGCTGATGCGCCAATCCTGGTTAAAGATTTGAAGAAGCCTGATTTCACCGCGGCCACACTGGGGCACAACTGTGTGGGCGATGTTACGTACATTCCTTCGTGGCAAGGGTTGCTGTATACGGCGACGATTATTGACTGCCACTCGGAGAACGTAGCCGGGTGCGCGATTGCTGATCGCATACGAGTGGAACATGTTGAGGATGTCCTGAAAATGGTCGCTGTGACGCAAAAGAGCAGGCCGCGGGCAGTGTTGCACTCCAGCCCCGGCAGCGTCTATATCTCGGGATCGATACAGGCCGTGGCACAGCGATTCGGGATGCGGTCGTCGATGGTCACACCGGTTTTGTTGTGACAATGCCACCGCAGAATCGTTTTTCTGTGACCTAAAAAATGCGCTCGTCTGACGAATCGCGTATCCCCGAAGAATCATGCTGCGCGAGAGATCATCACGCACAATAAAGGGTTATACAAACAGCCAGCGCCGACATTCTGCGCGTAATCACCAGATTCCAGAAGATATCCATTACTCTAAATAGCAGTGCAAGTTAGCGGCATAAAAAACTCATAAGTCTCTGTCCCCAAAACAGCAAGCCGAACACTTCCCACGCCCATTTGGCATAAAACACTCCGGCTCGAACACAACTTACCTGCCGAACGGACTCACCTCACAACCCCCACTCCACCAAAATGCCCTCCCCGCTCGTCGGCTTTCCGCGGAAATCAGAGCCGCGGAAACCTAGGCTAGAATGTCATTATGGAATTTTCGTTAACTGACACCGTGGTCGTAATGCCCGCGCTCAATGAGGAAGCTTCCATCGGTGCGGTGCTGGCCGAGGTACAGCAGAAATTACCCGGCGTGCAGTGCCTCGTGGTGAGCGACGGATCGACCGATCAGACTGCAGAGATCGCCCGAGCTGCCGGGGCGCATGTTGTTGAGCTTCCCTACAATTTGGGCGTGGGTGGTGCAATGCGGTGCGGGTTCAAATTCGCGGTTCGGCATGGTTTCTCTGTGGCCGTGCAAATCGATGCGGACGGCCAGCACGATCCTGAAACGGTTTGGGCGCTCCTTGAAGGACTCGAACACGCCGACATTGTGATTGGTGCCCGTTTTGCGGGCGCAGGTGAATACGAGGTTCGCGGCCCACGGCGATGGGCGATGAGGTTCTTGTCTCTGGTGCTCTCGAGAATCGCGAAGACCAAACTGACTGATACAACTTCGGGACTAAAGGCAAACGGCCCTCGAGCGCTCGAGTTGTTCTCAGAAGAGTTTCCGGCAGAGTATCTCGGTGATACGATTGAGTCGCTCGTCATCGCGTGCAAGGCTGGGCTCACGGTTCGGCAAGTTCCCGCAGCCATGCGACCCCGCAGTGATGGCACACCCTCACACGCATCGTTCAAAGCGGCAATTTACCTGGGTCGGGCGATGCTCGCTCTCATGATGGCTCTGCTGAGACCCGCGCTAACGAAGCGAGTACCGTCAGCTGAGGCAGTGAACACCAGCAGCACCGCAGCACTGCGAACCGAGGTTATTTCGTGAACGTGTTTTCCTATGTCGCCGGAATAACACTTGCTGCAGCCGTCATGGTGATGATCCTGGAGCTTCTGCGTCGGGATCGACTGAGCGAACGACACGCAATCTGGTGGCTGACCGGCGGCTTCCTGGGGCTTGTCGTCACCATTTTTCCGAAGCTGCTCATCTGGCTATCGCTGATTCTCGGGGTCACGTTGCCCGCTAACTTAGCTTTTTTCATCAGCATCGTGCTCCTCGCGCTCCTGAGCCTCCAACACAGTGCCGAACTCACCCGATTGGAAGAAAAAACGCGCCGGCTCAACGAAGAACTCGCCTTATTGATGTTTCGCGTACAGACGCTAGATAGCACTGCAGCAACCCCATCTGAAACACCTCGAGCAGCAACCCAATTGCCGTCATCAGAGGCTACACAGGTCGACGAATAGGCATTCAGGTTACAGCGGGACAGCCTAGTTATGTGGTTTCGACAACCTACGCACAGCCAACGGAAACTAATGGAATGATGATAACGACTAATGAGAGTCCATGCGCCACTGCAAACGGCTGGACGCAGCGCCGCTGGAGAACATTTTGGGTTTCGTTCTTACTCTGTCTTGGGTTGTGCACGGTCTGGACAATCATCGTCCCCCTTGGCGGAGCGATGGATGAGCCTGCGCACGTTGTAAAAGCTGCTTCTGTTGCACAGGGGGTGTTCCTGGGTGAAACTGGCCCAATGGGACACATCGTTACTTTACCGCATTACATCGCGCTGATACAAGAGGAGCCCTGCACTGCCTTTCGTCCTCGGGTACCTGCATCGTGCCAAAACCTATCCGCTTGGAACGATGCAACAATGACACAGACGGTTACAACTGCCGGTCAGTACAACCCGCTCTATTATCTTTTAGTTGGACTTCCTTCGCTGTGGATCCACTCCACCTCAAGCGTCTACGCGATGAGAGCTATCAGCGCAATTCTCGTAGCGCTCAGTCTAGCGATCGTGGTGAGCACACTCGCCACATTTCGTTCGCGCAGTTTCGCCCTTGGAGGAGTATTTCTGACCGCAACACCATCGCTGTTCTTTTTAGGTGGCGTAGTGAACCCTAACGCGGTCGAGGCGACTACTGCACTCGCCGTATTCGTCTTGATGTACGCTATCGTTACTCAGCGTAACACCCAGGCAGCGCTACTGCGGGAGCGTTGCCTCCTTCTCGCACTCACCGCTTCATTTGGGGTGAACACTCGCGGTCTGTCACCACTCTGGTTTGCTTTGGCGTTGTTGCTACCGCTGATTCTGACAAGACGGCAAAATTGGTTGCCCTTCCTGAAAATTCGCTCGGTACAATTGACCATTGCTGCAGTGTTTTGCGCAACATTTTTTGCTCTATGGTGGATTCGCACGGCCGGCTCACTCGGTGGTGCGCAGACAGATCTCAACAGCAATCAGACGTTCCCGTACAAGGGAGCGTCCGCGATCACTGGGATTCGACTGATGGTTTCGGGTTTTTTTGACCTCAACAGATCACTAATTGGAATTTTTGGCTGGACGGAAATAGATGCTCCACCCATCACCTTTTTTGTGTGGGTCGGGCTCATTTCGGTTACACTGCTGCTTTGGCTAGTGAGCGCTAGAGACAGGTCTGATTTCGTCGCGTTGCTCCTACTAGGGAGCTTCGGAATCCTCCCGGTGCTCATCCAAGCAAGCTACATCACGGCCGGCGGTTTCATCTGGCAGGGGCGTTACGCGTTCCCGCTTTTTGCGATGTGGTCAGTTGCGACTTGGCTCGTGGTATCAAGAAGACTAACCCTTTTGCCGGCGCGTGCGATGCAGCGCGGCGTAGCGATCGCGCTTTCGGCTTGGTGTCTGGGTCAGTTCTTCGCCGTGATCAAAGTGTACAGCAGGTTCTTAAGCGGCACTCACTCATCCTTGCTCGCCGCGATCCTGCGTCCGAAGTGGCAATCGCCAGAGTTGGTATTGTGTACTATTTTGCTGCTGGGGATCCTCCTCGCTCTAAGCGCATATTTAGCATGGAGATCGTATGCAAAGTATCACATACCGCTGCCTGTGCGCGTCAAACAACGTTTACTCACCTGAGTAAACCGGATTACTGACCACTACCCAAATCCCACATCTTTGGATGGCATGCCCGTTGTATACGGTGAAACGCTCTCACTGGAAGAGAGATGTGCGTCCGCATAACGTTTGAAGCGTCAACACAGTCCAGAGTTCAAGACAGATACTGTTCGTATGTTTGCCGAGGGTGGAACGACTCGCGCGTAAATTGGCCGGAATCCGGGTATCAACGGGACCACGCATGGGAAATGGATCGTGAGCACGTCCGATCTGGTGGAGTCAGGGCGCGGTTCACAAATACGGGCATTTTATCCTTGCTCGCTCGATCCTCGTTAGTTGCCACGAGTGCTCTAGCGGTTACGACTGAAGAACGAGTTCTTTCAAAAGCGTGGCATTCTTCGCGAGAGGGCAGTTGAAGCGTTCTGATTTTGTTCCGATCTTTTACGCGGAAGGTGGGATACCATGGCAAACAAATAAGAAGCAGAATGCAAAGAGCGTTCGCTTCGTATGCCTACCGAAGCACTCTCCTAGCATGCGAGCCTCAGCGCGGCATGTGAACACGTCGGCAGACTATTGGGTATCCCCGGGGCCTAGCCTGAAGTGCAACAGGTGGTGGTGTGTTTCAAGCATTGTTCTTGGAATATCTCTGCCGGGGTTGCCCAGCCCAGTATCTTGCGTGGCCGGTTGTTGCTCTCGTTCGCGAACTCGCTGCCGTTATCAGCCGTGACTGAGGCGACGGCGTGCGCGGGGAGTGACTCGTAGAAAGCGATCTGGGCATCGACGGTGGCTTGCGCGAGCGCGTGGCTCTCGTGTCAGCTTGCAGTTGCGCCTGCGCAGCCAGGTACATGCGTTCGTGTGGATCACGCGTGTCAAGCCGGTTCCGAAGGTACGGACGCAGGTTCACGTAATCGTGTTCTGGTTGCCATGATCCGCGGCGCAACTCCCGCGTGATTGTCGAGCGATGCACCCCTAACGAGCTGCCAATCTCAGCACGGTTGACGCCCTGCTCGAATAGTTTTTTAATCTCGATCCGGTCATCAAGCTCTAAATGTCGGTAAAGTGTGGTCAAGGAAGCGCAACCCCTTCTCGGTCTGATCTGAATACCCACAACCTACAAGGTGCTGCGCTTACGACTAGAACCCGCGGTTACTGCTCGCGTCGCCAACCGCTGATATGCTTGAAACTGTCCACAAATCGTCTAAGGAGCGGTACGTAAATCATGCACTTGGCTAAGGTCTCAATCATTCTCGTCAATTTCCGAGGGATTGAGGATACCCTACAGGCAATAAGTAACCTCCAGAATATCGATTGGCCGCGTGAACTACTCGAACTTGTTGTTGTTGAAAACGCTTCTGGCGACGACTCACTGAAGCAACTCAAGGCGCTTGGCGACCAAATTGTGCTTGTCGAGGCACCAGAGAATCTCGGATTTGCGGGTGGTTGTAATCTCGGTGTGAAACATAGCACTGGAGCTGTTATTGGTCTGTTGAACAACGATGCCCGTCCTGACGCGCAGTGGGTTCGCGCTGCCATGGACACGTTTGCCAAGTCATCCAAGATCGGTGCAGTGGCGAGCAAGGTGCTTGACTGGGAAGGTACTCGCATTGATTACATCGATGCAGCACTGACGTGGTTCGGTATGGGTTACAAACCGAACGTTACGCAACCCATCTCCCATTTTCAAGACGAGGCAAAAGACGTCTTGTTCGGCACCGGGGCCGCAATGTTTATTCGCCGAGAGGTCTATGAAGAACTTGAAGGCTTCGACGAACGCTTTTTTATGTTTTTCGAGGACGTTGATCTGGGGTGGCGAGTTAACCTGGCCGGCTACCGTTTCGTATACCAGCCAGATTCGATTGCATACCATAAACACCATGCGTCTATGTCGAAGTTCGGGGCATACAAAGAAACCTATTTGCTCGAGAAAAACGCATTACTGAGCATGTACAAAAACTTGGGCGAGGAAACCTTACATCGAAATCTGGCGGGGGCGCTCGCGCTTGCAGTCCGACGAGCGACCGCGAGAGGAAAGTTGGACAGCACCTCACTGGATTTGAGGAAACCCGGTTCCGAGGCACAATCCGAGGATGTTTCTCGTGATACTCTCGCAACGATATACGGCATTGACCAGTTTGTGCAGGAGCTGCCTGGTTTGGAAAAATCTCGCAAGCAAATTCAATCGAACAGAAAAGTCAGCGAAGCGAAAATCTGGACGCTATTCGGTAACACCAATGCGCCGTCATTTGGAGGCGAGCAGTTCCTTTCAGGATACGTCAATATTATCGATGCTCTCGATGTTATCCACGGCCCCCAGCCACAGCGTGTACTGATCATTACCGGCGACCCAATCGGCACCAAGATGGCTGGGCCGGCTATCCGCGCATGGAACATGGCGGAAGCCCTTAGTGCAGAAAACGCGGTGACGCTTGCGAGCTTCAGTAATGTCGAGTCCGTCATCGCTCCCTTCGATGTTGTGCACGTCCCTGTTGGGGATGAAAGACGTATGCGTGCGCTTGAAGAGCAAGCCGATGTGATCATCTTTCAAGGACTCGCTATGGCGTTGTTTCGTTGCATCAAAGAAAGCACCAAAATTCTCGTTTGTGACATCTACGACCCGATGCATCTTGAACATCTGGAACAAGGTCGAGAGCATCCGCGGTTTGAGTGGGAACAGCAGGTTAGCTCAGCCACCCAAATCTTGAATGATCAACTCCTTCGCGGGGATTTCTTTTTGTGCGCTTCAGAACGACAGCGGCATTTCTATCTTGGCCAACTCGCCGCGCTTGGTAGAATTAATCCGGCGAACTACGCCGAAGATCCAGATCTCAATCGCCTTATTGGGGTTGTGCCATTCGGACTTAATCCTACACCGCCGAGACATGAGCGAGCAGTGTTGAAGGGAGTCAGACCCGGAATCGCCCCAGACGACAAAATACTGCTTTGGGCGGGCGGCGTTTACAACTGGTTTGATCCGAAGAACCTCATCCGTGCTGTCGCCGAGCTTGCCAAAACACGCCCGAACGTGCGACTTTTCTTCCAGGGAACGAAACATCCCAACCCCGGTGTGCCAGAAATGGCGATCGTCGCGGAATCTCGCCAACTTGCCCGTGAGCTTGGAGTGCTTGATACGCATGTGTTGTTCAACGACTCTTGGGTGGACTACGCGGATCGACAGAACTACCTTACAGAGGCCGATGCCGGCGTGAGCACTCACTTCGCCCACGTGGAAACGACGTTCTCGTTCCGCACCAGAATTCTCGATTATCTCTGGGCCGATCTGCCTATGGTCGTAACAGCGGGTGACCATTTTGCTGACGTCGTCCGCGAACACCAGTTGGGTGTTGTCGTCGAGGCGAACGACGTCGCTGCGTTGACTAATGCTCTTGAGCAGATCCTCTTTGACGAAGATTATGTTGCTGCGGCGAAGGAGCGAATTCGTCAGGTTAAAGTTGCTTACGAATGGCATAAGGTACTCGCCCCTGTCGTGGATTTTGTTCGCACAGCCAGCCGCGCTGCCGATCGTGAGCACATTGGTGCTCAACCCATCTCGACAACTGAGAATCTGACCACAGCGGGACCGATAAGCAGTACATTTGGGTTGAAGCGTGATCTGCAGCTAGTCCGGCACTATCTCAAACACGGCGGGGTTCGAGCTGTAGTTTTGAAGGCTGGTTCACGGCTTAAGAGGCGTTTTCGTTAGTTCTCATCACCCCTAGCAGGGCGTCGTTCCTATTGTTCTTTTTTACCTGCTTGGTTCTTTAGAATGTGCGAGTGATGCTGTGACTGCCCGCGGGAATCGAAGAATGATGCCCGGACTTAAGTCTCGTCTGTTGTGTTGAGTTCCGCAGCGCCGGAACTGCTCACACAGATCATCCGCGCTGGCGCTCATCCAGCGCAACATATGAGGTGCGCCCGCATATTTCTCGAGCTCGATGAGTGAGCTGGCATGCTTGTTGTAGACAGTGAGACGCTCTCACTGAAAGAGCGAAACACACATATCCGCACCACGAGCCAAGCGTCAGTTCACGGCTGAGTGAAGCGCCCTGGGTTTAGTGGAGACTCAGCTCATTTGATTTCAACCAGTTCTTTGGCGCTGGCCACCCCAGTATAGAACGATTCCTCGTGCTCGAACGGCGGCACGTCACTCAGATATCCGTGGAGGCGTTCGGTGTTATGCCAATGCACCCAGCCGAGGGTCGCTAGCTCGAGATCATCTATCGTTTTCCACGGCCCTGATTTCGCGGGCCCGCGCACCAACTCGGCCTTGTAATACCCGTTCACGGTCTCAGCGAGGGCGTTGTCGTAGCTGTCACCAACAGTTCCGATCGATGGTGTCGCGTCGATCTCTGCAAGTCGCTCACCGTAACGAATCGACGTAAATTGGCTGCCCGCATCGCTGTGGCAACGCAGCTCTGGAAGATGCTTGCCGCGTGACCAGCGGGCCATCTCAATCGCGTTGAGCACCGTCTCGGTCTTCATGTTCGATGCGACCCGCCAGCCCACGATCGCGAGACTATACGCGTCAATGATGAAGCAGACATAGGCGACGCCCTGCCAGGTCGGCACGAACGTCAAATCCGTCACCCATAACTGGTTCGGCGCAGCGGCCTTGAACACACGGTTTACGAGGTCAGGGTGCCTGGGCATTCCCGGGTCGGGCTTCGTGGTCTTCACTCGCTTCTCACGGCGTACGCCCTCAATCTCGAGGACTTTCATGAGCCGGGCGACTTGGTCGCGAGCGATCTGGATACCTGCTCGCTGAGCGGTGTTTAGCGGAGCTATTCGGTAGCGCGTGTGGGTCGAACCGGTAGCGCGGGCG
>CAYTSH010000072.1:0-9770 GCA_964440395.1 uncultured Microbacteriaceae bacterium
TGAAGCGCAATGCCGATGGCACGTGGCAGGTGCGCATGGTGCAGCAGGTTGGCCGGTCGCCGAAACGGGTGAACGCCCGTTTTGTGTTTGTTGGCGCCGGCGGTGGTGCGCTCGCGCTGCTGCAGTCGTCGAAGATTCCTGAGATTCGCGGGTTCGGCGGGTTTCCGATTAGTGGGCAGTTTTTGCGTTGCGACAACCCGGAGGTGGTTGCGCAGCATGATGCGAAAGTGTACGGCAAGGCCGCGGTGGGGGCCCCGCCGATGTCGGTGCCGCACCTGGATACCCGCGTGGTGGATGGTCAGACGAGTTTGTTGTTCGGTCCGTTTGCCGGTTTTACACCAAAGTTTTTGAAGAAGGGTTCGTGGTGGGACCTGCCGGGTTCGATCAGGTCGCATAATCTTGGTCCAATGTTGGCGGTTGCCCGAGACAACAGTGACTTGGTGAAGTACCTGATTGGTGAGGTGCTCGCCAGCCGTGCTGCGAAGATGCGGGCATTGCGCGAGTTTATGCCAACGGCGCGTGCTGAGGATTGGCGTGTTATCACCGCCGGTCAGCGGGTTCAGGTGATGAAGCGTGACGAGAAGCGTGGCGGTGTGTTGCAGTTTGGCACCGAGGTGGTCGCGTCTGCCGACGGTTCCATTGCCGGTTTGCTGGGCGCTTCACCGGGTGCGTCGACGGCTGTGCCGATCATGTTGCAGCTCCTGGAGCGGTGCTTTCCTGATCAATTTGATGGATGGCGTGCGCACGTGCAGGCGCTCGTACCGAGTTTCGGTGCTCGCCTTTCAGATGACGCTGTTTTGGCTGAAGAGTCGGTGCGTGCCACCGCGCAATCGCTGGGTTTGACCGCCCCGGTGACGGATTCGGAGCGCTAAGGTATTCGGCGAGGTTTTCGTCGAATTAGCTGCCGGTTTGCAGGTAGTTCCGCAGGAATGCTGCGGTGTCTTGCCAGCCGGTTACCGCGTGGCAGGCCACTCCCATGGCTTTCACGGGGTAGTCGTTTCCGTTGGGGTCGAGCCGGTCGCCGATGAAGAGCATGTCGCTGAGGGCGATGCCGCTGTGCTCTTCGAGTTTGCGCATGCCGTAGGCTTTGTCGATGCCTTTTCTGGTGATGTCGATTGAGGTCGTTCCGCCGGAGCGCACTTCCAGGTCGGGCAGCAGTGCTTGGATGCGATCTCGGAGTTGTGTCTTTTTGTGGTTGTCGGGATCCCAGGCGTGTTTGGCGTCGATTGGTGCGTGCTGGCCGAGGGCAGAGAAGGTGATTTGTGAGCCGCGGTCTTCGATGATGGGGCCCCAGGTTTGTGTTTCCCAGTAGCCGAGTTCTTTGGCGCTGCGCTCAATTGCGGCGCAGGCGGCATCGCGTTGCGAGGGCACGAGGGTTTCCGCGTAGTGTTGCTGCCAGGTTTCGCCGTCGTAACGGAAGTATTGGGTGCCGCAGGTTGGCATGAGGTGCAGTTTTGTGAGTCGTTCCGGGCCTGCCTGGCGCAGCGCGCCGACCACCTGGTGCTGAAACTGGGTGTAGGTTCCGCCCGAAATGATGCACACTTCGTGTGTGTTGAGGAGCTGGGTGAGGAGCTGTTTGATTTCTTCGTCGATGGGCGCTTTGGATGGTGCGAGTGTGTCGTCGAGGTCGAACGCGATGAGTTTCGGTGCGGTATTCACACAAGAATTATTGCACCTGTCGCAGTTCTCTGAAACCAGTTGGTTGGTCTGCGGTGCGTCGGGTTTTTGGTGGGGCGATTTTTGTTCTAGACTAGTTGAGGCTCTTGAGCCATCGGGATGTGGCGCAGCTTGGTAGCGCGCGTCGTTCGGGACGACGAGGTCGCAGGTTCAAATCCTGTCATCCCGACCAGAAACCCCCGGAATTTCATTGAGGTTCCGGGGGTTTTGCGGTGCTACACGTCATTCCCGGCCGTGGCGTTGGGGTGGTCCGCTGCTGCTGCGTCCGGTTCGGGGTTGGGCGGCCCGGCTTCTTTGTGCGCCCGGCGGAAGTATCGTTTGCGTGCCTCGCTGAAGTCGCGCAGGAGCGTGTCGCTCACCGGCGGGTGGATGCTTGTGGGTTCGGTCTCGCCGTTCGCGGCGAGCTCTGCGTCGAGTTGTTTCACCTCGTGGTGGAGGCGTTCCATGGTGGCGTCGAGTTCAGCCGCGGTGTGGGCTGCGTTGCCGAGTTCTTGCAGGAGCTGCGCGGGCACGTCGCGGTTGTATTTGTAGTAGATTTTGTGTTCCAAGCTCGCCCAAAAGTCCATGGCGATGGTGCGAATTTGCACTTCAACTTTCACCTGTTGCACCCCGGTGGACATGAATACCGGCACTTCCACGATGGCGTGCAGGCTTTTGTAGCCGTTTGGTTTGGGTTCTTTGATGTAGTCTTTGATCGCCAGCACGCGAATATCGCGCTGGCTGCTGAGCATGTCGAATACCCGGTAGGTGTCGGAGATGAAGCTGCAGGTCACCCGAACCCCGGCGATGTCGTTGAGCGTGTTGCGGATGCTTTCGAATGACGGTTCGCATTGCAGTTTTTGAATTTTCGCCATGATGCTTTCTGGCGATTTGAGTCGCGATGACAGGTGCTCGATGGGGTTGTAGTCGTGCACCAGGCTGAATTCTTCTTGAAGAATGGAAATCTTGGTGGTGACTTCGTCGATTGCGAACTTGTAGAGCATCATGAAGCGGGTGAAGTCTTGCCTGAGGGTCATGATGTCGCCCCCGGCGGCGAGTTCGGCGAAGCCGCGTTCTTGCTGTTCGAGGCGGCTCAATTGGGTGGATGCCGCACCCGCGTTGGTTGTTTCGGTTTGCGCCTGTCCGTGGTCGCTTCCCAGCTCAGCGGGGTGCTGGTTTGTGCGGGTTGGTGCGGGTGTTGGCGTGTGGGGGCGTTCCATAGTTTCGACCTTAGCCAATATTGGGGGGTGCTTGCTATGCGTTCACTCTGAGCTGATTTGTGAGGAACGTGTTGATGTCGCTGATGGCTTGAGGGCTGATGCTGTGGCCCGTGTTGGGGTAGTGCAGCTCGGTGAGTTGGCTGTGTTGTGGCAACCACGCGCTGGTGTTGGCTATTTTTTCTGGCGTGATGACGGGGTCGGCTGTGTCGCGCACCCAGAGCGTGGGGATTGGCTGGGTGGCGAGTGCGGCATCCCCTGATCGAGTGCCGCTGATGGCGTAACCGGCGCAGTTGACGATGGCGGTGAATCGGTGCGGTGCCGCACGCATGAGTTCGATGGCCATGGCCCCGCCTTGCGAGAAGCCGAGCACGGCAACGTGCCGGAATCCGCCGACTACGCGCCCTTCGAGCTGGTCGAGCCAGCTGAGGACTGCCGCGGTGCTTGCCGTGGCGGCTTCGGGCGCCGGCATGCTGAGGCTGTGCTCGTACCACTGGTAACCGCCGATGCCGGGTTGCGTGTGCAGCGGTGCCCGCGGTGATGCGCACACGACGGTGCCGGGGAGGTGCGGGGCGAGACGGATGAGGTCGTGTTCGTCGGACGCGTAACCGTGCAGGAGCAGCAGGAGTGGTGCCGTGGCGAGGCGTTGAAGGATGTCTTGGGTGGGGTGTGACCATTGCACGGTGTCTTCGTTGATGCGCGCGGTTGGCATGGTGCGGTGATTCTTTCGGTGCTGCTGCGAGCCTGATGTGGCGGCAGCAGCACCGGGCGGGTTATCGTGAGCGGTTGTTGCGTCGTGCGCCCTGGGATGCGCCGCCGCCGGTGCGGGGCTCGCCGGTGCGCGCGTCTGCGGGTTTGCCGCGGCCCGAGGGGGCGCCGGCGAATCCGCCGGTGCCGCGGGAGGCGCGTTTGCGTTGGGCGTTTGCCCCGGTGGAGCGTCCGCCGCCTTGGGGTTGGACGATGCGGGGCGCGGGTTTGACGTATGGTGCTGCCGGGCCGACGAGTTCGGTGACGACGGGCGCGTCTGCGGTGACCTGCACGGGGGTGACCTGGATGGCTGCTTTGCGCAGGAGGCTGCCGAGGTCTTTCCGCTGCTCGGGGAGGCAGATGGTGACGACTTGTCCTTCGCTGCCCGCTCGCGCGGTGCGGCCGGATCGGTGCAGGTATGCTTTGTGTTCCATGGGTGGGTCTACGTGCACGACGAGTTCCACGTTGTCGACGTGCACGCCGCGGGCGGCGACGTCGGTTGCGACGAGTACGCGGGCTTCGCCGGAGCCGAAGGCGGCGAGGTTGCGGTCGCGTTGATTTTGCGAGAGGTTACCGTGCAGATCAACCGAGGGGATGCCCTGGTCGGTGAGCTGTTTGGCGAGCTTTTTTGCGGCGTGCTTGGTGCGGGTGAAGAGGATGCGGCGGCCTTTGCCGGAGGCGAGTTTGCTGATGAGGACGCGTTTCGCGTCGACACCGCTGACTTCGAACACGTTGTGGGTCATTGCGGCGACTGGCGAATGGGCTTCGTCGACGGAGTGCAGCACGGGGGTGTTGAGGAATTGCCGCACGAGTTTGTCTACGCCATTGTCGAGGGTTGCGGAGAACAGCAGGCGCTGCCCGCCGGCCGGCGTGGCGTTGAGAATGCGGGTGACTCCGGGGAGGAAGCCGAGGTCCGCCATGTGGTCGGCTTCGTCGAGCACCGTGATTTCGACGGCGTTGAGACTCACGAAGCCCTGTTTCATGAGGTCTTCGAGCCGGCCGGGGCAGGCCACGACAATGTCGACGCCGCGTTTGAGCGCCTCAACCTGTCGGCTTTGGTTCACCCCGCCGAAGATGGTGGTGGTGACGAGGTTGTACGCTTCTGCGAGCGGTGCAATGGTTGCGGCAATTTGGGTTGCCAGTTCGCGGGTTGGGGCGAGCACAAGCCCGAGTGGGCGTCCCGGGGCGCGTTTGCCGCCGGAGAGTTTCCCACCGAGCCTGGCGACGAGGGGCAACGCGAAGGCGATGGTTTTACCTGAGCCGGTTTTTCCGCGGCCGAGCACGTCGCGCCCGGCGAGGGTGTCCGGCAGGGTGTCTGCTTGGATCGGGAAGGCTTTCGTTTTGCCGTCGCGGGCGAGGACGGTTACGAGCGGTGCGGGAAGGCCAAGGTCAGCGAAGCTTGTCATGTGTGTTCCATGTTCTGCGCAGGATGCGCGGTGACAGCACGGCGCGAGGGGGCGGATGACTGCCACGGCGGGCGGTACCATCCGCACCGGCGGTGTGCGTGAATGGCGAACACGCGGGACCGCGTATCCGTTCGCCGTAAGAAAGTGATTGAGCCGGTTCCCCGGGGTCGATAGCGTTCTACGACGCGAGCGGCAACGTATGCCGCATCACGCCCAGTGTACCCTGTCTTGCTGGTCGCTTGCTGACAAACTCAGCCACGGCATCCTACCCATTGATTTGTGGCGGCCCCAGCCGAAGCAGCACGGTGAAGACGACGCTGATGGCGACGACCACGAGGATAAACGCAACGAGCGGATGCCGCAGCACCCACGCCTGCACGTGTTCGACGAAGCCGCGGGGTGGTTCGCCGCCCGCGCCGAGTCGCCAGGTGGTGCCGAGCGCTTCGTGCCGTTCGAGGCTGCGTTCGAAGGGAATGGTCGCGAATGGGAGGATGCTGCTGCCGAGCCCGAGCAGGCCCCGCCCGACCCCCCAGCGTTCGTTGATCCACACGAACACGGTTGCAGCGCAGTAGCTGAGGAACACGAAGCCGTGCAGCCCGCCGGCGATCGGCACGAGCCATTCCGCCGCGTGCAGCAGGTATTTGCACGCCATGGCGACCAGCAGGAGCGCCCAGGTGATGGTCTCGGCGACGGCGACGATACGGTAGAGCAGTTTCGGTGTCATGTGGTTCCTCCGAGGGTGTTCGATCACCAGGGTAGCAGTGCAGGCTGCGTGTGTGCTGGGTCTCTGCTGCGCGTCGTGCGTGCGGGTGGGCGCGAAGGCCGTGCGTGCGGCGGGGCGGGTTACTTGGTGACTCTGTGCCGCCAGGTGATGATGGCCGGGGTGGCTGCCTGCTGGTGGCAGATTCGGCAGGTGTACTGCCCGGCGGGTGCGCGGTGCCGATAGTGTTCGTGGCCAGCCGGGCAGGTGCCGAGGTAGTTGGCGAGTTCGTTGACGTGCGCCGTGGGGTGGAGTCTGCCGCCGGTGTAGCCGAGGGCGCGCGCGGTGTTGAGCCACACGGGGCCGTGTCCGGCGGGTTTGCCGGCGAGGGCGTGGGCGATTTCGTGGAGCAACACCTGCTCGACTTCGGCGAGCGGGTATTTGGCTGCGAGGTGTTTGGAGATGCTGATGCGTCGTGTGGTGTAGTTGCACAGCCCGAATCGGCGTTTGGCGCTGTCGAAGGTGAACTGCCAGTTGCCTGTGCCGAGGTGGGCTTCAATGAGGTGGATGCCGCGCTCGCGGACCCGGGCGAGTTCAGCCATGCTCAGCGTTCGAAGATGCGTTTCGCGGGCGGTGGGGATGCGGTCGCGGTGGCGTCGGTCACGATGGGTGCTGACGCGCAGAACGCCGCAAGTTCGGCGCCGGTGAGGATGCCGGCCGGGTGCGGGCCGCCGGCGAGGAGGCGTTGCAGCCAGGTGATGCCGGGGTCGAATGTGGATGCGAGCAGCACGAGGTTTCCGAAGCGCCGGCCTTTGAGTACTTGGCTTTCGGCGAGCGCGCTGACCTGGGGAAAAATGCTGCGCAGTGTGCTCATCTGGCTGCGTGCGAAGGCTAATCCTGGGCCGTCGGCGACGTTGATGGCGAGCACTCCTCGTTCACTGAGCAGGGGTGCGAGCAGGGTGTAGAACTCTACGCTGGTCACGTGTGCCGGGGTGCGGGCGCCGGAAAAAATGTCGACGACGATCACGTCGATGTTGCCGCGCATGCCGGCGGGGAGTTTTGCGGCGACTTCGCGGGCGTCGCCGTGTCGCACGCGGATTGTGGCGCGTTTGGGGAGGGGGAGTTCTTGTCGGACAAAGTCGACGAGGTCGCTTTCGAGTTCCACCACCTGCTGCTGTGAGCCGGGTCGGGTTGCGGCGATGTAGCGGGGGAGGGTGAACGCGCCGCCACCGAGGTGGAGTGCGCTGATTGGTTCGCCTGGTTCGCCAATTTGGTCAATGATGTGCCCGATGCGCCGCACGTATTCGAAGAACAGGTCGCTGGGGTCTTCGAGGTTGACGTGCGATTGTGGGGTGCCGTCTACGATAAGCTCGTATGCGCCTGGAACGTACACGTCTGGCGTGATGGTGGCAAGGTGGCCACTGCGTTTGAGCCGTTGCTGGGGGTGGGTGTTCACGTGTTGACTGTAGCAAGTGCGAATTGTGAGCGCATATTCTAGACACAAGGGTGGACAGTTTGCCAATTGGCGAATATACTAATTATTTGCGCTCTACGACAGTTGCCTTCATATTGCGGTTGGCCTTCAATTCTGCACCACTAAGCGGGTTGACGCATACCGTCTGACGAGCCTTCTCACACAAATTTCACCAGTGAACTGGCCCGACGGGGCCCACGGAGGTTATTTCCTTGGCTGCTGCGCGCAACGCATCCACCAGTACAACGCCCAAGAACGGTCGCCTTCATCAGCGTCTCTCGTTCGCCAAAATTAGCGACACCCTGACTGCTCCCGATCTGCTTGCTTTGCAGACGGAGAGCTTTGACTGGCTCGTCGGGAGCGACGCCTGGAAGGCTCGTCTCGCCGCGGCTCAGCAGGCGGGTCGCGATGATCTCGCTACGCGGAACGGGTTGGAGGAGATTTTTGAGGAGATCTCCCCGATCGAGGATAACAGCGGCAGCATGCAGCTGTCGTTCAAGGATCCGTTCCTTGACGAGCAGAAGTACTCAATTGACGAGTGCAAGGAGCGGGGCAAGACCTATTCGGCTCCGCTGTACGTCGAGGCGGAATTCTTCCACAAAGACACGCAGGTGTTTAAGAACCAGACGGTGTACATGGGCGATTTCCCGCTCATGACCGAGCGGGGCACGTTCATCATTAACGGCACCGAGCGTGTCGTGGTGTCTCAGCTGGTTCGCAGCCCGGGTGTGTATTTCGAGCGGATTCAGGAGAAGACGAGCGATAAGGACATCTTCACCGCCCGCGTGATCCCGAGCCGCGGTGCTTGGCTTGAGTTTGAGATTGATAAGCGCGACCAGGTTGGTGTGCGTATCGACCGGAAGCGCAAGCAGTCGGTGACGGTGTTCCTGAAGGCGCTGGGCATGACCAGCGAGGAAATCCTGGAGGAGTTTAAGGGCTTTGAGTCGATCGAGCTCACCCTCGAGAAGGATAATATTCTGACGCAGGAGGATGCGCTGAAGGATATTTATCGCAAGCAACGCCCGGGTGAGCAGGTTGCGATTGAGGCGGCTCGTTCGCTGCTCGATAACTCGTATTTCAATGAAAAGCGCTACGACCTTGCCAAGGTTGGCCGCTACAAGATCAATCGCAAATTGGGGTTGGATGCCCCACTCGCCGATTCGGTGCTCTCCCTTGCCGACGTGGTCGCCACCATCAAGTACCTCGTGGCGCTGCACGCCGGTGTGGATACCCTTCCCGGCACCCGCGACGGCAAGTCCGTGACGATTCGTCTGGACACGGACGATATTGACCACTTTGGTAATCGCCGTATCCGCGCGGTGGGCGAGTTGATTCAGAACCAGGTGCGCACCGGCTTGAGCCGGATGGAGCGCGTGGTTCGTGAGCGCATGACCACGCAGGATATTGAGGCGATCACGCCGAACACGCTGATCAACACCAGGCCTGTGCTTGCTGCGATCAAGGAGTTCTTTGGCACCAGCCAGTTGTCGCAGTTCATGGATCAGAACAACCCGCTTGCGGGTCTGACGCACAAGCGTCGACTTTCTGCGTTGGGACCTGGCGGTCTTTCGCGTGAACGTGCCGGTGTTGAGGTTCGTGACGTGCACCCCAGCCACTACGGCCGGATGTGCCCCATCGAGACGCCTGAGGGGCCGAACATTGGTCTGATCGGTTCGCTTGCAACGTTTGCGCGCATCAACGCGTTCGGCTTCATTGAGACCCCGTACCGTCGCGTTGTTGACGGTGTGGTGACGGATCACATTGACTATTTGACCGCGCATGAGGAGGACGAATACCTCATCGCCCAGGCAAACGCGCCGTTGACCGCTGACGGGCGGTTCGCCGAACAGCTGGTGCTCGCGCGGCCTCAGGGCTCTGAGGTGGTTCTGGTTGATGCGAACCGGGTTGACTACATGGACGTTTCGCCGCGTCAGATGGTGTCGGTGGCGACGTCCCTGATCCCGTTCCTTGAGCATGACGACGCAAACCGCGCCCTGATGGGTGCGAACATGCAGCGCCAAGCGGTGCCTCTCGTGCGCAGCGAAAGCCCGGTCGTGGGCACCGGCATGGAGGGCTTTGCCGCGATCGACGCGGGCGACGTCATCATCGCGGAGAAGTCGGGTGTCGTGTCGGAGGTTTCTGCCGACGTGGTGACCGTCACTCACGACGAGGGCGGCAGCAAGAGCTACTTCCTGCGCAAGTTTGATCGCTCGAACCAGGGCACCAGCTACAATCACCGCGTGATCGTGAAGGCCGGCGAGCGGATTGAGGCTGGCGAGGTGATCGCTGACGGTCCGGCCACCGAGAACGGTGAGCTCGCGCTCGGCAAGAACCTTTTGGTTGCGTTCATGTCGTGGGAGGGCCACAACTTCGAGGACGCGATCATTCTGAGCCAGAACCTGGTGAAGGATGACACGCTCTCCTCCATCCACATCGAGGAATACGACGTGGATGCCCGGGACACCAAACTCGGTAAGGAAGAAATTACTCGCGACCTGCCGAACGCGTCCGCGGAGGCGCTGAAGGATCTGGACGAGCGCGGCATCATTCGTATTGGTGCCGAGGTGCGC
>CAYTSH010000073.1:0-8060 GCA_964440395.1 uncultured Microbacteriaceae bacterium
CTACCACTGAGCTATCGGGGCGCAGCCGCCGCACCGTATGCGGAAGCAACCGTTCAACTATAGCACCCAGTTATTCGCGATGCAAAATTGAGCCGAAGGGGCGGCGAGACCCGAAAAACCGGGGCGAAACGGGCGAGGCGGCCACGGCATCCACCCATTGAAACAGGCGAAACACTGTTCCATGGCCGGATGCCGTGGCCGCCCAAGCGACCCGGCGCAACCCCCAGCGGCTTATTTCACCGCACCCGCCGTCAACCCGCTCACGATGAAGCGTTGCAGGAAGATGAAGATGAGCAGCACGGGCAGCGAGGCGAGTACTGCGCCGGCTGAGAATGTTCCCCAGTCGGCGGAGCGGTCGTTTGAGATGATGTCGAAGAGTCCCACGGCGAGGGTTTTCGTGTCGGGCTCGCTGAGCACCACGCTCGCCACCACAAAGTCGCCGGTCACCGCAATGAACGACAGCAAGCCCACCACAACCAGGATGGGGAACACGAGTCGCAGGATGATGGTGAAGAAAATGCGGGCATGCCCGGCACCGTCGATGCGGGCGGCCTCATCGATTGAGGTTGGCACGGTGTTGAAAAACCCGTACATGAGGTAGGTGTTCACCCCGAGAGCCCCGCCAAGGTACACCATGATGAGGCCGATGCGGGTGTTGAGGCCGATGGCGGGAAAAACTTCACCAATGTTGCTCAACAGCAGGAAAATGGCGATCACGGCAAGCACCTGTGGAAACATTTGGATGAGCAGCAGGGAAAGCAGCCCAAATCGGCGGCCGGCGAAACGCAGCCGTGAGAAGGCGTAGGCTGCCAGCGCCCCCATGAACACCGTGCCGAGGGCAACCGCGGCACCGATGATCATGGTGTTTGCGAACCAGAGCCAGAACGGTCGATCGGGGTTGGAAAGCAACCGTTCAAACCCAACCAGGCTGAACGATTGGAATAAGTTGTTCGAACCGGTCAGTGTGCCTGCCGGGTTGAACGCATTTGAAACCACGTACAGCACCGGGAATACAGCGTAGATTCCGACGATACCGCCAATGATGTGCCGCCAGCCGGTGTCACGGAACTGTTTGCGCCGGCTGGGTTTACGCAGGGCAACAACGTGGTGGGACTGTTGGGTGCTCATGCGTTGATCTCCTCAAGTGCCTTCGTGCGACGGAAACTGATGACGGTGATGATGGTGACGATGAAGAAAATGAGAATCGCAAGCACGCTTGCCAAACCGTAGTCGCGGGTTTGCCCGGCGAATGCGATCTTGTAGACCATGGTGATGAGAATGTCGGTATGGCCAATGTTGTTGCTGGCACCCTCAATTTTGGGTCCCCCACCGGTGGTCATGTAGATGACGTTGAAGTTGTTGAAGTTGAACGCGAACGATGCGATCAACAGTGGCGCAACGGAGACGAGCAGGAGTGGCAGTTTGATGAGGCGGAAAATCTGGAACGGGGTGGCACCGTCGACCGTTGCGGCTTCTTCCACCTCGGCAGGTATGGATTGCAACGCCCCCATGGTGACCAGGAACATGTAGGGGAAACCCAACCAGAGGTTCACCGTCAGCACGACAACTTTCGCCAAAATCGGGTCGGTCAGCCAGGGAATGTCCGCACCAAACAGCAGCACCTGGTTGATGAAACCGTAGCTGCGGTTGAACATGCCGCTCCAGACAAGCGCACCAAGAAACCCGGGGAACGCGTAGGGGACGATGAGAATGGTGCGATATATTTTGCGGCCGCGCATTCTAGGGTTGTTGAATACGATCGCGAGGAACAGCCCCAGGAAGAACGTGGTGAGTACCGTCGCGATTGCCAGCACAAATGTCCAGATGGTCACTTGCAGCAGCGGCCCGCGAATGCCTGGGTCGTTCAACGCTTTGGCGTAGTTCGCGAACCCGACCGTTACCGTCCAGCCGGGTGAGAGTTTTTCGCCACTTTCGGAGGCAAATGAGCCGGAACCGTTGTCGCGGTAGGTCGCACCGGTGCGTTCATCGATGATCGTGTCGCTTGCTTCGTCGTAGCTGAGGTGCGACTGGAACAGGTAGCCGACGCGCCCGTCTTGGGTGCGCAGCGAACCGTCTTCCGGGTCGTCTGAGAATGGCACGGCGAGCTGGGTGATTGCCTGCTGGTTGCCAAGGATTGCCGCGAAGTCGAGGCTTGTTTTGCCGGGCAGCGCGACCGGCTTGTCACCGTCGAACGTTGCGTTGTTGACGGGGCGCAGCGGTTCGTCTGCGGTGCCGTACACCGCTTCGCCGTCTTCTACGGTGAGAAAGCCGAATGTGTCACCGTCTTGGATGACGGTGAGCGGGTAGCTTGCGCTGTCTTCGACGCGTTCCTGGCCGGCGACGATGATGCTGTCGATGGCTTGGCTTTTTGAGACGGTGTGGCCGCCACCGAAGTTGGTGAAGCTAATGTACCCGGTGTAGCCGATGACGTACACCTGAAAAATGAGAAGAAAGAGGAACCCTGGGGCAAGATATTTTGAGGGTTTTGCACCGGGTCGCAGGTAGATGACGTTGAAGACGACGGCTATCAGCGCGATGATCAGCACGAATGTCCAGTTTTTGGCCGCAATGCTGGTGAAGATCGCGGTCACTGCGAGGGCGTCGAACATGCCGAGCATGATGATTTTGGCTATGAATGAGCCGGTGGAGGTGCCGACGTTTGCGCTCATGCGCCTGAGTCTTGCCGCCTTTGGCGTCTCGGGTTGTTCGAGCGTGGAGTGTTCGTCGCGTGTGTTGGTTGGGGGGTTCACAACGTTCTTCTCTGGATCAATTGGTGGATGCTGGGGCTGAGTACGCTGGATGGCTCGCCTTGGCTGGGTGCCTGGCGAGCCATCCTGCGGTTATGGGTTATTTCCCGGTTTCGATGACTTTCTTGACATCTTCGCCGAGTTTGGTCCACGTGCTTACGGGGTCTGCGCCGGCGAGGATTTCGCCTTCTGCAATGCCCCACGGGGTCCAGACGTCAGCCATCACGGGGATGGCGGGCATTGGCTTTGCGTTTGCACCGACGGCCTGGAAGCCTTTGAGGATTTCGTCAGAGGCAGCCTTGTCGGCGGAGGCGGTCATTGCGGGCAGCACGCCGCCTTTTTCGAACAGCGCGGTTTGAATTTCTTCGGTCGCGATGAAGTTGACGAGGAAGTCGTTTGCCGCAAGCGTGTTTTTGCTGTTGGAGTTGATGAAGAAGCCTTTCACCCCGGCGAACGGCGTTGCGGTTTGACCACCGGCTGAGGGGATCGGGTCGATGGCGATGTCGATGCCGGCGTCTTGCGCGTCACGCACACTCCACGGCCCGGTGAGCCAGAAGGGTGCTTCGCCGTCAAGGAAGGCTTGCTTTGCGACGTCGCCGGTGATGTCACCCTTGATGACGTCTTTGGTGGTTGCGAGCCATTTTGCGAATTCAACACCCTGCTCGTTGCCGAGGGTGAGGTTGCTGGCGTCGTAGCCACCGTTCGCATCGAGTCCGAAGATGGAGGCACCGAAGCTCGCCTGCAACGGGTAGATGTGGTACGGGTCGCCCTCTACGCCGTTTTGTGTCACGACGAAGGGGTACTTTTTGCCGGCGGCTTTCCCGACGGAAATCATTTCATCCCACGTGGCTGGGGTTGGGTCGGGCGCGAGTGCCTTGTTGCGCATGATGGCAACGTTTTCGATTGCATATGGCAGCTGGTATACCTTGCCATCGTAGGTGGCCGAGTCAATGGCGACCTGCGCGAATTCTTTCGCCTTGTCACCGAGCTCGATGGGCTCAATAATGCCGTCGGTGACGTAGCCACCGATCCAGTCGTGGGCACCCATGATGATGTCTGGGCCTTTGCCGGTTGGTGCTTCGCGGGCGAAGTCAGCCTTCATCTTGTCGAGGCTCTTATCAATGAGTTTCACCTCAATGCCGGTGTCTTTGCTGTACTGCGCGGCAGCATCTTTGAGCACACCGAGGCGCTCTGAGTCAACCCAAACGCTCAGCGTGGTGGTGGAGGAGCTTGAGCCGGAATCACCGGATTTTGACGCTCCGTTTGACGGGCTTTCTGTGGGAGTGGAGCAGGCGCTGAGCAGCAGCGCTGCACTGGTCGCAATTGCTCCTGCAGCGAGGATTCGCTGAGTAGTCACCTTCATTGGCGTGCCTTTCTTGTGGTTGAAAGGTTCGGCTCCTTCGCCATTCCCGAGTCTGAGAGCACGACGCCGCGGTCACAGGTTTGGCAATGGTGGGGAAACGACCCTTGGTGTTTGCAAAAAGAGTATGCAAGCGTTTACATGCTGTCATACTAGTAGCAACAATGCAACCGCTTACATGAGGTGTCGCTGAGACGCGACAACGGCATCCACCCATTGATTGAAAGGAAGACATGGCCAGCATCGATGAAGTCGCCCGCCGCGCAGGCGTTTCCACCGCCACCGTCTCACGCGTGCTCAACCGGAAACAAACCGTATCCCCAGGCACCACATCACGCGTCATGCGAGCCGTCGAAGAACTCAACTACGTCATCTCATCCAGCGCGTCAGGGCTCGCATCAGGCCGCACCAAAAACGTCGGTGTGCTCGTCCCCGAAATCACCCGGTGGTACTTCGCCACCGTCATCGAAGGCATCGCCGCCGCACTCAACCCCTACGGCTACGACCTCACATTTTACAGCGTCGGCGGCGGCGACAAAGCCCGCAAACGGCTCTTCGAACAAAACCTGCACCGCAAACGCGTCGACGCGTTCATCGCAATCTCCCAAGAAATCTGCGAACACGAACTCCGCCGAATCCAAACCCTCGGCAAACCCATCGTCGGCGTCGGCGGCCCCCTCCCCGGCGTGACCACCTTCAGCATCAACGACATCGCCGTCGGCCGCGAAGCCACCCAACACCTCATCGACCTCGGACACACCAGCATCGCCCACCTCAGCGGAACCATCGAATTCGAAGCCGACTTCCACCTCCCAACCAACCGACGCACCGGCTACGAATCCGCACTCAACTCGGCAGGCATCCCCATCCCACACCACCTCCAAGCCGAAGCAGACTTCACCATCGAAGGCGGCTACCACGCCACACTCGAACTGCTCCGCCGCCCCGGAGCATCACCAACCGCAATGTTCGTCAGCTCCGACGAAATGGCGATCGGCGCCATCCTCGCACTCAGAGAACTCGGACTCACCGCCGGCAAAGACCTCTCCATCGTGGGCGTCGACAACCACGACCTCGCCGAACTCTTCTCCCTCACCACCATCGCCCAATACCCCAAAGAACAAGGCGCGCTCGCCGTCGAAGCACTCATGCGGCAACTCGACCCAGACGCCGTCCCGCAACAAAGCAGCATCGAACTCACCACCACCTTCATCAAACGCGGGAGCACCGGCCCAGCGCCAGCGCCAGCGGGTCGCGGCTAAGCGTGTCAGTGCCGCACCCGGCACGGTCGGCCCGGCACTGACACTCATGCCGCGCCCGGCACGGTCGGCCCGCTACCACAGCCCCGGCACGGCCGGCCCGGCACCCACAGACCAGGCACCATCAACACAGAAAACGGAAACTATGACACACACACCCGAATGGTGGCGCAGCGCCGTCATCTACCAGGTTTACCCGCGATCGTTCGCCGACGGCAACGGCGACGGCATCGGCGACTTGATCGGTATCCGGCAGAAACTGCCGCACCTCAAATCGTTAGGCGTCGACGCGGTGTGGCTCTCCCCCTTCTTCACCTCACCGCAACGCGACGCCGGTTACGACGTAGCAAACTACGTTGATGTCGACCCCATCTTCGGCACCCTGCAAGACTTTGACGACATGCTCGCAAGCGCGCATGAACTGGGTTTGCGCATCATCGTAGACCTGGTGCCGAACCACTCCTCGAGTGACCACCCCTGGTTCCAGGAGGCACTTGCCGCCGGGGAGGGCAGCCCTGAGCGGGCCCGCTACCTGTTCCGCGACGGCAAAGGTGCGCACGGCGAGCTGCCCCCCAACAATTGGGAGAGCATTTTCGGCGGCCCCGCCTGGACTCGCACGACCAACCCTGACGGCACCCCCGGACAGTGGTACCTGCACCTGTTCGATTCGACCCAACCAGACTTCGACTGGACCAACCCTTGGGTGCATGAACAGTTCCGCGCCGTGCTGCGTTTCTGGTTGGATCGTGGCGTGGATGGGTTCCGCATCGACGTGGCGCACGGCCTGTTCAAGGCGGAAGGTTTGCCTGATTGGAACCCGCCCGCAGCCGGTGACTCCATGACGGGCGGTGGAGCCGTCGACAGCACACCGCCATTCTTCGCACAGCCCGGCGTGCACGACGTGTACCGCGACTGGAACCGAATTTTCGCCGAATACGACGGCGACCGGGTGTTGTGCGCCGAAGCGTGGGTGGAGCCGCTACCGAAACTTGCAGACTGGGTGCGCCCAGACGAACTCCACCAGGCGTTCAACTTCCCCTACCTGTCAACAGGGTGGGATGCCGTGGCCGTGCGCCGCGTGATCGACGACTCGATCGCGGCGTTCGCAGCGGTCGGGGCACCCAGCACCTGGGTGTTGTCGAATCATGACGTGGTGCGGCACGCAAGCCGCCTCGCGCTGACCGCCGAGAACCCGCAAGGTGAAGGCATCGGCCCCGCCTCTCCAGGGCTGCCCGACCCGGTTGTGGGGTTGCGTCGCGCCCGCGCAGCATCCACCATGATGTTCGCTCTGCCCGGTTCGGCTTACGTCTATCAGGGCGAGGAACTGGGTCTGCCCGAGGCAATCCACCTGCCGGACGAGGCACGGCAAGACCCCACCTGGTTTCGCACAAATGGCGAACGGTACGGCCGCGACGGTTGCCGCGTGCCGCTGCCCTGGGTTGCGGACGCGCCAGCATTCGGGTTCAACGACACTGGCGCAAGTTGGTTGCCGCAGCCAAGCGAGTGGGCCGCGTTGGCGGTCAATGTGCAGGATGCCGTGGCCGGCTCCACCCTGGAACTCTACCGGGAGGCGCTGCGGTTGCGTCGCGAATACTCGCTCGGTCTCGGTTCACTCACCTGGAACGACACCACGGGGCTCGACGCACTGTCGTTCACGGTGAGTGCGGGGGGTGCTGTTGCTCGGGGTGCGGCTGACGGCGCGGCTGGTGCGGGTGACGGCGCGGCTGGTGCGGGTGACGTGACCGTGGTGAGCAATTTTGGCCAAAACCCGATCGCGTTGCCTGCGGGTAGGGTGCTCCTCTCGAGCGCTCCAATCACCGGCGGCATGATTCCCGCGGAAACCACAGTCTGGGTGGCTCCCGCGGCGCTCTAGCAGCGTACTGACTGTTTCGGCGCTTCCCCGCGTTTGCGCGGGGAAGCGCCGTTTGCGTTTCTGGGGTGGCATGGGTGAGCACAAAAGCGCGCGGCACCCACGGGTGAGCACAAAAGCCCCGACACGGCGGAGTGTCGCACGCATTCACGCTCACCCACGGATGCTGAGGTTGCGCACACACCACGGGTGAGCACAAAAGCCCGACTGGGACGGAGTGTCGCAGACATTCACGCTCACCCACGGATGCTGAGGTTGCGCACACACCACGGGTGAGCACAAAAGCCCGACTGGGACGGGGTGTCGCACGCATTCACGCTCACCCACGGATGCTGTGGATGCGCACACACCACGGGTGAGCACGAGTTAGTGGGGATAGCCCCCTCTATCTGCATGGCAGGGTGTGCGGATTGTTGCATCACGCTGCACGCGATGTCAAAGCTGCGGTTACTCACCGGCGAGCCAACTGCAAACATTCGAACAGAACGAGAAAAACCCCCGTGAAAACGGGGGTTTTTCTGAGGTGGAGCGTGAGGGATTCGAACCCCCGAAGTCGATGACAGCTGAGTTACAGTCAGATCCCTTTGGCCGCTTGGGTAACGCTCCGTTTTCACTCACTTCCAGATCTGGCGTGAGCAACGGTGCAAGCATAATACGAAACATCTGAAGTCGCAAATCCTTGCCACGCCAGGTGAGCACGAACGCACGCAAGACGCCACCCAACCCGGACACACGCGCTCACCCGCGGAACACACCCAGCCACAGCATCCGCCAGGTGAGCACGAACGCACGCAAGACGCCACCCAACCCGGACACACGCGCTC
>CAYTSH010000073.1:8160-9742 GCA_964440395.1 uncultured Microbacteriaceae bacterium
ACCCGCGGAACACACCCAGCCACAGCATCCAAGCGGTTCATGGAGTCAGGGCGCAGAGAGCACATTGGGGTATTCCCCCGACCCCAAATAGCGCTACGCTGGATGGCATGAGCACTACTGTTTCGTGGGAATTCATCGACAACACCAGCTTTGAAGCGGAAACGCCACAGGCGGCGAGAGCTGTTGCTGAGCAATTCACTGCCCTTGCTCGTGATCCCGAAACGGTGTTTGAGGAGGACACAAGCCCAGCGGCACTGCTCGTTGCTGCGGCTGAGTCCTGGTATGACGCGGGGGATGATGAGGCAGCTTTTGCGGTTGCGCTTGAAGCGCAAGACGCGGAGGGCGATGCAGCTCCCGACAAGCGCGTTTACCTGTTGGACGCGGCGCTGCGGACCGGTAAAACCGGGGTGGCGCTCGAAATTGCTGAAGAGATTCGGCAGGAAAAGCCACTTGATCCGCTCATTTATTCGTTCATCGGCGAGAGTTTCAACGAGGTGAACGATATCCACAACGCCCAGGTTTGGCTCAATAGGGGCATCAGGATGCTGGACTCGCTGATTCGGGACAGCGAAGGCTTCGACCCTGAAGAGGTCGCCGAGATGCTCGAGGACAGGGAAATTCTGTTGCTTGACCGTCAACTCATCCGCAGTGAGGCCGGGTTGGAAAGCGACGAGTTAGATGAGGAAGCGCTTGACATTTTGGCGTACCACGAGGAGAATGGCGACATCGATTTCGATGAAACGCTGTAGGTCAGCGGCTTAGCCGCACCAACCGCTCACCAAGCCGCAAGGCAACGAATCGCACCCCAGCCATCCTGGCAACAACGCAGAGCATCATCTGCGACATGCACGTGTCGCACCAGTATCAGCGTGTCCGCGTTTGTGGCACCAGGAGCAGGCGAATGAACCTTGCACTCGTTGTGGAGCACCCGGGAACTTCGGGCGTATCGCTCATGTTGCGCTGCGACCCGATCGTTCCGGTGCGGGAAATCGCACGGCATCTTGTGTTGACATTCCCCGAAGCGTACCCCTACGCGCAGGCAGCGGCGGACCGCAGGGTGGATCTTACGTTACGAATCACGTCGCCAGACAGCGATCCGGCCCTGACGCTGCCCCCGCAGCAGTGCCTTGCAGAGACACCATTGCGTTCCGGATACACTGTCGCACCGGTGCTGCACGTTCAGCCAGTGAATCAGGCGCAGCAACGCGCGGGGGAATCGCTGGAAGGTGTGGCGACCCTCACCGTGCAAACGGGGCAACAACGCGGTGCAACGTTCACCCTGGCGGCTGGGAGGAACACGGTTGGCAGGGCGGCCACGTCACGCATCCACCTGATTGATCGAAGTGTTTCACGCCAGCACGCAACACTCGAGGTGAGTCATGTTGAGGGGTCGGTGCGTGTTGCGTTGCGGGATCTCAACTCCGCGAATGGTAGTGCGGTGGAGGGACACGCGTTGCGGCGCGGTGAATGGTTTGTGCTTGATGCGACGGTGCAGCGAGTTCGTTTCGGCACGGTTTGGGTACTGTTGGCTCGACGGGTGCCGGTGCGTGGCGAGGGCGCGGCGGAGGGGGCGGCGGAGGGG
>CAYTSH010000074.1:0-9686 GCA_964440395.1 uncultured Microbacteriaceae bacterium
GTCAGTTACGAAAGCCACGACAGCACAACCGGGTGGGCACTCATCCGCACAACCGGGCAAGAACTCGAATTCACCCGCGAAAGCACCGGACTCACCAAAGGCACCACCCTGCCACCGCTCAACATCACCGTCCGATTCTCCCCAACACTCACCGAAGGCACCGTGCTGCAACACCACGCCACGCTCACCGAGGGGGACGTGCACGACCCGGCGCTGGGTAACAACGAAACAACGGCATCCACCACTGTGGAACTGCAAAGTGACCTCACCCTCACCAAAACACACACCGGTACAGCCAACGCCGGCACAACCCTCACCTACCACCTCGACGTGCAGAACGCCGGCCCCTCACCCACCCTCGGCGACATCACCGTCACCGACACCCTCCCCGACGGCGTGCAACTCATCGAAGCCCACGGTGCCGGCTGGGACATCACCAACGCCGGCCAGACCATCACCGCCATCTACACCGGTGTCATCCAACCCGGCGTGCCCATCGCCCGAATCAACCTGCAAGTAGCCATCGACCCCGACTACACCGCAGGTGCCCAAACGAAACCACTCACCAACACGGCCACCGTGCGCGGCGGAAACGGACTCAACGACCCCACCCCACTCACCAACACCGGCACCCACACCACCGCAGTCACCGCCGTCACCAGCCTCAACCTGCAAAAACGACACCTCGGCACCATCACCGCGGGAAGCACAGGCACCTACGAATTCACCGTCTCCAACGAGGGGCCGGCAACCGCCCACAACGTCACCATCACCGATCAACTCCCGCAAGGCGTCACCTTCACCGGGACACTCCAAAGCGCCCAACCCTGGAACGTCACGCAGACCCAGCCCCTCGTCCTCAACCTCCCCAAACCGCTCGCCCCGCAAGAAACCACAACCGTCACCATTGCAGTGAACTTCAGCCCCACACTCGACCTCAGCGCAGGGTTACAAAACACCGCCGTCGTCAACAGCCCCAACGCGCCCATCGACGCGAGCAGCACCGACGATTCCAACGTGACGGGCGAAGCCGACCTGCAACTGACCAAAACACACCTGCGGGACCTCATCGCAGGCGAAACCGGCAGCTTCACCATCACCGTTACCAACCTCGGCCCATCCGCAAGCAACGGTGAGCTCACCGTCCGCGAACTCGTGCCGGAAGGGCTCACCGTCACCGGCTGCGGCACAAACGGATGGCAACTCGGCCAACAGCAAGGCGTGCCCACCTGCACCTACACCGCCCTCCTCGCCCCCGGCGAACGCGCCCCCGAACTCACCGTCCAGGTGCTCCCCGACATCAGCCTGGGGGACAGCACCGTGACCAACATCGCCAGCGTGCGCGGTCCACTCCCAGACCCCAACCTCGGCAACAACACCGCCCGCGACGACGCGGACGTGCTCGCGCTCGCTGACCTCACCATCGAGAAAACTGCCATCACCGCGGCTCCCGTCGCCGGCACCAACGCAACGTACACCATCACCGTCACCAACCAGGGGCCATCCAACGCCACCGACGTGCTCCTCTCCGACCCGCTCACCGCCGGAATCAGCCTCGTATCCGCACGCATCGTGAGCAGCACGTCGCCTGAAGGCACCTGGCAACCCGAAGCTGGCGCCGGCGTGCGTTACCTGGCTCAGCTGCTACCGCCCGGCGAAACCGTGTTCGAAATCGTCGCGGCCGTAGCACCCAACACCCCCAACAATGCGGTGCTGGTGAACCGGGCCACCGTGAGCACAACCACCCCCTCGCGCCTCCCGGGGCGTGCCCCGGGCGGAATAGCTGAAGCCGAAATCACCGTGCCCACCCAGGCAGACCTGCAGGTGCTGCTCAACCACACCCCGACAGAGCTGGCGGCAGGCGAATCGCTCACCCTCACCGCCCAGGTGCGCAACAACGGCCCCTCACAGGCAAGCGGTCCCATCACCGTGCAGCTCGGCATCCCGGGCGGTTTGATCGTTACCGGCGTCTCCAGCGGGTGGCAACTAGTTTCGTGGACCCCCGGGCAGCCCCTCACCGTTCGGCTACTCGACAGCGACGGCCTCGCACCGGAACAGCAAGCGCCGCCGCTCGATATTACGCTCCTCGCCCCCGCCACCATGCCCGCCCAGGCGGTCACCGCCGACGCGCGCGTCAGCACCCCAACCCTCGACAGCAACAGTGCAAACGACTATGCCAGCGACAGCATTGCAATCGTGCACGTTGCCGCCGTGCGCGCCCAAAAAACGCCGGTTGGGCTGCCAGTGATCGGTAAAACGTTCAGCTACACCCTGACCGCACAAAACGAAGGCCCATCACTAGCCACAGCCGTCACTCTCACCGACGTGCTCCCGGAAGGGCTCGAATTCGTCTCGGCAACCTCACCCGACTGGAACATCACCGAAACAAACGGCACCCTCACCGCCACCCTCAACGAGGCGCTGCTGCCAGGAGCGGTTCCCGAACCCGTCCTCCTCACCGTTCGCGTCACCCCGGCGGCATTCCCGAGCATCACCAACGCACTTCACGTCACAACCGCAGCTCGAAACACCGCAGCAGACCCCGACGCGACCAGCACACAACCCGTGCCCGCACTGGTCGACCTCGGGGTGAGTAAAACCCACCAAGAACCCGCACTGGTAGGCCAAACCATCGCCTACACCATTACCGTCACCAACTACGGTCCAACCCCAACCGTCGCCGGATTTGTCGTCTCCGACGAACTCCCCGCATCGTTCACGCCGATACTCACCCCGGAATGGCAATACGACCCCGAAACCGGCCGAATCACCACCACATCCACCGATGTGCTCGGTGTCGGCGAACGGCGCACATTCACGCTCACCGCCCGCATCGGGGCAGCCAGCAACGCCAACGAAGTGAACGTCGTGACCGTCATCCCGCTCGACGCCGACACCGGACGAGAAAACCTCGTCTCAGACGACCCCACCGGCACCACCCCACAAGCCGACCTGCAAGTCACCAAAACACTCCTCGGCACGGCAAAAATCGGTGGAACAGCCCGGTTCCAACTCACCATCACCAACGCCGGTCCCTCCGTCGCCGAACGCGTCTCACTCGAAGACGCCCTCCCCATCGGCCTTCGCCTCAACACCGTCGCAGATGAAACAGACTGGGTGGTGCAATCGGCGATCATCCAAGACACAGTCGAAGGCGACCGAGACGCCATCAACGCCACCCTGCGCAAACCCCTCGCAGCGGGCGAACAACGGCAACTCATCGTCGAAACACTCGTCAGCCCAGCCGCATTCCCGCAGCTCTCCAACACTGTCCTCGTCACCGCACACACCCCGGACCCAAACCTCAGCAATAACACAGACTCAGCCCCACTCAGCCCACCCAACCTCGTAGACCTCCAAATCACACACCACGCACTCCCCACACTCGACACCGGCCAGCCCGCCACAGCGCAACTCACCATCCGCAACAACGGCCCCATCGACGAGCCCGGACCAGTGAGCATCGTGGAAACACTCCCAACGGGAATACTGCTCGACCACGTCAACACACCTGGCTGGCGCATCAGCCCCCAGCCAGCCAGCGCACAACCCGACCACGGCGCGCGCAGCTACCTGCTGGTCAGCGACCACGGCATCCCCGTTGATGGCAGCGAAACCATCGAACTCAGCCTCGCCGTCACCCCAACCGCCGTGCCGGGAGGCGTCGCCACCGCAACCGTGCACACCACCAGCGAAGAAACCACCCTCGCAAACAACACCGACGAAGTGCACATCACCGTGCGACCACACGCAACCCTCACCCTAACCAAACGCGTCATCGAACGGGCCGTCGGCAGCGTCACGTGGGAACTGGTCGTGCACAACAGCGGCCCGACCGTGCTCCCCGGCACCCTCACCATCACCGACGAACTGCCTGGCCCGCTGCACGTCGCACAGACCGACGGCAACGGGTGGGAACGAACAAACGCCGCCGATAACAGCGTCAAGGCAATCAACACCGGCGGGCTAGGAGTTGGCGAATCGACCAGCCTCACCATCGTCACCACATACGAACACACCCTGGGCGCGCAGGCCGTCACCAACACGGCCACCGTCACCGACGACTTCGGGCACACCATCAGCGCAACCGCAACGGTTACGCTGCTCAACCCAACCAAGCTGGCACCGCAACAGTGGGCGGGAACGCTCGCCGGTCAGGGGCTTGCACACAGCGGCGTCGCGCCCTGGGGCGGCGTGCCACTCACCGCACTCATCTGGACAATCCTGCTCACCCTCACCCTCAGCCTCCGTCGCCGCGGCAACCAGGCCAGACGAACTTCCCGACAACGGCGCACGGCAGCACACAAGTTCGCTCCCACGAAACGCTGAGAATACCGCCGGGCACGGCCAGGCGCGAGACAAACTCTGCAACAATTGTCAGCGTTTGCCCGCCGCCAGGTGGATCGTCGTCACACCCGGGAACACCCGGGAACAAGGAATCACGCACCCATGCCCCAGCAACCGTCAGCCGCGTCAGCACAGCCAGCAACGCCACCCGTGCCAGCAACCACCCGCACAACCGACCGGCGGCGCAACCTGAAATTCCCGCGCAACCCCAGCCTCCGCGTCGCCGCCGCACTCACCGTCATCGCCGCCCTCATCACCCCGGGTCTCACCCGCATCGGCGAATTCCAGCAAGGCTCGCCACTCCTCGGCGTCCTGCTTTTCGGTACCGGCATCGTCGCGGCAGCCTTCGCACTCTCCTGGGCTGGGGAGACCGCAGAACTTGACATCTCCGGCGGGCTCGCGCTCGGTCTGCTCGCAATCATCGCCATCCTGCCCGAATACGCCATCGATCTCTACTTTGCCTACCGCTCCGGGGCTGAACCCGCGCTCGCGGCGTACGCCGCCGCCAACATGACCGGCTCGAACCGACTACTGCTCGGGTTCGGCTGGCCGCTGGTGTTCGGCGTCACGGGGGTGGCGGTTTGGTTCGCTCGCCGCCGCGGTGCGCGCCTCAACAACGGGGTGGATGCCCGCCCCCTGCAGATCCGCCTGCCCGCCGATTCCCGGGTCGAGTTGGGACTGCTACTCATTGCGAGCGTGCCCACCGGGTTCATCCTGCTCACTCAGCGCATCCATGTGGTGTGGGGAGTCGCGCTGCTCGCGCTATTTGGTTGGTACCTTTTCCGGGTTTCTCGCGAGGAGGGGGAGGAGCCGGTGCTGCTCGGTGTTGCGGGGGAGATGGCGAAGCTCTCCACCCGGGCGCGGCGAAGCGTGGTGGTGGGGGTGTTTGTTGCCGCATCGGCCGCGATTTTGGCGCTTGCCCGGCCGTTTGCTGAGAGTCTGGTTGCGGGTGGGCAGGCACTGGGTTTTGACGATTTTTTGTTAGTGCAGTGGCTCGCACCGCTCGCCTCCGAATCGCCCGAGTTTGTGATTGCGTTGGTGTTTGCGGCGCGTGGCAGGGCGGCGATGGCGCTTGGCATGTTGCTCGCGAGTAAGGTGAACCAGTGGACGGCCCTGGTGGGTTCGTTGCCCGTGGCGCACGCGCTGGGTGGCGGTTCGCTTGCGCTTCCGGTGGATGAGCGCCAGCTTGCGGAGATTGCGTTGACGGCGGGGCAGACCCTGTTTGGTGTCGCCGTGCTGCTCACGTTGCGGTTTACCCTGCCGGCAGCGTTGGTGTTGCTGGCGAGTTTTGTGGCCGCATTTTTCGCAACCGACCCACAGGCTCGCTGGTGGTTCGCCGCGGCGTACCTGGCTGCGGCGGTCGTGCTGTTTTGGGTGCGCCGTGCGGAACTGCCTCGGGTGTTGCGTGCCCCGTTCGCACTGACGTCGCAGCCGCATTCCGACCCGGCGTAGGTGCGGCTGCGAAGCGCTGTGAACATTTTGTGTGTTTGATCAGGTTACGTTCAGGGGTTTTTCGAGTTGGGCTTTTACCCTTGACCTATCGGCAGCACCGCGGTGCCAACCAATTTGGGAGGTGAGCCCCGCTCACCGCAACCCGTTGGCAGGCGGATCTGAACCCCGGATCCGCTCACGTTATCCGCGGATTCAACTCTGGACATTGACGACACGCGCAGTCGTGTCGTTGTGCTGCCCAGACGAAGGGAACCCAACTCATCGTGCAGCGTTTTTCACGCCCAGCCCGCAACCGTTACAACCACACAAAACGCTCCGCCCCCGCATTGCAGGTGGCGAGCGCATCGACACCACGAGGCACACAACTCGCCGTCGGGAGCCTGGTTGTCGCGATGGCCTGCAGCGTCATGCTCGCCCCACAACAGGCGCACGCGGCAGAATCGGCACCACAGCATCCATTTGGGAACAGCAACCAGCTGCACGCCACCGCAGTCGGCGCAACCAGTGCAGAAACCCCGGTGACCAACCTGCACAGCCCGCTGCTCGCGGCCACCGCTGCGCCGCAACGCTCCGCGAGTGCGCAGCACGGGCTCGAAACGAAGCAACGATTTGCCGCCCCAGCAACCCAAACCCAGCAGCGAGTGGATATTCCGGAAATTCAGCTGGCCGAAATCGAACCCCCCGCGCCCGTAGACGATCACGGCTTCGACGTTGCCGCCACAATTGCCGCGGCAACGGCAGAACTCGGACAGTCGATGCCCACCGGCTGGGACATGCCGGGGGAGTGCATCGCCGGTGCGAAACGCTGGATTCGTGCAGGCGGTGGCGCCTGGGTCGGCTCAGGCACGCCCGTTGCAAACTATGTGGGCGCTCGAAAGGTAGCCCTCGAAGACATGACACCGGGCGACATCGTGCAATACACGTCACGCGCACGCCCAGACTCCTGGGAGTTCGGCGTGCACACGCTGCTCATCACCGATGTCCACGATGATGGCACCTACAGCATCATTGAACAAAACAATCCGGGGGGCACCGGACTGGTCACGAGTAACGATTCGTGGCAGCCGGACCCCCCGGAAGGATTCGATGCGGTAGCGTGGCGATTCTAACCGGCCACTCGGCCGAAACTATTCCTCAAACAGCAGAATTGATTCGCTGAGCTCCCGCCGAACCCGCGGTGCCGTCTCCCGTTCCCGAATGCCCTCATTCGCAATCTGTTCAGCCGGAATCACCGTGCCCACAGCAACAATCGCCACCGGAACCAAATCCTCCGCAAGCGCAAACGCCCCCTGGAGCCCCGCCGCGTCAAAGCCACCCATCTGGTGCGTGATCAATCCCAACGCCTCAGCCTGCAGGGTCAGGTGAGCAACCGACTGCCCCAGGTCATACTCAGCCCAGCGCTGGATAGCGCCATCGGCATCCCGAGTGGCGGCAATTGCAACCACAAACACCGAAGCGTTTGGTGCCCACTCCTGATTAAACCCGACCAGGTGATCGATCACCTTCGCAAACCCGGCCGAACCGCGACGCACAACGATGAACCGCCACGGCTGCTGATTCGAAGCGGACGGCGCCCAGCGCGCCGCCTCAAGCAGCGCATCGAGCTGGTTCTTCGTAACGGAAGCCTCGGGGTCGAAACCGCGGGGGCTCCAGCGACTGGCGAGCAGCTCATGAATGGGTGCAGCAATTTCGGGGCCGCGGGTAACACGTGTTGCCGTATTCATAGAATGATCCTCTCAGTGGTATCCCCAATGCGGGGATACGCATAACCAACGTGTGACTGTGTCACTTGCTGCAACAACTCGGCTGCAAAAACATTCCATGCGCAGCGCCACGATTACGGCGCTACGCGGTCTTCCTGCCGATTACGGCGCGACAAGATCCTCCTGCGGCGTGTCCGTATGCACAATGAGCGTCGGGCAGGGCACATGCTGCACAATGCCGTGGCTCACGGAACCCAACAAAATATTCACAAGCCGTGACCTGCCGCGATTCCCAACCACGATCAGTCGTGCGGTTTTTCCCGCCGAAACCAACGCTGGAACCGGAGCCTGCTGCACAACTTGTCGATGAATCACCAGGTTCGGATACTGCTCGACAATGCTCGCAACGGCCTGCTCCATCGCACGCTTCGCGCCGTCCTCATGGGTAGCCAGCAACTGATCACTCCACAGGTATTCCAACCCCGGCGTAACCGGCGCCGTCCAGGCGTACACCACCGTGAGATCAGTTTTGACCCGATCGGCAATTTTTGCGGCCAGCTGCAACGGAATATCGCTCTGCGGTGTCGTATCGATCCCCACAACCACACCGTTACGCTCCACATCGTCACTCAGCGGAATCAGCACCGCCGGGCATTTCGACACCGCAGCATACTTAATCTCCCGACTGCCGAACAGCGACAACGGCAACCCGTGCCCGGCATGCGAACCGAAAACCATCAGCGTTGCCCGTTTCGACGCCTCCTGAAACTCGTGAGCCGGATGCCCCACGACAATGGTGGTCTTGCACTCGATATCCGGATCACACGACCTCGCCAACGCAAGCTCATTCTCCATGAGCACATCTGCGGCGCGCCGAGCCTCACTCAAGAACACCGGAATGTCCGAAAGAAACGAGTCGTCAATAACATGCATCAGCTCAACCGAGCCGTTATATTCCCTCGCGCGCTTCATGCCCCAGATGAGCGCGCTGCGACTCGCGGCAGACCCATCAATGCCGATAACAATGTGTGAATACATCAGAACCCCCGTTTTCCTGTTATGTGTGCAACGTGATGCTCGTTCTCGCCCAGCACAACGCTGTGACAAGGAAAGAATCTGCGATACAACACCTCCGATTCTAGCGGGATTCCCCCCGAGCTACGGGGAAAAACGGACAATTCTTTGCAAACCCGCCACGCCCACCATGGGCACACGCAAGCCCCCGGCGTGCGCTATCGTCAACTACTATGCAGCACCCACCGACCGCAACGCACCAACACCCAACCACCCCCGAACACCCCCCAACGCTGGCCACCGTTCGAGCCGCTCTTGAGCGACTCTGGCCAGGCGGCGACGCGGAGGCATGGGACCGGGTGGGACTGGTCAGTGGCCGCGACGAGCAGCCCATCCACACCATACTGCTCGCGATCGACCCCGTGCGGGCAACCATCGATGAGGCCATCTCCATCCGCGCCGACCTCCTCCTCACCCACCACCCCCTGCTCCTGCGCGGCGTGCACAGCATTGCAGAAGAACACTACAAAGGCGCGCTCCTCGCCGACCTCATCCGCGCAAACTGTGCGCTGCTCACCGCCCACACCAACGCAGATATCCCCGCCGGCGGCGTATCCGACGCGCTCGCCGCCTCAATTGGGTTGGATGCCGTGGCCCCTATTGTTTCAGCTGGCGATTCCAGCCGCCCAGAGCAGGGCATCGGCAGGGTTGGTCGGTTCGAGCAACCGGTTTCCCTTCGCGAACTGGCCGAGCGCATCGCGCGGATTGTGCCAGCAACCGCAAGCGGCGTTCGCGTTGCGGGCGATCCGCAGCGGCTGATTCACACGGTGGCGCTCTGTGGTGGGGCCGGTGACGGGTTGCTGTCGCACCCGCTCGTAACCGGTGCCGATGTATTCATCACGGCGGACCTCCGTCACCATCCTGCCTCTGAGGCGGTTGAACAGGCCAGGGTTTGCGGCGGTCCCGCGCTCATCGACCTGTCGCACTGGGCGAGCGAGTGGGTGTGGCTCCCACAGGCTGCCGCACGGTTGCGTGAAGTGTTGCCCGGCATCCAGGTTATTGTGAGCGAACGGAACACGGATGTCTGGACGTTCCGTCCGGGCAGTGACACCGCGTTGCGCGGCGTCGATTAGAATACAACAGAGCAGCACCGCTCCCGGCAGTACCACG
>CAYTSH010000075.1:0-9527 GCA_964440395.1 uncultured Microbacteriaceae bacterium
ATCCACACTGTGGAGGACGTTATTCGGTTGGAAGCCGAACACTACACGTTCACCTGGCGGCAGCACGACGACCACTTCACGCTGCACGACGCAGCCGGGCGGCTCATCGTCGACGGGCCCCTGCAACCCGTGGTGAGCGTCGCCGATGCCGCACCCAGTGCCGGCAGCACCACCGTGACCCTCCAACCCGGCGAACAACCCGGCGAACAACCCTGCGCGCATTTTGTGAGCAGCGGGGTGAACGGCAACGACACGCTCAGCCACACCATCAGCTTCGATGCCAATGCGCTCTGGTTCAGCCAAATCACATATGAGAGCGCGCACACGCGGCACATTGTCTCCGTTACACACTTCGGAAATCCAGGAGAACGCGCCCAACCCGGCCTCGCAAGCGACTACCTGGTGCACCCCGGAAGCAACGAATCGTCGGCGCTCGGCCCCATCCTGCCCAACAACATGCGGCTTCGGCTCACCAGTTGGCTCGGCCGCGGCTCCAACGACAGCAAAGACATTGTGGCGCAGCAGTGGGGCCTGCCCATCCACTACTTTGGCGGATTCAGTATCGAAGGTTCCATGTTGGAACGCAGCGCCCTCACCAAACAACTCTCCGCAGCCTACTGCTTCGGGCTCACCGCCGTGCCCGCCGGCGATCTTGTCATGCGGCACGCAGACGAACGATTCAGCCCAGAACTGCGCAACCACTCCGACCTCTGGGGGCACCTCGCCACCGGAAACGGGCCGGTGCAGTGCGGTGCGCAATGGGTCTGCACCATCGCGCCCACCTACGACGAAGCCATCCGATCCTACATGCGGGTGCTTCGAGCGGCGGGCATCGTCAGCCCGGCAGCCCAGAGCGAACGCAAACGCGCCGTGCTGCAAGCCTCGCAATACAACACGTGGGGGGCGCAGTGCTCGGGAAGTTTTGCCGTGCACCGCTTCAACCAGGATGCGCTGGAAAACATGTACGACCAGGTGATTGCCAGTGGAATGAACCCCGGCACCTTCGTGATTGACGACAAATGGGAAGGGCGCTACGGCAAACTCGAACACGACGCCGAACGATTCCCCCGGTTCGAAGCATTCCTGGACCGCATCCGAACCGACGGGCGCAACGTGGGCCTCTGGGCCGCGTTCCTGCGCTGCGATGAACCCGCACGGGTCGGGCTCACCGAATCCCACATGCTCGCCGATCCCGCCGGTAAACCGGTGCGGCGCGGCAACCTCGGGCAGGAATACTACCTTTTCGATGTGTCACAGCCAGCCGTGCGCGACGTGCTCACCACCCTTGCGCAACAGTTCATGCGCCGCTACCGGCCAGACCTGGTCAAGTTCGATTTTGGCTACGAGCTGCCAGCGCAGCGCAACGCCGCCCCCGCCATTCGCGAATGGGGTGGCGAACTGCTGCTCGTGAAGGCGCTGGAACTCGTCATCGGCGCCATGCGTCAGGTCAACCCTGACGTGGTTGTGATGTACTACAACCTTTCCCCGTTGCTCACCGAATACATCGACCTGCACTCAACCGACGACATGTACCTGTGCGCCGACGAATATCACTTGGAAGCAAACCGTCGCATGTTTTTCAGCTCCATGCTGGGTGAGGTGGGGGTGCCCAGTTACGGTTCCGGCGGGTACGACTGGGTGCGCATTCGTGACATCTGGTTCGACACGGCCGCGTTTGGCCCGGTAGGTTCCCTCGGCAGTTTCGCAGGCGACCCCAGAGACAGTGCGCCAAGCCCGGCGGATATCGCCGTGTATAACGGTGTTGCCGCGCTCACCAGGCCAAGCTCGGAGTTTCGGGTTGAGCCCATCCACCCGCACCTGCTGGGTGGTGCGAGCGGCGCCCGATCCTCATCATGGGCCAGGTTTGAAGGCGAAGACCTCACCCTGCTCACCCTGCTCGCCTTGCGCAGCATCAGCATCGATGGTGCCCCCATTCCCGCCGAGTATCCGGGGGTACTGCACAGCACCGCCACGGTATTGGCGGCGAGCCTCGACTCGCACGCGCTCAGCGAAACCCGCCACATCGGCCTGGTTGCTCCCGGCACCGACGGTCAGCGCAGCGCAACCATTGCGTTTGCCGGGCGTGCGGGGCAACGCGTGTCGGTCATCCACCATGGTTCGGCAGGCGCGCAGGCGGTGCCGGCGACCGACGCGGTGAGCGCCGGCGATTCGCTGCTGGTCACCATCCCCACCGCGCTCGCCTCCGAAACCCCACCCGCCTGGATTGAGCTTGCTTTCCACGACTAGGCTGGGCATGCCACCCAATTTTTTATGAAAGTAGACCAATGACTGTTCTTCATCTCAGCGGCGGTGCCGTTTCCATTGTTCTGGATGCCCGACCCGGCACCATGCCCACAGTGCTGCACTGGGGTGCGCACCTTGGCCCGGTCGGCCAGGAGCAGTTGGACGCACTGGCGGCGGCCGCCGTGCCGGCGAGTCCGCCAAGTTCGCTCGATGCGCCGCAACGTTTGGGCATCATTCCGCTTGCCAGTGACGGTTGGACGGGACGCCCCGGCCTGGTGCTGCACCGCGACGGTGACGCCGCGGCCGCCCGCGCCGCAGCCTGGCCGAGTGTGCGGGTGACGGATGTTGCGGAACATGCTGAACCTGGCCGGGGGAGCGGGGTGCGGCTCACTCTTGCCGATCCCGCCGCTGGGGTTCGGCTGCTGAGCGACTGGTTGCTTGATGAGCATGGCGTGCTGTCTGTGCGTCACGAGCTGCACAACACGGGTGCTGGGCCTTGCACCGTGCTGGGTTTGGCGGTGACGTTGCCGATTGACGCCGCCGCGAGCGAGCTGCTCGATTTTGCTGGGCGCTGGGCGAAGGAGCGCCAACCGCAGCGCCAGCAGTTGCGCGAGGGGGTGTGGAGCCGGGAGAATCGCTCGGGCCGCACCGGTCACGATTCGCCGCTGGTGAGCGTGGTGGGTTCTGCCGGTTTTTCGTTTCGCGCGGGTAGTGTGTGGGGGACGCACCTGGAGTGGAGCGGGAACCAGGTGCAGTGGGCGGAGGTCCGCAGCACCGGTCACCGCCAGGTTGGTGCGGGGGAGCTGTTGGCAAGCGGCGAGGTGGTGCTCGCGCCTGGTGAGTCGTTCGCGACCCCGTGGGTGTCTGCCGTGCATTCTGATGAGGGTCTCGACGGGTTGAGTCGGGCGTTTCACGGCGCGGTGCGTTCTCGACGGCGCGTTGCGGGCCGCGCGCTTGGGCCGCGACCGGTGGTGTTGAACACGTGGGAGGCGGTGTATTTCGATCACGATCTTGCCGCGTTGCGCGCGCTCGCCGCGGCAGCTCACGAGGTTGGCGTGGAGCGCTTTGTGCTGGACGATGGCTGGTTTTTGGGTCGTCGTGATGACACGGCTGGGCTTGGCGACTGGGTGGTTGATCCGGCGGTTTGGCCGGCTGGGCTGCATGAGCTGGTGCGTTCGGTGCAGGACTTTGGCATGGAGTTTGGGTTGTGGGTTGAGCCCGAGATGGTGAACCTGGATTCGGATCTGGTTCGCGCGCATCCCGAGTGGGTGCTTGGCGGGCAGGGGGTGCCGTTGCCGTGGCGTGGTCAGCATGTGTTGAATCTGGCGATTCCTGAGGCGTATGCCGCGATTCGGGATGCTTTGGTTGCGTTGCTTGAGGAGTATCCGATTCGCTATATCAAGTGGGATCATAACCGTGACCTGATTGAGGGCGGGGTGCATGCCCAAACGTTGGCCGTGTATCGACTGCTTGATGAGTTGCGTGCGCGTTTTCCCGAAGTTGAGTTTGAGTCGTGTGCTTCGGGCGGTGCGCGGATTGATTTTGGTATTTTGGCGCGCACTGATCGGGTGTGGGCTTCGGATACGAACGATGCGTTGGAGCGTCAGGCTATTCAGCGGTTCACGGGTGTGCTGTTGCCGCCTGAGTTGATTGGTTCGCATCTTGGTGGCCCGACCGCGCACACGACGGGTCGCACGCATCGACTGAGTTTCCGCATGACGACGGCGTTGTTTGCCCACGCGGGTATTGAGTGGAATATTGCCGCGGCTTCGCCGGCGGAGCGCGCCCAGATTGCCGAGTGGGTTGCCACATACAAGCGGTTCAGGGGGTTGTTGCACGGTGGAGTTACGGTTCGTGCAGACACCGCTCCCGCCGGCGATGTGTGGGTGCACGGCGTGGTGGCGCCCGATGGTGATGAGGCGTTGTTTGCCGTGGTGACGCTTGCAACCGCGGCAGCGGCGCTGCGCGAACCGGTCCGGTTTCCCGGGTTGCACGACGCATCGCTGTACCGGGTCACCCGGGTGCCGCTTGGCGGTGAGCCGCTGTGGATCGGCGATGCGGCTCCACAATGGTGGATGCCCGGCACCGTCACCCTGCCAGGTTCCGTCCTCAGCCGGGTCGGCTTGCCGCTCCCGCCGCTCGCCTCTGAGGAGGGGTGTGTGTTTCACGTGGAACGGGTGCGTGCGGCGGGCGAATAACAGGCGCCCGTTCGCCTGGCTCACTCGCGCCGTTCGCCTGGCTCACTCGCGCCGTTCGCCTGGCTCACTCGCGCCGTTTGCCTGGCTCACTCGGGCGCTGCCGATGCGCAGCCCGGGTGAGCCAGGGTGAGCCCGGGTGAGCCCGGGAAGGGTTTCACTTCGACCGGGAACCCGCCGCTCGGGCATTACTATTCAACGGTGGAACGTGACGATATTGCCAAACTGTGGGAACAGCATCCGGCTTGGCGATTGCGGCGTCCTTCTGCGCGTTCATCGGTTTGTCCAGCAAGGATGGTGCCCTCTCGGGTATCGAGCTCGCGCTGCCGGTATCCGTTGCGGCAGTTCACTCGGTCAGGGGAGGGGGTGCCGTACTCGGCACCCCAGTTGGCGTCGGCTTCGGCGGAGAGGATCGTTTCTGTCCGGGATCGGTTACAGCACTCTCCGCGAAACTACCGCGATGAACCAGGAATCAGACCGCACACAGCGCTTGACCCTGTTTGAGTAAGTTCTGAAGAACGGTGATCTTGATACGCACGGCTTCCACATTCTTGATCGCCTCCGCGAGCATCTGCCCAAGGTGAAGTCGGTGGCGTTGGGTGCAGCAGCGCCTCAGCGGCTGTTGACCTCGTCACCCAACGCTTCTGGGTGCGCAGCACTCGCCTTCAGGCCACTGCCGGTGAGAATCACGACGACTGTCTCGCCCGGGGCGATGCTGCCGTTTGATATGAGTAACGTGTGTGCCGCAGCCGCTGTTGCGCTCGTTGGTTCCGCATACAGACCCTGCTTCGCAAGGTCGTGCGCCGCACGTCGAATTTCAGCTTCTGAAACCGCTACGGTGCCGCCACCGCTGTGCCGAAGTGCTGAGATGATCTGACGGATTCGTAGTGGATCACGAATCGCCGTTCCTTCGGCAATCGTCGGCAGCACAGCGCGTGGCAGAGTCCCTCGCTCGTTGCCACGAAAGGCTGCGTCGATCGGCGAGCAGTGCAGCGGTTGCGCGGCGTAGAGGCGCGGCATGCGGGAAATCTGACCCGCAGCCATGAGTTCGCGAAACCCCATTGCAAGACCGAGCAGGCTGCTGCCGGCTCCGACGGGCGTCACCACAGCGTCCGGGGCTTGGAAGTCAAGGTCTTCCCACAATTCGTAGGCGAGGGTTTTCGTGCCCTCGAGAAAAAGTGCTTGCCAATTGTGGCTCGCATAGAATCCTCCGCCGCGCTCGGCGGAGGTGATCGCAGCGGTTTGTGAGGCTTCTCGTGCCCCCGGAACCAGCACAAGTTTGGCACCGTAGGCGCGAGCCTGCAGCAGTTTTGCTGCCGAGGTTGCGTCCGGGGCGTAGAGTGTCACCTGGAGTCCGGCAGCCGCGCCGAAAGCCGCAATCGCGGCACCACCGTTCCCTGAGCTGTCTTCAATGATTTGCTCTATTCCTTGTTGGCGCAGGATGGACAACATCACGCTCGCACCGCGATCTTTGAAGCTTCCGGTTGGGCTAAACCACTCGAGTTTGAACAGCGTGTTTGCTTCTCGCCACACACAATGCACCAGCGGGGTTGACCCCACTCCCAAAGCAACTGGTTTCGGAACATCAACCGGAAAGGCGGCACGATACCGCCACAAGCCCCGCGTGGTGGTGTCGATATCTGCCCTCGCCATGCCCGAGCCGGGCTCCACGAGGAGTGGTCTGCCTGCAGCAGATGCCCAGCGTGGCTGCAGGATCGGATAGACCGACCCGTCTACAGGGTCAACATAATCCCGTTGAATTTTCACAGATGCCTGCTCGCCCCGCACACGCTTGGGCGCTATTCACGTCTTGCGGCGGCCACTCGAGCCATGCGCCGACCCAGCCACGATACGCTCAGGTTGATTCCGAGGTACAGGGTTACCGCGACAACCCAGAACGAAAACATGTAGCTGTTTCCGTAGAAATTTGACATGTCTTTGACGGATTTCGCGAGTTCGGGGTACGCCACTATGTATCCGAGCGACGTGTCTTTGAGCAGCACCACCAACTGGGCGATGATGATCGGGAGCATCTGGGTGAACGCCTGCGGGAACTCGATGAGCATTCTCGTGCGCAGCGGGGTCAAACCAATCGAGAGACCTGCCTCCCGTTGTCCCCGGTTAAGCGACACGATACCCGCCCGCAGCGCCTCGCCAATGATCGCTCCGTTATAGACGGTGAGTGCGATAACCACAGCCCAAAATGCGCCCGTTGATGCGACGAGCAGGATGAACAACATCATCAACAGCACTGGCATGCCACGGAAGAATTCGAGTAGCACTGTCGCCGGTAGGCGAATCAACCGTTTTTCTGAAAGCCGAGCCAGCGAGAACAACATTCCCACGATGATCGCGCCGATCATGGCAACCGCGGCCGCACGAAGCGTGTTGAGCACACCGATACCGATTGCCTGCCACACCTCTGTGTAGGCGAGCACATCCCAACGTGACGGGTCGAGCATGCCCGGGGTTTCGTTGCCATTTACCGCGACCTGTGGTTGTGAAAGCCGCACGAGCAGCCAGGCGAGGAGGCAGAGTACCAGCAGCAGCCCGACGATCGAAATGACACGTGAGCGAGCCCGAGCTTTTGGTCCGGGGGCGTCGTAGAGAACTGTTGCACCGGTCATCGCAATACCCGCACTTTCTGTTCGATTCGCCCTGCGATGAGCCCGAGCGGAATCGTGATGAGGAGGTAGAAGCAGGCGATTCCCACCAGAATCGGAATCACTGCCTGCCCGTTTGCATTGGTGAGTTGGCGGGCCGTCGCGAAGAGTTCAACGACAAAGAATCCACCTGCTACTGAAGTGTTCTTTGTGAGCGCAATAAACACGCTAATAAGCGGGGGCACAACCATGCGGAGTGCCTGAGGCAGTATCACAAGCGTGAGTGTTTGGCCGAAACTGAGGCCGATTGACCTGGCTGCTTCCGCCTGACCAACGGGCACACCGTTGATACCACTGCGCAAAGCCTCAGCCACAAAGGGTGAGGTATACACTGCCAGCCCGATTGAGGCGAGCGCAACGTAGGGCAACTTTGCGGTGATGATCAATGGCAGCACGAACACCATGAAGATGAGCAAGAGCGTGAGGGGCACGTTTCTCACCAGTTCCGTGTAGATGGTCGCAAAGGTGCGCAGTGAAGCAACCGGAGAAATGCGCATGGTCGCGACCACCAGGCCGATTGCCATCGCTCCCATGCTCGAAAACAGCAGCAGTCTCAGCGTCATCGCAAAGCCTGCAAGAATATCATCGATGTTCGCGAGGAGTACATCCACGATACCGACCCCTTTCTGCGAGACGTAATGAAAATGATTGTGTTGGATTCGCTGGGGCTGGGACACTCCCCAGCCCCAGCGAACTAGTTAGTAACGATCTACGCTGGGGGCGTCGGGTGTTGAGAGCACCTTGCCCGCGGTGTTTTTCCACGCTGTCGCCCATTCGCCGTTCTTGAATGCTGCTTCGAGCGTGTCATTGATAAACATGCGGAACGCGTCGTCGCCTTTTTTCAAACCAATTCCGTAGGGCTCCTTGGTGAAGGGGTTCTCGACGATTTCAAACTCGCCTGGGTTCTGATCAGCAAGTCCAGCAAGAATAACGTTGTCTGTGGAGGCCGCAACAACTTCGCCAGAGCGCAAGGGCTCCAGGCAATTCGAGTAGGTGTCGGTAGCGAGCACAGTCACGCCGGCGTTCTTCAGATTCTGCTCTGATGTCGAGCCGGTTACCGAGCACACTTTCTTGCCTTTAACATCGTCAATGCCAGTGATGTTCTCAGGGTTTCCGGCGAGTACGAGGAGATCCTGGCCTGCAATATAGTAGGGTCCCGCGAAATCTACGACCGCTTTGCGCTTGTCATTGATGGTGTATGTGGCGATAACCAAATCCACCTCACCGTTTTGAATGAAGGGCTCGCGGTTGGCTGAAACCGCTTCTTTCCAAGTAATCTTATCGGCAGGTATGCCGAGTTTTGCTGCGATCAGTTCGCCGATTTCCACATCGAACCCAACCGGTCCGTTCGGGCCGTTTAGTCCAAAGAGTGGCTGATCGTATTTTGTGCCGATGGTAATTTTGCCAGCCTCGTTGAGCTTAGCCATTGTTGTACCCGCCTCAAACGACACTTCTTCAACCTGTTTTGGGGAGGGTTTATCTGCTTGATTTGGCGATCCTGTTGCGCATCCTGAGAGCATAAGTGCCCCGGCCAACCCAATGACTACCATTGTCTTCTTCAAACGCATAGCGTACCTACCTTGTCTACTTTGATGTGCGGTTCAACGGAACCGCATGAATCATCATTCCAGTCCAGTGAACGAAATAATGACATTCGCTCAAACCTAGTGGTTCAAAATCTTTGAGAGGAAGTCCTGGGCTCGCGACGTTTGGGGATCGGTGAAGAACTGCTCGGGAGTCGCCTCCTCAACAATTTGACCGTCAGCCATAAACACAATTCGATCGGCAGCCCGCCGCGCAAACCCCATCTCGTGGGTGACGGAAACCATTGTCATTCCTTCGTTGGCGAGCCCAATCATGACGTCGAGCACCTCGTTGATCATCTCCGGGTCGAGTGCGCTTGTTGGTTCGTCTAGAAGGATCAGCTTCGGATCCATCGCGAGTGATCGTGCGATTGCTACGCGCTGTTGTTGACCGCCAGAAAGCTGAGATGGTAACTTTTTGGCTTGGTTTGCGATGCCCACACGGTCAAGCATTACCATCGCCTTCGCCTCAGCTTCGGCCTTGCTCATTCCCCGCACCTTCACCGGGCCCAGGGTTACGTTTTCGAGAATTGTTTTGTGCGCAAACAGATTGAAAGACTGAAAAACCATGCCCACATCTGCGCGCAGTTTGGCCAGCTCTCGACCCTCCTCTGGCAGCGGAACCCCGTCGATTGTAATTTGTCCCGAATCAATCGTCTCCAGGCGGTTAATCGCGCGGCACAGTGTGGACTTTCCGGACCCCGATGGCCCAAGCACAACCACGACTTCTCCGCGAGAAACTTGCGTGTTGATGTTCTTGAGGACGTGGAGGTTGCCGAAATGCTTATTCACATCACTGATAACGACGAGCGGCTTAGCATCGTTACGGACTACTCTGACCG
>CAYTSH010000076.1:0-9399 GCA_964440395.1 uncultured Microbacteriaceae bacterium
ATACATTTCTGTTCTTCACCATACGGGAACGGCACGCGCAGTGCGCGATTCACCCCCCGCGTGTCGGAAGATTGCCCACAAAACTCGCCGCCAGCCAGTCATCACCACCAGTCGGCACCGGCACGCGTACCAACCAACTACGAATACACCGGTGCGTCCACCGAAGAAACATCAATAAACCGGATGCCCTGGCCAGCCAGCGCGGCAAGCAAACGCTCCAGCACCATCGCCTTCGCACCCGCATCCGAGGCGCTCCCCCACACCACCTGCACCCCGGCATCGGGCAACGAAAACGACACCGCATCGGCGCTCGAAGCCGTAATCGTGTCAATGCGGGCGGTGAGCTGCGCAGGCAACGCGCCCACGGCATCCACAATTGCGCCGAATGCGGCAGAAGCCGCATCAGGGGTCACCCCAACCAGCACCGGCAAGCCCGGGGCACGCTCAGGTTGCACCCCAATCGCAACCCCGGCCGCATCGACGAGCGAAAACCCGCCCTCGGTCTGCACCAGCAAAACCGGCTGGCGCTCCACCACCCGCACCAACATGGTGTGCGGCGGGATCAGTTCCACCGCATACTCCTGAATAACCGGGAACTGGGCAAGTTCGCGTTCAATCTGCGAGCGATCAAGCAAGGTGAGCGGCACATCTTTCTGCGACGAGAGGGCGCGCGACACCGCAGCAACGTCAAGCCGACTCGCGCCCACCACCTCAACCGTCTGCAACCCCATCAACGGAGAAAACGCGCCAACCGCAACCGTCACAACCAGCGCCAACACGGCCGAGGCCGCAACCAGCAGATTCAATCGTCGGCGGCGCGCGGAAGCGGTGAATCGACGCATCTCGCGCCGCTCCGAACGTCGGCGCCGAGAAACGGCAAGGCGAATCCGCGCGGCAGCCCGCACCCGACCGGCCACCCCCGCCCAGCACCAGCGAGCCCACCCGGCGAACGCGGCGCCAACCGCCGAAAGACCAGAACGGAGTCGCGCCTGCCGGACCGGCGGCGGTGGTAAGGGGACGGTATCGGCAAACGCGGCAAAATCGGCATCGTCCCGTGCAAAAGCGGGGTACCCGGCGTCAACGCGAGGGAGCCCAGCGTCATCGCGAGAAACTCCCGGCAGCGGTGCGCTTAGCGGTGCGGGCGCGGGAACGGCAGGCGCGGGCGCGGGAACGGCAGGCGCGGGCGCGCGCGAAGGCGCGGCAGGTGCCCCGGGCGCGGACGCGGGCGCCTGCCGCCGCGGCGGCACTGCCTCTGTGCGCTCCCCCGGCTCGAATCCCCCTGGACGTTTCACCGGCTACCGCTCCCGCAGCGCCGCAACGATATCTGGAATCGCACGATACACGTCACCGCACCCCATGGTGATCACAAAATCACCCGGCCTGGCGATCCGCGCAATGTGGTTCGCCGCGGCCCGCCAATCCTCAATGTAGGCCACGCGCCCCTGATCAACAAACCGTTCCGAAACCAGCGCGCCGGTCACCCCGGGCACCGGGTCCTCCCGCGCACCGCACACCGGAAGCACCACGGTGAACTCGGCGCCGGCCTCCAGCACCGCAGCGAACTCCCCACAAAAGTGTTGGGTGCGGGAAAACAAGTGCGGCTGGTGCACCGCAATGATTCGACCCGAACCCGCAACGGTGCGTGCTGAACGCAACAGTTCCCCCACCTCGGTCGGGTGATGCGCATAGTCGTCGTACACCTGGACCCCGCCGACCGTGGCGTGATGCTCGAAGCGTCGCTTCGTGCCGCCGAACGCGGCAACCGCCGCGACCGCCGCTGCCAAGTCAACACCGAGAGCGACAAGCACCGCAATCGCGCCCGCCGCGTTCACGGCGTTATGGTGACCGGGCACTCGGAGCTTGGCCGAGGCATCCACCCCATTGCAGGTAATTGAGAATGACACCGGGCCATCGGTGCGCACCGAATGCAGCCGCACGTCGGCGGTCGCAGCCTCGCCAAACGTGAGCACACGCTGACCCGTAAGCCGAGCACGCACCTCCTGAGTGCCGGGGTCGTCGGCTGACAGCACAACGCACTCCGCGGCCGCACCGGCAAAGTCCACAAACGCCTGCATGAAGCGTTCGCGGCTGCCGTAAAAATCAAGATGCTCCGGGTCAACATTGGTAATCAGCGCAATTTGGGTGTCGTAGATGAGGAATGAGCCGTCAGACTCGTCGGCCTCGATCACGCACAGCGGGTCGGTGCCGCTCGCCGCGCTCACCCCGTACGATTCGATCACGCCACCATTCACAAAGCTCGGATCCTGCCCCAGCTCGCGAAGTGCCGTCACAATCATGCCCGTCGAGGTGGTTTTGCCGTGCGCCCCAGCAACCGACACCAGGCGATTCTTCCCGATCAGCCAGTTCAACGCCTGCGCACGGTGCAATACGGGAACGCCGCGCTCCCGGGCCGCGAGCACCTCCGGATTGTCGGGCCATAGCGCGCCCGTCACCACCACCGCGTCGAGCCGGTCGGCACTCGTCACCGTCTCGGCCCGATGCCCAATTTCAATCGGGATGCCCAGCTCACGCAGTGCCCGCACGTTTGCGTTTTCCGTCGCATCAGAGCCGCTCACCGCAACGCCGGCCTCGTGCAGCATGCGCGCAATGCCGCTCACCCCGGAGCCGCCAATGCCGATGCAGTGCACCCGGCTGAGCGTCTGCGGGACAGTCACGGACAGATCAGGGTAAATCATGAGGGAGCCTTCCAACCATCAGTGGATGCCGCACCAGCGGCCGTTTCAAGCTTACGATGCTTCCGACTTACGCACCGCCAGCACCCGTGCCGAGGGCTGCGCGAATCATGGCGAGCACGCGCTGCGCCCCGTCCCGGGCACCGTCTTTGGCTGCGGACACGGACATGCGTTCGAGCTGGCGCGGGTCGCGCACGAGGGGAATCAGGTTGGCTACCAGCCACGGGCCGGTCAGTTCGGCGTCCTCGCACAGCAGCGCACCGCCAGCAGCCACCACGGAGGTGACGTTGTTGCGTTGCTCCCCGTTCCCGTGCGGGTATGGCACGTAGATTGCCGGCACGCCGAGTGCTGAGAGTTCACTGACCGTGGAGGCGCCTGAGCGCGAGAGCACAATGTCCGCCGCGGCGAGGGCCAGATCCATGCGGTCGCAGTAGGGAATCACCAGATAGCCGGGCTGTTGCGGGTCGCGAAGCGCGGTGCGTTGCCCCCACACGTGCAACACCTGGATGCCGTGCGCCGCCATCTCGCCCGCCGCGGCAAACATGGCCTCGTTGAGGGAACGCGCGCCCAGTGAGCCGCCGGTGACCAGCACGATGGGCTGCTCGGGGTTCAAATCAAACGCCGCGGCGGCCGCCGCGCGCAGCTCGTGACGCTGCAACTGGGCAATTTCCGCGCGCAGCGGCATGCCCACCCAGCGCGCCCCGCGAATCGTTGTGCCGCGAAAGGCGACGCCCACGAACGGGGTGTGCCGCGCGCCCCACAGGTTCGCCAACCCGGGTTTCGCGTTCGCCTCATGAATCACATACGGCACGCCCATGCGGCGGGCGGCACGGTAGGCCGGTGCGCTGGCGTAGCCGCCGAAGCCGATCACCACGTCCACCCCGTGCGCTTCGATGAGTGCGGCGGTTTGCCGCACCGCTTCGCGAAACCGCGGCACAAACCGCAGCGCGTCACGGTTCAGTCGGCGCGGAAACGGCAGTCTCGCGATGGTGTGCAGCGCAAAGCCGCGCTCCGGAACCAGTCGAGCCTCCAAGCCCTCCTTGGTGCCCAACACGAGAATGTTCGCCCCCGGTTCCTCAGAACGCAGGTGCTCCGCAACGGCGAGCAACGGATTGACGTGCCCGGCGGTGCCACCGCCGGCAAACAAATATGTGGTCAAGGTAACTTTCCAGGTTTGAAACGTGCGCCCATCGTTCGCAAGCGCCCGGGCAACGCGGCCTGCTCCTCGTCACGGTCAACGGCATCCCGGGCGATGGAAAGCACCACGCCCACGGCCATCAGCGTGGAAACCAGTGCGGTGCCGCCGGCGGAAAGCAACGGCAGCGGCACACCGAACACGGGAAAGATGCCCAACACCACGCCAATGTTCGCAAACGCCTGCCCCACAATCCAAACCAGCACCGAGGCGGTCACCACCACCCCAAACAGGTCGCGGGCACTGCGCAACACGCGCACCAGTGCGATCGCCAACGCCACATAGAGGAGGATGATGATCGTGCAGCCGATCAGGCCGGTTTCTTCACCGATGATTGCAAAAATATAGTCGTTGTCCGCCGCCGGCAGCCACGACCATTTCGCTTTCGACTGGCCAAGACCAACACCAAACAGGCCACCCTCAGCCATTGCGGCCCGCCCGAGTTGTGGCTGCCAACACAGCCCCTCAAAATCGGTGCAGCCCGTCTGGAACACTTGGGCAAACTTTTGGACGCGACCCGGGCTCAACTGCACGAGTATCAGCGCCCCTACGATGGCCAGGACCGCCGGAACGAGAAAAAACGACAGTCGCACTTCGGCAAAAAAGAGCGCACCAAAAATAATCACCACAAAAATTGCCGCGGTGCCAAGGTCACTGCCGAACATCACAAAACAGACCGCGATGAGGCCGCCGACCACGGCGGGAATATACACGTGCACCACCTTGTGCAGCAGCGTCCGCTTGCGCCACAGCACCGTGCCCAGCCACACCAGCATGGCAAGTTTCAGAAACTCGGACGGTTGCACCTGCAGGCCAAAGAGGGTAATCCAGTTGCGGTTGCCGTTAATTTCCACGCCAACTCCCGGCACCAGCACAAGGGACTGCAGCGCAAGCCCGAGCCCAAACAGGTACCAGGCAGAACGTTTCCACCACTCAATCGGCACCTGACTGCAAATCAGCATCAGCGGCACCCCGATTGCGGCAAACATGGTCTGCCGCACAAACCCGCCAAAAAATCCGTTATCTCTCACAAACGAGTAGACGGATGAGGACGACAGCACCATGACCAGGCCGATCACCACCAACAGCAGGGTGATGCCAAGCACCGTGTAGTACGCACCGCTCTCGGAGCGCATCGCCCGACCCAGCCGAATGCGCACCTGGGGCGGGCCGGTCGGCGGAACCTCAGCTGCGGGGGTGGGCGTCGCGTTCAGCCGGCGGCGTTGCCAGCCGCGAGCCGCCCGCGACTGTGCCGGCGCACGCTCCTCCCCCGCACTCGGCACACCGTGCCCGGCCGGCGCACCAGGGGATGCCGGCGCACTCGGCGCACGCTGTGCACCGAGGTCTACTGGCCCACTCGGCGCAGCGTTGGCCGGATTCGAAACTCGCTGCAGTTCACTGAGACTCGGCGGTCGCCTCATCTACCCCACCCCCTTCAAGCTGACGCAAGGCACGGACGAAACTCCTGCCCCGGTCGGCATAATCGACAAATTGATCCTGCGAAGCGGCAGCCGGGGCGAGCAGCACCGTATCACCGGGCTGCGCGACGCGGTTCGCCTCGGCCACGGCACGATCCATCACTTCGGTGCCCGACGAGCCGCGCACGGCGATCACCTGGACGTGTGGGGCATGCTCAGCAAACGCCGCCAGCAGGGCCTCCTGCTCAACCCCGATACACACCGCGGCTCGCAGCCGCGGAGCGTGCGTCGCAATCAACTCCGCAACGTGCACACCCTTAAAATCGCCACCAACCACCCACACGATGCTTGCGAACGAACGCAGCGCGGCATCCGCAGCGTGTGGATTCGTGGCCTTCGAATCGTCAACCCACTGCACCCCGTCCAGCAGGGCGACACGCTCAACGCGATGATGATCCAACTCGAACGCATCCAGCGCCGCGGCAACCTGCTGCGGGGTCACCCCAAACGAGCAGGCCAGTGCGGCTGCGGCCAGAATGTTCTGCACAATGTGCGGCACGGCAAGCCCCCGCGCGGCGAGCGCATCGAGCGTGGTCAGTTCACGCGCGCTGTTGGCGCGATCCTCGTGAAATGCACGGTCGCAGAGCACCCCCTCGACCACGCCCAGCCCGCTGCGCGGCGGCACATCAAGACCAAAACTCACCGCTCTCGCCCCCTCAACCACGTCGGCGTCTTCCACAAGCCTCAGTGTACGCTCATCGGCGCGGTTGTAGACGCACGCAACGCGGGTGTGTTCGTAGATGCGCGCCTTGCTCGCCACGTAGTCGGCAACCGATCCATGCCAATCGAGGTGATCGTCGGCGATGTTGAGGCACACGCTTGAATAGGGCTCAATGTCGCCCAGCCGGTGCAGTTGAAAGCTGGAAAGCTCAACGACGAGCACGTCAAACCCGCCCGGATCGCGCAGCGCATCCAGCACAGGCGTGCCAATGTTCCCCACGGGCGCCACGCGAAACCCCGCGCTCAGCAGCATGTGCGCGGTGAGCTGCGTGGTGGTGGTTTTCCCATTCGTGCCCGTCACAAGTATCCACTCGGCGGGTGTGCCCACCTTGTCCCGGAGGCGCCAGGCGAGCTGAATGTCACCCCAAACGGTCACACCGCTGCGCTCAGCCCACGCAATAACGGGATGCTGTGGCCGCACCCCCGGCGAAACCACCACCAGGTCTGGCTCGTGTGCCGCAATCGCGCGCACCTGTTCCTCGTCAGAAGCCGCTTGAGCGAACCCGCTACCAATCACGGCCAGCAGACCCACGCGATCGTCGGAAGCGTTTGCGGCAACCACCGTCACCACGGCACCCAGCTCGACCAGGGTATCCGCAACCGAAAATCCGGTCACCCCCAGCCCGAGCACTGCGACCCGAAGTCCCCGCCAATCGTCGTGCCAGCTCCGCAGGGCGGCGACCCGCTGCGCCGCACTCATCGGTTCATCCCCAACCACTCCGCGTAGAACAATCCCACCCCGAGCAGCACAAAGAAACCGGCGATGAGCCAAAAACGCACCACAACGGTGGTTTCAAGCCACCCTTTGAGCTCAAAGTGGTGATGAATGGGGCTCATCAGGAAGATGCGCTGACCTTTGGTGAGTTTGAAGTAGATGCGTTGCAGAATCACCGAACCGGTCTCCATTACAAACAACCCGCCAATCAGAATGAGCAGCAGCTCCGTGTGGGTGAGGATTGCGAGCGCCACCAGGGCACCGCCAATGCCCAGCGAACCGGTGTCACCCATATACAGTCGAGCCGGATTGGTGTTCCACCACAGGAACCCGACCAACCCGCCAACAATCGTGGCAGCAATCACCGCCAGATCGAGCGGATCTCGCACCGTGTAGCAGTTGCTGGCCATATTCACGGGGTTCAGGCAGGACTGGTTGAACTGCCACAAACCAATAAAAATGTAGCCGGAGATAGCAAGAATAGCGGCCCCGGTTGCCAGGCCGTCCAGCCCATCGGTGAGGTTCACGGCGTTCGACGTTGCCGTGACCAACAGGATGATCCACAGACAAAACAACCCCAACCCCACGATCGGACCGAACCAGAGCCAATCAAAACCGGTATCCCGCATCACCGAAACGCGCGTACTTGCGGGCGTTGTGCCCTGCTCATCCGCGAACAGCAACGAACACACCGCAAAGGCAAGCGCAACACACACCTGTCCGGCAATTTTGCCCCACCCGCTCAACCCAAGACTCTGCTGCTTGCGTGTCTTCAGATAATCGTCGAGAAACCCGACCAAACCGAGACCAACCATGAGCATGAGCACCAACATTGCCGAAGCGGTGACATCCTCGTGCCGAATCCACTTCGCCAGCAAATAACTGAACACCGAGCCGAGAATAAAAACGATGCCACCCATGGTTGGCGTGCCCCGTTTTGACAGATGCGACTCCGGCCCGTCAGCACGAATGAACTGACCCCACCGCAGGCGCTCGATGAGGCGGATGAACAGCGGCGTGAGTCCGAGGGAAAACAGGGTGGAAAACCCCGCCGAGATGAGCAACACGATCATGCGAAATATGCTCCTAGCCGATCGCCGAGCAACCGGAGACCCGCGGCGTGTGAGGACTTCACCAGCACCAGATCGTTCCCACCCAGTTCAGCAATGAGATACTCGTAGGCCTCGTCAGCCGTGCTGAAAAACACACTCTCCCCGTCCCACGATCCCTCGTTGATGGCAGTGATGTGCATGCGTCTCGCCGCATCACCCACCACAACAATACGCGAAATGTTCAACCGAACGGCCTGCAGGCCAATCCGGTCATGCTGTTCGCCATCAGCCTCACCAAGTTCACTCATCGCACCCAGCACGGCAAAGGTGCGCTGCCCCGGCTCCCGCAACAGCGCCAGCGATTTCAATGCCGCACTCATCGCATCCGGGCTCGCATTGTAGGCGTCGTTGATAATCGTGAGATCGCCACGGGTCGGCAACACCTGCATGCGCCACCGTTCCTGCGTGACGACCGCGGCCAACGCGGCCACGGCATCCACCAGCGAACATCCGCAGGCGCGCGCAACGCTCAGCGCAGCCAACGCATTCGAGATGTGGTGCTCACCAAGCAGCGAACACGTCGCCGCCACCGTGCCCTCATCCGACGAAACCGCGGCAAAATGCAGCCCGCTCATCGTTGCACTCACCCGCTCCGCGCGCAAACCGCCGGGAGCTGGGAGCTGTTCCCCCGCACCAAACCAGGCAATGCGCGCAGCGGCACGCTCGGCCATCTGCACCACCCGCGGATCATCCGCGTTCAACACCGCGAGCCCATCTGCCGGCAGCGCAGCAACCAACTCACCCTTCGTGCGGGCAGTCGTTGCAATGTCACCAAACCCACCCAGGTGCGAGAGACCAACCATCAGCACCACGCCAATATCCGGCTGTGCAATAGCCGCCAGGTGCGCGATGTCACCGGGAGCATTCGCCCCCATCTCAACCACCAAAAACCGGGTTGATTCCGTCGCCCGCAGCATCGTGAGCGGTGCACCCACCTCATTGTTGAACGAGCCAACGGGTGCCACGGTCTCCCCGAGCGTTGCCAGCATTGCGGCAACCAAATGCTTTGTGGTGGTTTTGCCATTAGAACCGGTAATCGCAATCACGCGCAGCCCCGTGGTGCGCTTCAACACCCCCACCACCTCCCGGGCGAGCGCCGCCAACGCCACCACGGCATCCGGCACCAGCACCTGTGGCGGCCAGGCTTCGGCAAGCTCCGGCGAAGCATCGTCGGGAAGCGCAACGGGGCGCTCAAGCACAATCAGCGCCGCGCCGCGCTGTGCCGCAGACACGACAAAATCGTGACCGTCCGCAACCTCCCCCGGCTTCGCCACAAAAATATCGCCCGGTTCAACCAGGCGAGAATCCGTATGCACCGTACCAGACACCGTGTGCCGAGCCGCCAAAACAGCCACATTTTGCGCGGTATCCGCGGGACGGCCCCCCTTAGCGTCCCCCGCGCGTTCCCACCGAAGCGGCCCCCCCACCGCGTCGCACACCGGTGCGAGCGGCATCGTAAGCATGCTGAACCTTCCGACATCAGTCT
>CAYTSH010000077.1:0-9342 GCA_964440395.1 uncultured Microbacteriaceae bacterium
GTTGCTGCTCTGCGGGTTTGTGTTGCAGCGTCCGCGCCGCAGCTCACAGCAGCCCTAACCAGTTGAACGGGTGCGGTGCGCCGACCGGTCACCGCACCCGTTCCGCTCAACATATGTCCAAGTATCAACGCCAATGAAAGCCCACATGCGTAACACGATTCGCCAAGACGTGGCACGAAACGATGCCGCACTCCTGTCGCAGGTGCGTGCGGGCAACACGGAGGCCTACGCGGAGTTGTGGCGCCGACACCAGGGCGTAGCGATTAACACGGCTTCGCTGCTTGTGCCGCACGCGGAGGTGCAAGATGTGGTGAGTGAGACGCACGCACAGCTTTACAAAACGCTCAAAAAGGGTGACGGGCCGCACGCGGCGTTCCGACCGTACCTGGTGCAGTCGGTGCGGAACAGTGCGATGCGTTGGTATCGGAATAAAGGGGAGCGTGCCGATTCGCTCGAAGAGGTGGGGGATATTTCAGAGCAACCCAATCAGGTTGGTTTGGAAACCCGGTTGGTGTTGTTTGAAGCATTCGCGAAACTGCCGGTGTTGTGGCAGCAGGTGTTGTGGGCGACCGATGTTGAGCAAGCGCCACCTCGGGAGATTGCGCAACAGGTGGGGTTGACCGCAAATAATGTTGGGGTGATTGCGCACCGGGCACGCCAACGGCTGCGGGAACTGTGGTTAGAACTGCATTTACCGCACGAGTCGCAGCGGGAGTGCGAGCCGATTCACGCCCAACTGCCGGCCTATTTCGCAAACCGGTTGAGCAAAGGTCGTGCCACGAGGGTGAACGAACACCTTGCGGGGTGCTCGCAGTGTCGTGCCACGTTGGAGGCGAGTATTGGTGACGCAAAACGCCTGCACGGGTTGGTGCCGTTCGGCGCTACGCTTGTGGCGGCAACCCTGGCCACTTCTAGCCGAGCGACCGCTGCCGTTTCGGGGTCTTGGATGGCGAAGGCTGCTGTTGCTTTTGAAAGCAAAGTGGGCGTGTTGGCGCTCACCGGCATTGTTGTTGCCGCCACGGCCGGCGGGGTTGTGCTTGCGAACGCCGCGCAGCAGGCCGGCACCGCTGTGGGGGTTGCTGAACCCGGAGCGTCCCACACCCGCCCGCTCATTCCCACTCCGAAGCCGTCGGCTGGTGGGAGCACCGCACGACCTGCCGATGTGGAACCGGCAGCACGAGCAGATATGCGCGCGCAACGGGCAACGGTGGCGGCACCCGGCGGGGGTCTGCTCGCCCCAGCTGAAGCGGTTGCCGCGCCCGAAACGGTGGCCGTGCCGGTGGAGGTTCTCACCGTTGACAGCGGTGGCGGCCACTTTTTTCCTCACATTGCCGGGGTGACCGCGCCCGATGCGCTGGTGCGCATCACCGGAATGACCGATACCGCGCTGTACACGCGCAGCGACCACACCGGTGGATGGTCGCTGCTGGTTCCCGGTGGAATTGCAGGAACAAACCAGGTCACCGTCACCGCCCAGTCGACTGTCACTGCCGATGCGGCGGCCCACGACCCGGCAACCCACGACCCGGCAACCCACGACCCGGCGGCCCAGAACCCGGCGTTCGCCATTGGCGATGGTTTCGCCACCCGGCTGCTCGACGGCGAGGGGGTCGAACTCACGTTCACCCTGCACGCGCCGGATCTGGCCGTAACGGTGGGGCGGGGCACAATAGATTTTCGTGCCGAGTTTGATCCGGCGGCGTTTGTCGCTGTCTCCGGCCCGGCTGACACGTTCCGCCACACCGTCACCAGTGCTACGGGTGTCGCTTCCGGTCGGATTCACTTGCCAGCCGGGGTGGATTCGCAAACCGTTGTCCAAGGCATTACGGCACGATTTGTGAGTGCCGACGGGAAGCGTTTTGGCCCGTCGGGGCGGCCAGACGCAACGCAGGATGACACGGCACTGGCCCACAGCATCCCGAATTGAAGCGTTCGCTACCGGTCCGCCGCGCCAGGTTTCAGCGCTCGAAGCGCCCAACCGATGGCAACAATGTCGATCAGTTCCTGGCTCCACGCGCCGATTGTTGCGGGAATGAACCCGAAGGCACTCACCACCATTAGCGCCAGGCTGAGCCCAATGCCAGCCCAGATGCTTTGCAGTGCGATGGCGAACGTTTCTGTGCCGATGCGGTGCACGCTCGCAACGGTGCTGAGCGTGTCGCGAAGCACCACCACGTCAGCTGATTCGCTTGCCGCGGTTGAGCCGCGGGCGCCCAACGCAATGCCAACATCGGCGGCGGCGAGCACGGGTGCGTCGTTTACCCCGTCGCCCACCATGACGACGGGGCGGCTGCGTTGATTGGTGATGATGTTGAGTTTGTCGCCGGGCAGACAGTTCGCGTGCACTTCGGTGATGTGTAGTGTTTCGGCAACCCGTTGCGCGGTGGTTTCGGCGTCTCCGGTGACCATGAGCAGGTGGGTGACCCCCTGCGTGTGCAGGGCGGCTATGGTTGCTGCGGCTTCTGGCCGGATGGTGTCTTGCAGTATGAGCACGCCCGCTGCCTGGTTGCCGATGGCGACGTGCACGGCGATTGTGCCGTCGTTGTGTTCAATTGGTGGGATGCCGTGGCCGAGTTGTGCGCTCAGGAAGTGCGCTTTTCCTACCAAGACTTGCCTTGCGGCGACGGTTGCTTCCACGCCGTTTGCGGTGTGTTCGGTGATTGCTTGGGCTGGCGGTATGTCGAGTCCTCGTTCCGTGGCGGCTGCGACGATGGCGCGCGCGAGTGGATGGGTGGAGTGTTGTTCTGCGGCTGCCGCGTTGGCAAGAATTTCTTCGGGCGTGTGGGGGGTGTCGGCGTGGGTGATGATGTGTTGCACGCTGGGGGTGCCGCTGGTGAGGGTGCCGGTTTTGTCGAATGCGACGGTTTGTGTTTTGCTGAGCAGTTCGAGTGTGCCGCTGTTTTTGATGATGGCGCCGGCGCGGGCGGCTCGGCTCATGCCACCCATGAATGCGACCGGTGCGGCGATGATGAGTGGGCAGGGGGTTGCGACGACGAGCACTTCGGCGAATCTCACGGCTTCGCCGCTGATTGCCCAGGCGGCTCCCGCAATGCACAGCGCAATGATGGTGAAGGGGATTGCGTAGCGATCGGCGACTCGCACGAGCGGTGGTTTGCTTTCGGTGGCGTCGGCGACGAGCGCGATGATTTGCTGGTATTGGCTTTCTGCGGCGCTGCGCAGCACGCGGATCGTGACGGGTCGGGAGCCGTTGACTCCGCCGCTGAGCACTTCGTCGCCGGGGTGGCGCTGTACGGGTACGCTTTCGCCGGTGAGTGAAGATTCGTCAAACTCTGCGCTTTCACCGTGCAGGGTGCCGTCGACTGGCACCACTTCGCCGGGGCGAATGGTGAGCAGATCCCCAACGGCTACTTCGTCGAGGGGAATGTCTTGGCTGGTGCCGTCGTGGCCGATGCGGTGCGCGATGCGGGGGGCGTGGTTGAGGAGCGATTCGAGTTCGCGTTTGGCGCGGTGCTCTGCGAAGTCTTCGAGTGCCTCACCGCCGGTGAGCATGAGCACAATGATGAGTGCCGCCCAGTATTCGCCGACGCTGACCGCGGCGCTGATTGCGGTGACCGCAAGAATGTCAATGCCAAATGTGCCGGAGCGCAGTTCGCCGATCATTGCCCAGGCTGCTTTGGCGGCGATGGCGAGGGAGTAACCGCCGAGTAGCCAGGGCACTGCGGGAGCCCACGCGGTGCTGCCGAGGATTCCCGCGATTGCGGCAACCAGGAGGGTGACGCTTACGAGCGGGAAGCGTCGCAGGGCGTGCAGGGTGACGGTGGTGACGGTTCCTGACGTTGTGGGGGCAACCGGCGCACTGGTGGGTGTCGTGGTGGGCATGCTGCTATCTAACACGCTTTTCTGGCGAGCGGCTAGCAAGGGTTGGGTAGCCTTACCAGCTGTTGTGGGCTGCGCTAGGCTATGTGGGTGCGACTGTTGCACGGCATCCATTATTGTTTCGCTCACTGTTGAGAGTATCGGAGAGTACCCACCTCATGAACACCACATCTGCCCAGGTTCGCTTGGAACACGATTCGCTTGGTTCGCTTGAAATTCCGGCGGACGCGTATTGGGGGATTCATACTGCGAGGGCGCACGAAAACTTTCCGATTGCAAACCGACCAATTTCGGTGTACCCGGAGTTTATTCGTGCCTACGCGTGCGTGAAGCAGGCGGCGGCGCGGGCGAACGCAGAAATTGGTGTGTTGTCTGCGCAGCACGCCGATCTGATTGATCGTGCGTGTGAGGAGGTGAAACAGGGCGCGCTGCTTGAGCAGTTTGTGGTTGGTGTGATTCAGGGCGGGGCGGGCACGTCGAGCAATATGAATGTGAATGAGGTGATCACGAACCGAGCGTTGGAGTTGGCGGGTCGCGCGAAGGGTGACTACGAATTTTTGCATCCGATTGATCACACAAACCGCAGTCAGAGCACGAACGATACGTATCCGACCGCCATAAAAATTGCGTTGACGTTTTCGTTGCGCAGTTTGGTGGGGGAGATTGCGTTGCTGCGTGAGTCTTTCTTGGGCAAGTCTGAGGAGTTTGCGCAGGTGTTGAAGATTGGTCGAACCCAATTGCAGGATGCCGTGCCGATGACGTTGGGTCAGGAGTTCCACGGGTTTGCGACCACCATTGCTGAAGATATTGAGCGGCTTGATGATGCGCGGGTGTTGCTGCGCGAGATTAACATGGGGGCCACGGCGATTGGCACGGGCATCACCGCCCCTGAGGGGTATAAGGAGGCGGTGCTTCGGCATTTGAACGACATTACGGGGCTTGATTTGGTGACCGCTTCGGACTTGGTGGAATCGACGAGCGATACGGGTGCGTTTGTGACGTTTTCGGGTGCGTTGAAGCGCAGTGCGATTAAGTTGAGCAAAATCTGTAACGATTTGCGTTTGCTTTCTTCGGGGCCGCAGGCGGGGTTGGGTGAGATTAATCTCCCGGCACGGCAGGCGGGTTCAAGCATCATGCCGGGCAAGGTGAATCCGGTTATTCCGGAGGCGGTGACGCAGGTGGCGTATTCGATTGTTGGTGCCGATGTGACGGTCACGATGGCTGCCGAGGCCGGGCAGTTGCAGTTGAACGCGTTTGAACCGGTCATTGCGCATTCGCTGTTGCAGTCGATTACTTGGTTGGCGCGGGCGTGCGCCACGCTGCGGGTGAATTGTGTTGACGGCATTACGGCGAACGAGGACCGGCTTGCTGAAATGGTTTCACGGTCGGTGGTGGTGATTACCGCTTTGACGCCTTACATTGGCTATCAGGAGGCGGCGACGTTGGCGCATACGGCGCTCGCGGCGCAGGTGAACGTTGCCGATTTGGTTGTTGAGCGGGGGTTGTTGAGCCGGGAGGCGGTGGAGCAGATTTTCGCCCCGGATCGGCTGGCGGGTAAGATTCCCGCCGAGATTCCCGGGGTTTTTGAGCGGTAGGCGCGGTAGGCGGTAGGCGCGGTAGGCGCGTGGCCGACCGCGTTAGCGGCTGCCGGCGACGCAGTGGTTGGTGAGTTCGCCGATGTTGCTGATGCTCACGGTGACGGTTGTGCCGTCGCTCAGGTAGAGTGGCGGTTTGCGGGAGCGCCCGGCGCCGCCCGGTGACCCGGTGGAGATGAGTGTGCCGGGGAGCAGCGTGGTTTCTGCGGAGAGTGCCGCGATGAGCTGCGCGACGCTGCGAATCATTTGCGTGGTGGGGGCGTCTTGCACGGTGACGCCGTCGACGACGGTGCGAATCCACAGCTGCTGCGGGTCGGTTATTTCGTTTGCGGTTACCACCACGGGGCCGGTGGGGGTGAAGCCGTCGAATGATTTGCAGCGGCACCATTGTGGTTCTTGGAATTGGAGGTTTCGGGCGGTGATGTCGTTGACGACGGTGTAGCCGAAGACGTGTTCGAGTGCTTGTTCCACGGGCACGTTTTTTGCGGCCCGCCCGATGATCACCCCGAGTTCGCCTTCGTAGTCGACTTCTTCGCTGAGTCGGGTTGGCAGCGTGATGGTGCGACCGTGGCCGGTGAGTGAGTTGGGGAAGAGTGAGAAGAGCACGGGTTCTGCGTTGGTGTCGAGGCTGAGTTCGCTGGCGTGTTCGGAGTAGTTGAGTCCGACTGCGAGCACTGCTGGTGGTCGCAGCACTGCTGAACTGTGGTGAAAGTTGGTCAGGCTGATGGCTGCGGGGTGGGTTGCGTTGACGGTGCTGAGCTGGGCGAGGAGGTGTTCTTGGGCGGCTTGTGGCAGTTCGAGCAGCTGTTGCAGGTCTTTTGGTGCGTCTTGGAGGAGGTCGCGGAGGAATACCGCTCGGTCGTCGACGATGATCGCGAGTGCTGGTGGTGTGGTTGGGTTGGTTTCTCCGTGGGCAAACTTCACGTGTCTAGCGTATTGGATTGCGCGGTGTTGTGTTGGTGCTGCGATTCAAAGAATCTTGTGACTTTTCAACATTGGTGGGCAACTGTGCCGTGTTTTGGGGGTTTTTTCGATGTGAATGGATGCTGTGGTGCGTTTGTGCGCCGTCGTTGCGGATTCTTGTAGTAGCCGTCGTTGTTTGGTATGCACTATTCTCAGAAAGACACCTCCTCGCAGCGACGCAAGTCGGGCGGGGGGTGTTTTCTTGTATGTTGAGTGAGCGTAGCAAAGGATTGCCAATGTCAGATCTTTCCCCACTTGTCCTGCCTGTTTTTGAGAAGAATTTGCGCCGTAACGCGGGTGAGCCCGAGTTTCACCAGGCGATGCGCGAGGTGTTTGAGTCGGTTTCTCTCGCCGTTGAGAAGAATCCGCAGTATGCCGATCACTCAATTTTGGAACGTATTTGTGAGCCTGAACGGCAGATTATTTTCCGGGTGCCGTGGGTTGACGATTCGGGTCATACCCGCATTAACCGTGGGTTTCGGGTGCAGTTCAACTCGGCGCTCGGCCCGTATAAGGGTGGCTTGCGTTTTCACCCGAGTGTCACGTTGGGCACGATTAAGTTTTTGGGGTTTGAGCAGATTTTCAAAAACTCACTCACCGGCATGCCGATTGGTGGTGGCAAGGGCGGTAGCGACTTTGACCCGAAGGGCAAGTCGGATGCCGAGGTGATGCGTTTTTGCCAGTCGTTCATGACTGAGCTGGCGGGCCACATTGGTGAGTACACCGATGTTCCTGCGGGTGACATCGGTGTGGGCGGGCGTGAAATTGGCTACCTGTTTGGGCAGTTTAAGCGCATGACGCACCGGTATGAGTCTGGCGTGTTGACCGGGAAGGGACTCGCGTGGGGCGGTTCGCTGGTTCGCACGGAGGCGACCGGATATGGTGCCGTGTATTTTGTTGAGGAAATGCTGAAGTCGGTTGGCAAGAACTTTGACGGCAAGCAGGTGGTTGTTTCGGGTTCTGGCAACGTGGCAATTTATGCGATTGAGAAGGTGACGCAGCTTGGCGGCACCGTGGTTGCGTGTAGCGATTCGAACGGCGTGGTGTTTGACCGTGACGGGATTGATATTGAGCTTTTGAAGCGGGTGAAGGAGGAGCAGCGCGGCCGGTTGTCTGATTATGCGCAGCAGCGCGGTTCGAAGAGCGACTACCGTCCGGGTGCCCGGGTGTGGGATGTTGCGGCTGACACCCGTGTTGATGTGGCGTTGCCGTGTGCCACGCAGAATGAGCTTGATTCTGATGATGCTCGTCGCCTGATTGCGGCTGGCCTGCTTGCGGTGGGTGAGGGTGCGAATATGCCTTCAACGCCGGAGGCGGTGCATTTGTTCCAGGAGGCCGGTATTTTGTTTGCGCCGGGTAAGGCTGCAAACGCTGGCGGCGTGGCGACTTCGGCGCTGGAGATGCAGCAGAACGCTTCGCGCGATTCGTGGTCGTTTGAGTACACGGAGGAGCGTCTTGCTGGAATCATGCGGTCGATTCATGCGAACTGTGCCGAGACGGCTGAGGAGTATGGTCGCCCCGGTGATTATGTGCTGGGCGCGAACATCGCCGGCTTCACGAAGGTTGCGGATGCGATGATCGCGATGGGCGTCATCTAGTTCGGCAGTGCTTGGGGGCAACGGGTTTTCGTTGCCAACGGCCGGGGTGGGGTTAGCCGATATGGTGGGCACGCAGCGTGGTGCTGTAGGCAATTCGTCGTTGCGTGCTCACCGTCCCGCTGTACAGAATCCCGCGGCGTTCAATCCCCGCAGCGCACGTGCGCGTTGCGGGGATTGAACACAGGCGCAGTGACCCGATGGGGCATAATGCGTTCCGCAACTTTTTTGCTGGCTGAGCTCGTCGTCGGCAGGGATGCGACCAGGCAAAATCATTTGTAAGGATAGCGACATGTCAACAGACCCCATCCTCCCGGGAATCAACGGTGTGCTCTTTGTGCTGATCGTGTGTATTTGGTTCGGGTTGGTGCTGTGGGGAATCCTCAGCGTGCTGCGAAACCGGTTGCTCTCGGTCGGCCAACGTGTCACCTGGATTGTGTGTATTCTCTTCTTCCCGTTGCTCGGACCGTTGGCACGGTTTCTCAATTCGCGTGCTGCGCCTCCGTTAGGGCATGATTGATGCCATGACTGATTTTTTGCGTGAAAAGCCTGAGATTGATTTTCCTGAGGGTGCTGCCCCGGAGACGCTTGAAAGCGTTGATCTGATTGTGGGCGATGGGGCGGAGGCTTCCGCGAGTTCCACGGTAAACGTGCACTATTTGGGTGTCGAGTTTGAGTCGGGCGAGGAGTTTGATTCTTCGTGGAGCAGGGGCGAGTCGATTAATTTTCCGTTGCGCAGTCTGATTCAGGGCTGGCAGGTGGGCATCCCGGGCATGCGGGTTGGTGGCCGGCGCAAGCTGGTTATCCCACCGGCTCAGGCGTATGGCCCGGCTGGTTCGGGTCATCAGCTTTCGGGGAAGACGCTGATTTTTGTGATTGATTTGCTTGGCGTGAGCTGAGCTGCCTGCTGACTGGCGGTTCGCCGGTGTGGCGGGTAGCGTAGGGTCATGACTCGTGTAGCCCGGTTGTCTCGGTTGCGTTCAGCCGGCACGGTGGCCGTGGTGGGTTCTGGCCCGAATGGGCTGGCGGCTGCGGTGGTGTTGGCTCGTGCCGGTTGTGCGGTGACCGTGTTTGAGTCGGCGCCGTATTTTGGCGGTTCGTTGGCGAGCCGTGAGTTGACGTTGCCGGGTTTCCGGCACGACGTGGGGGCGGCTGTGCCCGCGATGGCGTTGGAGAGCGAGTTTTTTCGACGCTTCGAGTTGGAGAGCCGCATTGGTGTTGCGATTCCTGAGGTGTCGTTTGCGCATCCATTATTGGGGGATGCCCCGGCTTTGGCGTTCCGTGACCTCACCCAGACGGCGGCTCGTCTTGGTGCCGATGGCGCTGCCTGGCGCCGATTGTTTGAGCCGCTG
>CAYTSH010000078.1:0-9295 GCA_964440395.1 uncultured Microbacteriaceae bacterium
TGCCCGCGACGCCCGAGATGACCGTGCCCCGCGTCGGGATGCCCGCGACGCCCGAGATGACCGTGCGCCGCGCCGTGATGCCCGCGACGCCCGGGATGACCGTGCGCCGCGTCGTGATGCCCGCGACACCCGCCCGACCCGCTTCGTGCCGGCCGAGGATGTGGTGCTGGAGCGCTTGCAGGCGCAAGCGGTGCTCGCGGAGGATGTCCACGGTCTCAGTTGGCGTGATCTCGGGTTGGGCGACAACATTGCGCGCAGCCTTGAGGCTCTCGGGGCGCCAAGCCCGTTCCCCATTCAGGCGGCGACGATTCCGGATGTGATCGCTGGGCGCGATGTGTTGGGTCGGGGACGCACGGGTTCGGGTAAGACGATTGCGTTTGCTGCGGGGCTTGTGGAGAAGCTGCTTGAGCATAATGGTGCGAAGAATCGCCAGCTTGGCCGCAAACCGCGTGCGCTCATTTTGGCGCCAACGCGCGAGCTTGCGTTGCAGATTGACCGCACCGTGCAGCCAATTGCGCGCAGTGTGGGGTTGTTCACGACGCAGATTTATGGTGGTGTGCCGCAGGCGCGTCAGGTGGGGGCGTTGCAGCGCGGTGTGGACATCATTGTCGGCACGCCCGGCCGGATTGAGGATCTGGTGGAGCAGCGCAGGCTTGATTTGTCTGCGATTACGATCACGGTGTTGGATGAGGCCGATCACATGTGTGACCTGGGGTTTTTGGAGCCGGTTCAGCGTATTTTGCGGCGCACCGCCCCGCGCGGTCAGAAGCTGTTGTTCTCTGCGACTCTTGATAAGGGGGTTGCCCAGTTGGTGAACGAGTTCCTGGTGGAGCCTTCGGTGCGTGAGGTTGCGGGTGAGGATCAGGCTTCGGGCACGATCGAGCACCGGGTGTTGTTGGTGGATCGCAATGAGAAGGATGCCGTGATTGAGCAGCTTGCGGATCGTCGCGACGGCGGCAAAACACTTATTTTTTCTCGGACCCGCGCATATGCGGAGCGACTTGCTGACCAGCTTGAGGATGCGGGTATTCCGGCAGTGAGTTTGCATGGTGATTTGAATCAGGCTCGTCGTACTCGGAATTTGCAGCAACTCACGTCGGGGCGGGTGAACGTTTTGGTGGCTACGGATGTTGCTGCCCGCGGCATCCACGTTGATGATATTGATTTGGTTGTTCAGGCTGACCCGCCGGACGAGTACAAAACCTACCTGCACCGTGCGGGTCGCACTGGCCGTGCGGGTCGTGCGGGGACGGTGATTACGTTGATTTCTCGGAGTCGACATCGGCGCACCCAGGAGTTGTTGGATCGTGCCGAGATTCGGGCTGAGTTCACCCCGTTTGTGCCGGGCGATGCGCTGTAAACTTGTAAGATAGCGTGTCTCGTGCCATGCGGGTCAGCGTGTTGGTGCTGCACGGGGCGCCTCTGGTGCGGTGCGGAGCCCCGTGCGTTGCGGGCGGGTCGCGCCGGGTCGCGCCGGGTCGCGCCGGGTTGCACCCCGGGAGAGTTTGATGAGGAGGAGCAGCATGCTTCGGTTTGGGTTACGCGTGGCGGCGGTTGCGTTGCTCGCTGTCGGTCTGTTGCCGGCATCGGCGGCGTTCGCACATAACGAGGTTATTGACACGCAACCGGCTGACGGTGCGACCGTAACCGAACCGTTACGGGAGGTGCGGGTCGCGACGGGCGACGAGGTGATTGATTTGGGCCAGTCGCTGCTTGAAGTGCGCGGCCCGGACGGTGAGTTGGTTTCGCAGGGGTGCGCAACGGTGGCGGGGAGCGACCTGAGGGTTCCTGTTGTGGTCTCGAAGCCCGGCGCGTATACGGTTGAGTACCTGTTTACGTCTGTGGATGGTCACCCGACCGATGGTGGGTTCGTGTTTTTGTTTGAACCGACAGAAATTGATGAGCCGAGTCCCGTGGTCACCGCGCAGCCGTTCGAGTGTCCCCAGGTTTCTGCGAATTTCAGCACCGAAGCCCCGCAGGGGGGTGCCGATAACGCCGATGACAACTGGTTGGGTGGGTCGTTTGGTCGGGGGCTGCAGGTTGCGCTGCTCGGCGTTGCCGCGCTGGTCGCTGTGGGTGCGGTGCTTGTGCGAGCAGTGCGCAAATCCTCACACACGCGGGAGCTGCGGGAACAACGGGAACACTAAGAGCACGAGGAACCGCGGGAGCACCAGGAGCACGAGGAGCCGAGGTAACACCGGGAGCGCCAGGAACACCAGGAACACCAGGAGCCGCGGGAACACCAGGAACCGCAGTAGCCGCAGGAACACCAGGAGCCCGAGGAACCGCGGGAACACCAGGAACACCAGGAGCCCGAGGAGCCGCGGGAACGCCACGAGCACGAAGAACTGCGGGAGTAATGCACCGCGCCTTGTGCGCGGTTCTTGTGGCTTTCCGCAATACCGGCGGCCGAGTTCCTCAGCCCGGTTGTGCTTCACCTCCTGTTGCTTGCACGTGACGGGGGCAGGGTTTAGCGTTGGGGTAACCGTTCACATTCCCATGTGTAGCTAGGAGCAAGCTATGTCAACGCAATTCTCCCCCTCGCCTGCCGAGCCAGCAGCGGATTCGCCGCGCATCGATGTGCAGCTCCTGGCAACCAAACTGTTGGGTTCGTTCCCCACGGAACGCCTCGAGTCTCGGCGCATCGCCCTTCGACCTGAGCTGCACCAGATTCCGGGTCTTGGCACGGCGGAGCATCGCGAGCGGGTGTTTCAACAGCTGCGGGTGCTTGTCGCTGAGGGGGCTATTCAGCGGGCGTTCCCGGAGTACGCCGGTGGGCAGAATAATCATGGCGGCAACATTGCTGCGTTCGAGGAGTTGGTTGTCGCTGATCCGTCTCTGCAAATCAAAGCCGGCGTGCAGTGGGGGTTGTTTGCGGCCGCAATTTTGCACCTGGGCACGGAGGAGCATCACCGCCGCTGGTTGCCGGATGCGGCATCCCTCCAATTGATTGGCGCGTTTGCAATGACCGAAACGGGTCACGGTTCTGACGTGGCGAATATTGGCACCACCGCCACGTATGACGTGGAGTCGCAGGAGTTTGTGATCCACACCCCGTTCCGTGCGGCGTGGAAAGACTACATCGGCAATGCGGCGTTGCACGGACGGGCGTGCGTTTTGTTTGCCCAACTGATTGTTCGGGGGGTGAACCACGGTGTGCACGCGTTTTTTGTTCCGCTGCGTGACGAGCAGGGCAACTTTTTGCCCGGCGTTGGGGGCGAAGACGACGGGTTGAAGGGCGGCCTGAACGGTATTGATAACGGGCGGTTGCATTTTGATTCGGTGCGGATTCCGCGCACCAACCTGCTCAATAGGTATGGGGATGTTGCTGCCGACGGCACCTACTCAAGCCCCATTTCCAGCCCTGGTCGTCGTTTCTTCACCATGCTCGGCACCCTCGTGCAGGGGCGGGTTTCGCTTGATGGTGCAGCGGTTGCCGCGATGAAGGTGGCGTTGCACGTTGCCGTGCGCTACGGCAGTGAACGGCGACAGTTTCCGTCGGGTGCGGGGGAGCGGGAGCAGGTGTTGTTGGATTATCAACGCCACCAGCGCCGGTTAATGCCGCTGCTGGCTGAGACGTTTGCGGCTTCGTTTGCGCATGATCGGTTGCTGGTGAAGTTTCACGAAGTGTTTAGCGGTGCTGATGATAGTGAAGCGAATCGGGAAGATTTGGAAACGCTTGCCGCCGCGTTGAAGGCGCTTTCAACGTGGGGCGCGTTGGACGTGATTCAGGAGTGTCGCGAGGCGTGTGGGGGTGCCGGTTTTTTGGCTGAAAACCGCTTGACCCAGTTGCGTGCAGACCTTGACGTGTATGTGACGTTTGAGGGTGACAACACGGTGTTGTTGCAGCTGGTTGCGAAACGGTTGTTGAGCGATGTGAGTCGCCGGTTGAAGGCGGCGGACGCGGGCGTGTTGGCGCGGTACGCTGCCGACCGGGCGGGTGAGGCGGTGTTGCGTGGCACCGGGTTGCGGAAACTTGCGCAGCAGGTGAGTGATCGTGGGGTGCGGGCTCGCGCGGTGGGGCATGTGCGGGAGGAGTCGTTTCAGCACGAACTGCTCACCGACCGGGTGGAGGAGATGGCGATGCAGTTGGCGGCCGCGCTGCGGGATGCGTCGAAGCTGCCACCGGCTGAGGCGGCTGCGCTGTTCAACGAGCATCAGGATGCCCTGATTGAGATGGCGCGGGCGCACGGTGAGCTGTTGCAGTGGGAGGCGTTCACGGAGGAGTTGGCGAAGGTTGAGCATGACGGCACCAGGCGGGTGCTCACGTGGCTGCGTGACCTGTTTGGGTTGCGGCTGATTGAGCGGCATGCCGCCTGGTATCTCATTCATGGTCGCCTGAGTGGTTCCCGGGTGCTCGCGGTTACCGCGTACATTGACCGCCTGGTGGCGCGCATTCGCCCGCATGCGCTCGATATTGTGGATGCGTTTGGTTACGAACCCGGCCATGTGCGGGCCGCGATCGCCACGGGTGCGGAGGCTGCGCGCCAGGAGGAGGCGCAGCGGTTTTTCGCTGAGCAGCGCGCTGCCGGGCTTGCGCCTGCGATGGAGAAACGACCACCGCGGCGGTAGGGTTGTTGCATGCGTGAACTGTACCCTGAGTGTGAGCCGTTCTTTTCGGGGATGCTTCCCGTTTCTGACGGTAACCGGATCGCTTTTGAGGTTTCGGGTCGTCCGGACGGCAAACCGGTGGTGTTTTTGCATGGCGGTCCGGGTGGTGGCGTGGTGCCGGATCATCGCCGGTTGTTTGACCCGGATCGGTATCGCATTATTTTGTTTGATCAGCGCGGTTGCGGGCGGAGCACACCGCATGCGAGCGACCCGGCGGCTGATATTTCGGTGAATACCACGGCTCACCTGATTGCGGACATCGAGCGGCTCCGAACCCATTTGGGCGTCGATCGCTGGCAGGTGTTTGGTGGGTCGTGGGGCAGCACGTTGGCGCTCGCCTACGCGCAGGCGTTCCCTGAGCGGGTCACCGAGCTGATTGTTCGGGGTATTTTTCTGCTGCGTGATCAGGAGATTCGCTGGTTTTATCAGTACGGTGCTTCCGAGCTGTTCCCGGACGTGTGGCAGGATTATCTCGCCCCAATCCCGGTTGCGGAACGCGACGACCTGCTCATGGCCTACCACCGGCGCCTGTTTGACCCGGACCCTGCGGTGCATGTGCCCGCCGCAATCGCATGGTCGGCTTGGGAGATGGCGACGGTTCGGTTGCATCCACAGCAGGATGCCGTGCGCATGGCCCAGCAGAATGTTGCGTTTTCCGTCGCCTTCGCCCGCATCGAGAATCACTATTTCGTGAACCGCGGTTGGTTCTCCCCGAATCAACTGTTGGAATGCGCTGATCGCATCGCCAACATTCCCGGTGTGATCGTTCAGGGGCGGTACGACGTGTGCACGCCGCCGCGCTCGGCGTGGGATTTGCACCAGGCGTGGCCGAAGGCGGAACTGGTGATGGTGCCAGACGCGGGTCACGCGTTTGATGAGCCGGGCATCCTGAGCGCATTGATTGAGGCGACGGACCGGTTTGCTGCCGCGTAGCGGGCGCGAAACCGGGTTGAGCTGCGAAACAGTTTCGATGCCGCTACGCTAAGAGTGTTCTTGTATGGGCGGGTTTTCCGGTGTGTGCGGGAGCGCGTCTGATACTTCTCGTGGGTCGCTTTGTTGGGCGTCCGGTCTGGAGCAACATGATTGAAGCAGTGCAGCTTAGGAAGCGCTACGGCGCGAACGTTGCCGTAGATGGGGTGAGTTTCACGGTCACGCCCGGGCGGGTGACCGGGTTTTTGGGGCCAAACGGTGCCGGAAAATCAACCATCATGCGCATGATCGTGGGGTTGGACAAAACCACATCGGGCAGTGTCACCGTCAACGGCAAACCGTATGCGCAGCATCGCGCGCCGTTGCATGAGGTGGGCGTGCTGCTCGACGCGAAAGCGGTGCATCCGGGCAGGAGTGCGCGAAACCATCTGCTTGCGATCGCGCAAACTCACGGCATCGGTCCGCGACGCGTGGATGAGGTGCTCGATATCACCGGGTTGTCGTCGGTGGCGAAGCGGCGTTCGGGTGGGTTTTCGCTCGGCATGGGGCAGCGCCTTGGTATCGCTGCGGCGCTGCTTGGCGACCCCAGCACACTCATTCTCGACGAGCCGGTGAACGGGCTGGACCCGGACGGGGTGATTCAGGTGCGTCAACTATTGCGAGCGCTCGCCGCCCAGGGCAAAACGGTGCTGATTTCCAGCCACCTGATGAGCGAGATGGCGGTGACAGCCGATTCGGTTGTGGTGTTGGGCAGGGGGCAAGTGATTGCCGACGCGCCCGTGCAGCAACTGGTTGCACAGTTCACCCGCAGCAGCGTGCGGGTGCGCACACCACACCTGCCGCAGTTGCACGAGCGCTTATGGAATCATCAGATTGATGTGCACGTGTTAGACCCGCACACCGCAGATGTGAATGGCACCACAAGTGAAATAGTTGGTATGCACGCCGCTCAGATTGGTGCGGTGCTGTACGAATTGCGAACCACCATGGGTTCGCTTGAGGATGCGTATGTTGAGCTCACTCGTGGCTCGGTGGAATACGCTTCGACACAGGAGGTCGTTCGATGAGTTCACCCCTTCCAGGGCAGGCGGGTTCAGCGGAGCCGGAGTCGCAGCTGGCGCCGGCGGGGGCGCAGCCGCACGTGTCGCATGAGCAAGCGCCGGCGCCGCAGTCGCAGCCGCACTTGTCTCGCGGGGTTTCGGTGTGGGGGTTGTTCCGGTCCGAACTCACCAAGCTTCGCACGTTGCGCTCCACCTGGTGGAATCTGGGCATTATTTTGGTGCTTGCAATCGGCATGTCATTCCTGGCGGGATACTTCGGCGGTTTCATCGCGGGCGAGGATATCGGACTGTTGCCAAAAAGTTTCCGCAGCGAAATAGCTGCCCAGTCGGCTACTGCGTCGCTCGGGTTCACCATGTTGGTTGCCGGGGTGTTCGGTTCGCTGCTCATTACGGGAGAATATTCCTCCGGAATGATTCGCAGCACCTTCCTCGCGGCACCGACCCGCGTGCCGGTGCTGCTGGTGAAAGCTACGTTGCTCTTTGTGTGGATGTTCCTGGTGGGATGCCTCACCACGTTCGGTGGTTTTTTGCTCACGAAACCGCTTCGGGCTGGCACAACACTTGATTTTCCGCTGAACACGGAAGGCTACGTGCGAGCATTTTTCAGCGGGGGATTGTTACTTGCCTGCATCTCGGTGTTTGCGTTCGCGGTTGGGGTGCTTGTGCGCAGTACGGCGGGCACAATTTCTATCGTCGTTGGTGTGCTGTTTGTGTTGCCCTTGTTTGCCGCAATTCTTTCGGCGTTCAAGCCTGAATCGCAGCTGATGTATCTGTTGCCTTCGAATGCGGGCAATGTGCTCACGAGTGTCGGTTCGAACTTTTTTTCCGGCATGCAAACGCCGCCTTACGGCGAGGCGCTTGCCGTGCTGCTGGTGTGGGCGTTCGCGCCGCTCGCCGCAGCACTGGCTGTTGCCAAAGTGAGGGATGTGTAACGCCGTCTCAGGTGCTTTCCACGGCGCCGGGTAACCGCTCGAAACGTTCACCGTTTCGGGCGGTTACGTTTCCCGCGTGCGGGCCTGCCCGATCTGCCAACTGTGCCCTTGCTGTTCTGTTGCCGCCGAGCACCGTTGCTCTTACTCGCGCCGTTGGCGCTGCCCGAGCTTTTCCCCGCGGCGCCGCCGCTGCTCTTCTCTGCCCCGCGACTCTTGCTCTTCCCCGCGCCGCTGTTTTTCCCCGCCCTGCTGCTCTTGCTCTTCCCCGCGCCGCTGCCGCCGCTTATCTTCCCCGCGCCGTCGCCCGCCCCGCGGCTACTGCGGGCGGTGCGGCCGCGAACGACCCCCACAAACTCCTGAATGAGCTCCCGATCATCCGCAACAGCCCACGTGAGACAAATCTGGGTGGGTGCCGCATCAACAACGGGTCTGCTAATCACGTCGCCCCGGTGATGGAGTCGAGCCACCGACTGCGGAACCAACACCACGCCCACGCCAGCCACCACAAGCGCAAGCACATCCTCAATAGTGTGCCCCGGGGGCAAAGCCGGGTCCAACTGAACTGTTGCTGCTGGCCAAGCCGGGTGGGCATCCCGATTGTGGAGCAGCGCCAGACCAACCAAATCTGCAAGCCGCACCTCGTCAAGCGCCTCCAACTCGTGACCCTTCGGCGCCACCACAAACGGCCGCTCCTCATACAGGGGCACGCTGTGCAAACCCGCCAACTCGTCGGGCAGCCGGACAAGGCTCACATCCGCGCGGCCGTCATGCAGCACCGCCACCTGCTCCCGCTGCTCTGAACGAAACGAAGCGAGCCGCTGCGCCGGAAACCGCTCCCCCCAAACCCGGAACCATTTCGCAGGCACCACGCCGCGCACAAACGCGACCGTCAACGCCGGGGTAGAGCCGGACTCGGCCTCAGGGGGCGCTGAGGTGATTCCCGGTGAGGTGATTCCCGGTGAGGTGATTCCCGGTGAAGTGAGGGACGGGTCGTGCTGGTGTTCGGCATCCACCAATTGATTATGCCTGAACGCTGGGTAGTGTCGGCGCGGCAGCCCCGGCCGTAAACACGGCCACGTGGGCGTTCGGCGTCACAAAGGCGGTGTTCTCGGTGATCCAACGCTGCATCCGTGGCGCCACCCAAAACAGGTAAATGCCAAGCGTGATGATGCTGAGCAGCAGCCATTTGATCCAGTGGCCAAACAGTCCCAGCGCACTGCCGCGGAACACCAACCGGTGACCGTCGATGGTGGTGTTGTTGCAGCGCCAGCGTTCCATCAACACCACCGCAAACGGGTAGCAGATGCCGAACGTGATCACCGTGATGAGCCAGCCGAGCAGCCGATACCCGATGTAGCTGAGCGCCCCGCCGGTGAACTCGAACTGTGGGGTGGTTGACATGGGTGAGCCTTCCCTTCAATTGGTGGATGCCCAACATGCTACCCCGCTGCGACTCACCGCGGTACCCTCCCGCCGTCCGGCCCACCTCGTGCAGGCGTGTTCCTCGGGTGAGCGCGTGTGCACCGCGTGGGGCTGCGGGGTGAGCGCTAATGCGCGGCGGGGCGGGGTGAGCGCTAATGCGCGGCGGGGCGGGGTTTTGCGTGCGTTTGTGCTCACCCGCGGGGGTGGGGCGGGGTGGGGAGATCGGAAGAGCGTCGTGTAGGGACAGATTACTCGCGTGTAGATCTCGGGGGGCGCCGGATCCTGAAACTCGGGGGGGGGGGGGGGGGGGGGGGGGGGGGGGGGGGGGGGGGGGGGGGG
>CAYTSH010000079.1:0-9282 GCA_964440395.1 uncultured Microbacteriaceae bacterium
GGGTTGTGGCAGGGTGAGGGTGCCCGCGTCTTGCACCCCGGGGAGGCGTTTCACGTTGGCGAGCAGCTCTGCTTCTGCGCTTTTCCATGATTGTTCTGGGAGCGAAACGCTGAGGGTGTTTGCGTCGTACTGGTTGAGGCGGGTGGCGAGGTGGGTGGCGGCCGCCTGGTTGATGCCGAGCATGGCGACGACGGTTGCGGTGCCAACCGCGATTGCGGTGATGGTGAGAAGGTTTCGCCGCCATCGCCGCACAACCACAATGAGGGATGAGAGCAGTGGGTTCACGTGGTTTCCTCCGAAACGTGACCGTCGCGCACCCGCAGGCGCCTGGTGCAACGTGCCGCAACGTTGGGGTCGTGTGTGACGATCACGAGGGCAGATTCGTCGTGTTGGACGCTGAAGAGTGTGTCGAGCACGAGCGCCGAGTTGCTGCTGTCGAGGTTGCCGGTTGGTTCGTCGCACAGGAGTAGTCGGGGGCGTTTGATGACTGCTCGTGCGATTGCGACGCGCTGTTGTTCGCCCCCTGAAAGGGTTGCCGGGTATGCGGTTGCTCGGTGCAGTAGTCCGACGCGTTGCAGTGCGGTTTCGACGGCGCGGGTGGCGTTGGCGTTGGCGTTTCGGAAGGCTCCGGCACGCAGACCGTAGAGCACGTTTTCTTTGACGGTGAGGTGCGGGACGAGGTGGAATGCTTGGAAGATGAATCCGAGGTATTCGCGCCGGATGCGGGTGCGCTGGTTGTCGGTGAGTTCGCTGACGTTTGTGCCTTCGAGCAGGTAGCTGCCGGCGGTGGGCACGTCGAGGAGTCCGAGGAGTGAGAGCAGTGTGGTTTTTCCTGAGCCGCTTGGACCGATGATCGCGATTGATTCTCCTGCCGCGATGCTGAAGGTGGCTTCGGTGAGCGCTACGGTTGCCGGGGGGAAGGCGCGGGTGACGCCACGAAGTTGGGCAATGGTTCGGTGTGGCTGACTGTGGGGCATGTCAGCCTTGTGCCGCGGGCGTGGTGGGGGCGGCGGGTGCGGTGGGGGTCGGGAGCCTGACGCTGAGCCCGGGTGTGATTGTGTCGCCACTGATTTCGCAGTATCCGTCGGCACATACCCCGACGGTGACGGCACGTTCGTTGCCGTCGTTGAGCACGATCCAGGTGTTGTTGCCTTCGGAGTTGATGGCGACGGCTTCAACCACCACGGCTGTTTCGGCGGAGCGGGCGGTGATGATGCGTGCGGTGCCCCGGGAGCGGACGGTGACCGGTTGGTTGTCTGCGAGCGTGATTGCGTAGCGGACGGTTCGTTCGGCGGTGCCGGCTGCGGTTGCGGGTTCTCGTGGGGTGGTTCCGGGTGTTTCGGTTGGGTTTGCCGGGGTTGGGGTTGGGGTTTCGGGTTGGCCGAGGGTGCCGGTTGCCGTGGTTCCGTCGTTGAGGGTGAGTTCGAGTGGCTGGCCTGGCGCGACCCTGGCAGCGTCTGTTTGGGGTATTTCGGCGGTGAGGGTGTATTCGCTGCTGATGAGTGTGCAGATGTCGTCTGCTACTTTGATGCCGACGGTTCCACAATTGGTGGATGCCGTTGCTGGCAGCGCCGGTACGAAAAAGATTTCCCCCAACGGCACGCCGGTTTGCTCGACGTCTTTGTATGTGAGCGGGTTGCCGTCCACGGTGACGGGGGTGAATGATTGGTCGGTGTAGAGGGCGAACACTGCCCCGGCGGTGGAGCGACCAAAGGTGCCGGGGGTGTCCCAGATGAGGTAGCCGAGGGTTTCGAGTTCGCGTTGGAGTTGCGCCACGTCGTCGCCTTTCATGCCGGGACTGAGGGCGCGATACATGGGGATGGTTCCGCCGAGTGCGATGATTGGCCGCTCGTTGATGACGGCGATGATCGCACCGGTTTCCACGCTGGTTCCGGGCGCGAGCCCGGTTCTGGTGTGTTGGGGGTGTTCTCCACCGACTTGAAAGCGTTGCACGGTCCATGTTGCGTTGGGTTGAACGACCAGTGCGGCGTTGACTGTTTGTTGCAGCTGTTTTTGTTGTGTGGTGGTGAGCAGCGGTGGTGCACTGGTTGTGGGTTGGGGCGCACTGTCGTTGTGGAGGAGCCCTTGCACGGTGAGCACGGTGGCGGTGATGGCGAAAACGGCGAGCAGTGTGACGATCACTGCGGTGAGTGCGGCAATTTTGGTGCCGGCGTTAGCTGCCATTCAGCACCGCCTGAGCGTTCTTGGTTGCTTGTTCGAGAAGTTCCTGAACGCCGAGGATGTTTGCTTCGTTTGTTGCGATCCAGGCGGAGGCTTCGGCGAAGAAGAGTTCGTTGAGGGTTGTAACCAGCTGCGCGGTTTCTTGGCAACGATAATCGGTGACTGCCATTGTTTGTTCTTCAAGCGTTGGGGGTTCCCCGGGCGTTCGGTAGGTGCCGAAGCGGGTTTCGGCGAGCTCTGCGGCGTTCAGCCCGCGGACGGAGTACCCGGCGTCTGACATGCATGATTCGTACTGCCGGAGTTGCGGTTTGATGTTTTTGGTGACGTTTTGGCTGAACCGTGCGGATTCTGTGTTGATTTCGTTGACAAAGTTTTCAAGTTTCAACCCGTTGGTTACGGACCCGTACACCTCGGCGTCTGCTGCCGCGTAGCAACCGGTGCGGCTTCGGGAGACGGTGACGCCGCCCGACAGGGTGATGGTTTCCATCTGTGCGGGGTCGCCCCACCACTCAAGGTTGTATTGGGCGAGTTCCGTTTCGGTGAGCGAGCTCTCGAATGCTTCCAGGGGAGTGGATGCCTGGCCAAGCGTTGACTGATACCCGGTGGAACGAGCCTGTTCTTCTGACTCGAATATGCCCGAAACCCCGAGCAGTGTGGGTCGCGAGAACGACGCCGCAGAAGAATCGAATGGGAGTTGATATCCCGCCGCGGCCATGCACGTTTTGGCGACAAGGTCGTGAGCCAGGGAGATTTCGCTCGGCAATGAGGAAATGGCAACCAGTGCGGTTTTCGTTTTGGTTGCCACCGGAACCGTTTCGGTTGCGAATTGTGCACTGCACGCGTTTGTGGTGATGACCAGGCTGGTTGCTGCGGCGACCACGGCAACCAGCCGCGGCATCCCGAATGGAAACGGCATAGTACTCCTTCTGCTTCGGACCACAAAACTGTGCATCTGCAATGCCCATGGCATGACAGAACAACTGCAATCCTAGCAACCCGGTGCGCTGCAAACCGGATTTTCGCAGGCATGTTGCAACTCACCGTAAGATGATACGCCAGCGATTTGGACAATCGACCCCGGCGTGAGAGCATTAGAAATGCGCGCGGCGAATAGCACGCAACCGTTCAGTTGGAACCCGTTCGATGATTCAAAGAGGAATACTATTGAAGACGCGGAATACCCTCATGACAGTGCCGGAACACCGCCAAAAATAGGCGCACCCAGGAACAAACATGATGCTCAAAAATCTCACCAACGTTGCCGCCCTGATGATCTCAATATTCATGGCGCTAATCGCCGCTCTGTATATCAGCATGGAAGACACGTCGTTTCCACGTGAAGCAACGCACTCACTCAGCCTCAGCACCGCCGACTCACCATTGACAAAAACGCAAATTGTTTCAGGTCTGAGCGAGCAGGCGGCGTCTGCCCCTTTTCTTCTCTACAAAGTTGTTGCAGCTGAGGACGATTTTTATCACGGAAAATCACTGTACGCGTTCGGCGCAGATGCCCCAAGCTCCCCCCAAAAAATATCATGGTTCACACAGGGGATGCACGGTGAACTGATCGCCGCGGATAAACTTGGCACGGCATCCCTCGATGGACAATATGCATTCAACGGCACCAACGCGGCACTTGCCGCACTACAGACCTGGTTAAACCAGAATAATATTCGCGTGCAGGCGATCGAAAAAACCGCAACCGAAGTTCTCGCTATCGCCCTGTTCAACACTGGGGCTTGGATTCCCACGATTGCAATCGTTCTGCTCGTCATCTCACTCGTGTCATCCTGGTATGTGCTTCGAACCAAAAGCAGAACGTGGAAAGTGCTCAACGGTTCCAAAACAGGCGCGATTCTTACCGAAGAAGTGATCGAACTCTTCAAAACAATCCTGCCATACCTCATTGCCGGCATGGCACTCGCAGGCCTCGTGCACCTGGTGCGTGGAAACGGTGCCCACGTGCTCTCCGCGCTCACATTGCAAGCCACATTTCTTGCACTCACACTCGCGCTCATCGCGTTCACCGGAGTGATCCTCAGCATCTTCACCTGGCCCGCAATCGAAACAATCGCTGAGCGACTTCCCCCCGAACGACATTTTCGCGGCATAACCGAAGCGTTGAAAATCGTATGCGTTCTGCTGGTTGGAATCACGACACCCACCGCTGCACACTCGCTTGCGCTAAGCCAAGAACTCGCATCGCACGGCACAACCTGGGCGCAGCTTGCACACCAAGTTTCGCCACGACTAAGAGTCACAACAGAAGAACTCGAACAGACCTCAACACAACTGGTTGACCTGGCGCAGCGTGCAGATGAGGCAAACGAGCTCGGCTTTTCGTACACGTTTGACCCTGCAGCAGATCCGAGCCTCGTCAACGGCCGCTACGACGGGCTCATCCTCACAAACCCGCACACCCTGACGCTGTTGAGCAACGCCAGCAATGAGTTCGTCAAGACCGAACTCGATGCGACACCGCAAGCTGTGCAAAACTTCTTGGAAGAATCCTACCCGCTTTGGGTAAAGCCAGAATATGCCCAAATGCTCACCACAACGTTTGCACTCTACGAAGGCAACGGCACCACCCGCTTGCCTGGCCTCCTGCCCCAGCACGGCAGAGTAAAAACCTTCGAGCATCCACTTGTAGTTGTTATCGAGCGACCAGCAGAACTCTTCAGCAGCGAATTCGTGGCGGCCACAACCACCAGCACAAACCTGTTCTTCGGTGAAACGTGGCTGCTGGAACACATCCCCGACTACAACCTCGGCGACTACGTGCTCTCTGTGGATCGAATAGCCGACGCCGGGCTATCAGAAGCACAATCACAAAACGAAACCTCCACCATGCAAGCCATCAGCCTCGGGCTACAAGGCTTCGCCCTCCTGATTTCCGTAGTCGTCGCAGCCTGGGTTTGGGTACTGTACCGCAGCAAACGAATATTTGTGCAACGCACCACAGGCCTGTCGCTGGCCGTCATTCTGCGACACAGGATGCTGTGGGAAATCATTCCCGCCATCATCCTGGCACTCCCCATAGGCTTCGGTTTAGGGTTCACCCCGGCGCTCTGCTCAGCCTCCGGTTACCTCCTGGTCAGCACACTGATCCACACGCTGGCAGCCCGACACTCATTCCGTGCCACCTCAGCACGGCACTCATAATTTCACGAAGGAGCAACCATGCAGATTCAGCTGAAGCAGGTTTCGGTCCGCACAAAAGGGCACACCATTCTTGAATCAGTGTCGCTTGAACTGCACCCAGGCACGGTCGTCGCGCTTGCCGGCCCGAGCGGAAGCGGAAAAACAACACTACTGAATGTGGCCGGCCTGCTGCGACGAGTTGACAGCGGCAGTGTACTCATTGACGGCGAGGAAACCACCGGGTGGAACGACCGCAAACGAGTAACCTTTTGGCGCAAACACGCCGCATTCATTTTTCAAGACTACGGTCTCATTGAAGACGAAAGCGCCCTATACAACGTCGGGCTCACCGAACTCACCGCGTTTGGCGTCTCCCGGCGCAGAAAAGCTGCCATTGTCGCGGCGCTGGGAACGGTAGGTCTGGCCGACCGCGCCGGTGATATCGTCTCCACGCTCAGCGGCGGGGAGAAACAACGCGTAGGTCTGGCACGAGCAATGTACCGCCAAGCCGACATTGTGTTCGCCGACGAGCCCACCGCCTCACTCGACCGGCACAATCGCGAACTCGTCACACAATTTCTGCTCGCAGAAGCACGCCGCGGCGCGGTTGTTGTGGTGGCAACCCACGACGAAGCACTCATGGCAAACTGTGACAGCGTCGTTTCGCTGCACAACGCCCGCCAGCCGGCGCTACAGTAACCCAGCCAAGAGCCGGTCGAAATCGTCCGGCTCCTCGGGGTCGGTGGTTTCGGGGGTTGCGGCCTCGGGGGTTGCTGCCTCGGGGGTTGCGGTTTCGGGTGTTGCTTGGTCGGGCAGGGTAGTTTCGGGGGTTGCTGCCTCGGGGGTTGCTTGGTCGGGCAGGGTGGTTTCGGGGGTTGCAGTTTCGGGGATTGCTTGGTCGGGGACGCTGGTTTCGGGGGTTGCGGCCTCGACTGCAACTTCCGCTGGGTGCTCGGTCGACGCATCCGCTGAGCGCTCGGTCGGCGTATCCGCGGGGTGCTCGGCCGGCGCAATCGGCACCTCCGCCAGTGCCTCAGTCCCCGCGGGTGCCTCAGCAACCACAGCCGCCTGCACCTCGGGCAGGTGTGCTCCTTGTGCAACTGCCGCAGCTGCCGGCACTGATTGGACTGCCGCCGACTCATCCGCTGAGCGCTCGGCCGGCGCAACCGGCACCTCCGCTGAGGGCTCGGCCTCAGCCGGCTCCAACGCCTCAGCAGTTGCATCCATTCCCTCAGCACGCAACGCCGCAACCGCCAACTCATCCTGCGGCGCAAACGTCACCACCGGCGCAGGTTCAGCGCTGGCAAACGTGCGTGCGGCACTCCCCGCGGCAGGAATCGTCGCCCGAATCTGCGCAATTGCCGTGCTGCCCAAATCGGCGATACCCGCGTTCAACGACGCCAACAGGTCACGCACCGCAAGCGTTTCCGGCCCCGGAGGTGCATCATCCACCGCCCGCTGCCCTGCGGAAGACACGACGCTGCCGGCAACTGCGGCTGACGCAACCACGGCATCCACCCCATTGATTGCGGGCGCGGCAGCATCCTTCGACTTCGCTGCCCGCTTCTTACCGCCATCAAACAAACCCATAGTTCCTCCACATGCTCAGGGTGGCACAAACCCCACCCCACATACTGTAACCCGCGAACGGCGCAACCGGGAGCGCGGCGCACAACACGCGCACCACCCGACGCGCCGTTCCACACGGTTGCGCGGGCGGCCAGGCGGGCCAGCCAGCCGGGCCAGCCAGCCGAGCCGGTTCGGGCACGACGCGCCCAACCGACCGTTAGAATGTGCATGGCGGGCGGGCCGCAGCACCCCGCCTCGCGTGAACGCGAAAGGATGCCCGTGAGCCTCGACCCATTTGAGTTACTCAGCGCCGCAGCTGCCCGGGCAGGTGTTGACATTGTGCACGACACAGAAACTGCCCACCCCGACAACAGCGACGGGCAGTGGACGCTCCCCCACCCCGCCCACGAACACGCCCGAAGCGTGCTCGCCTGGCCCCACGACGGCCCACTGCTGGGGCACACCGAAGGAATGGCCGATGAGGGGCGCGCCGCCTGGGCCGCGCTCGCCAATCGCATCGCCGAACACGAACCGGTTTCGGTGCTGTGCCGCCCGGCGGATCAGCCGCGGGCGCGTCGCCTGCTCGCGGGCGACATTACGCTGGTTCCGTGTCAGGTGGATTCGCCATGGATTCGTGACAGCGGGGTTTCCATCGCAATTGGGGTGGATGCCGGACTTGCGCTCCTCGCACCCGCAACCTCCAGCGGTACGGTTGAACGGCATCCCGTGATTGATGCCCTCGCCAGGGAATGTGCCGCGCCCGTACTCGCCGTCCCGGGGCTGCCGTCTCAAAACGGCCAGTTCACGCACGACGGGGCTGGGGTTGCCATTGCGGCGGCGGGTGGCGCCGAGGCGGCTGCGCGCGTTGGAGGCGCACCAGGTGTTGAGGCGGCGGTCGCAGGTGGTGACGGCGCGGCGGGTCTTGCGGGCGCGGCGGCGCGCTCCCGACTGACGGGAATCACCACAGTGCACCGCGTTGGGGCGGCGCTGCCAGCCCGGGTGGAACATGTTCGGGTTCCGGCTCGGCTCGACACCGCCTGCCAGTTCGGGGCGCGTGGGGTGCTGTTTCTGCACGACCAGCGCGCCGATTCGCACCCGGATACTACCCCGATGCGGGCGTTCCGCACCCGCCTGGTGCGGCTCAGCCGCGCGGACGGTTGGCAGCCAAACTGGGTGGACTTGCCCGCGCCGGGGGTGCTGCGCGATCGGGCGCATTGGGTTTCGTACAGTTATGTGCCGCACGTTGTGACGAACAGCAGCGTGATTGTGGGTTCGTTCCGCGACCCTGCCGATGCGGTCGCTGCGGGTCTGCTTGGGGATCACTACAATTTGCCGGTCTCCATGGTGGATGCCCGGGGCTTTTTTGCCCGTGGCGCCGGCTTAGCCGCCGCGGTGCTTCCCGTTCCCGTGGCACGGGTTGCCCGATAACCGACACCGCGACACCTGCACCTATGCGACGGCGAAACTCGTCGTTTGCGTGGCACGGGTTGCCCGATAACCGACACCGCGACACGGGCACCCTTGCGGGCGCGCAACGCAACAGCGGGTGCAACGTCTTGTTGACGTGCACCCGCTGCGGTTGGTTATGCCGGCGAATGTTAGGCGAGGACGCGCGCTTTGAGCGCATCGAACTCGGCCTGGCTGATCGTGCCGGCTTCGAGGAGCTGTTTGGCTTTGGCGATTTCTTCCGCAGGGCTGTTGGTCGCAACCGAACGGATGTAGTCGTCTGCGGCCTGCTTCGCAGCCTGTGCGTTGCGGTGATCGCGCTCAGCCATTCCTTTGCCGCGTGCGATGAGGTACACAAGCACGGTGAGGAAGGGCACGAAGATGAGGAAGATCATCCAGATTGCTTTCCACCAACCACTGAGTTCGCGATCCCGAAACAGGTCCCCCACCACTGAAAAGAGTGTCATAAGGTACGCAACGAAGACGAACCCTACGAAAAAAATCCACAGCAAGTCGAGCAGGTTTTCGAACATTCCTACCGCCACCTTTCACATTGTGTTTTCTCAGCAACCCCTATGATCACTGCGCATGAGCTAGCATACTCGCTCTGATTACAAAATTGTGAGTCTTTCCTGAATAAAAGCTCGGAATTATATGAGCAACCCGCACCGAGGCCGCCGAGTGCCGTGATCGCCCCATCTGCTTTCCTGAATAAATGCTCGCGATTATATGAGCAACCCGTTTCGGGTTGGGCCGGCACCTCCCCGACTGCATCGATTCGGCAGAAAGTGTGCTCCCCCGCCACCCCCACCCTTCGTTTCTGCCGAACGGGCGCCCACCACGAATGGTTGCCCTCTCGCCCCCTCCCCTCCCCTCCCCTCACTCCCCTCACTCCCCTCCCTACTCCTCCCTCCCTCCCTACTCCTCCCTCCCTACTCCTCCCTC
>CAYTSH010000080.1:0-9274 GCA_964440395.1 uncultured Microbacteriaceae bacterium
TCGCGGCGTGAGCGCCTAAACCAAAATCAAAAATATAGCGTCTCAATGTCTACAAAACTTGACACAGCCCAAATACGATGGCGCGAAGTTTTTCCCCGATCTGCCCGGCCGTGGCTTCACTTCTGACACCCCAGGAACCGTGCTGTACGGCGATATCACGTATCTACGCACCGGTGAAGGGTGGCTGTATTTGGCGACGGTGATCGACGCGTGAACGAAGCAGGTAGTGGGGTGGGCACTCGGTGACCGGATGACCGCACCGATCGTGCGCGATGGGGCACACCGGCGTGTGCTGGGATGCGGGCTGGCACCCGTCTCCGCCCTCACGAACTGGTGGGCACAAAGCCGAGCTGTGCCCACGCGTGGCTCGGGTTGCGTGCTACGCCAACTACCCGAACGCGAGCACCTTCCTGAAATATTCCCCCACCGACGTGTAACCGAGACGATGGTAAAACTCGCCCGAACGGGCCGTCGCCATGCTCAGCTGACGCACGCCCCGCGCGAGGCAATATTCTTCATTTGCCGCAACGAGTGCAGATCCAATACCAGCACCACGAGCCGACTCGTCCACAACGATTTCTTGCAGAAAAGCGGTCAGGCCGGAAGCGTGCAGTAAACGCGACACCGACATGAGCGAGTAGGCTACGACGCCGTCTGGCTGCTCAACAACATACAAAACGTTGGTTTCTTGATCGCGATGCCGCAAAACGTTCTCGAAGGCAACCTCAAACTCGTCCCGGTTGATGGGGACGCGACCAGTTTGAAACTGTTTCGCCAACCGGAAAACAGCTGAAAGATCTTGAGATTGCCCTCGACGAATCGTATGCATGGCTATCGGGCGAAGTGCCCACGGTAGTATTCGTACACCCAACCGACAACGGCAACCAGCAGTAGCGGAACAGTGAAGTAAGCGAACCAGAACCCTACGCACAGCCCAACCATCACGCAAGCGGCGGCACCTGCAAGCATGATGGGCCACCAGCTCCACGGGCTAAATTCGCCGAGTTCAGGATCGTCGTCATCAATGTCCGCAGTCGGTGAGTCTTGGGCAAGCGTGCCGCCCGCGGAACGATCAACCAGCCAAAGGTAGAAGCCGATGAATACCATCAACACACCGGAGAGCAAGATCGCGAGCGAGCCAGCCCACTCAGGATGACCATAGGTCTGCGTGCTCATCGCCATGTAGACCGCGCCGATTGCAAAGAAGAACACGCCAATGATTGAGACGATTACGATATTTGTTTTCATCGCGCGGGGGTTCCTTTCGTATCTGCCTGATCGTCGGCCACCTGTCGCACGCCGGAAACCTCCGGGTGGTTCAGGTCGAAGGCAGGTGACTCGCTGCGGATTCTTGGGATGGAGGTGAAGTTGTGTCGCGGCGGCGGGCAGGAGGTTGCCCATTCGAGCGACCGAGAGTAGCCCCAAGGATCATTGACGGTTACCAGTGGCGCACGACGATGGGTGATGTAGACGTTCAGAAGGAACGGCAACACCGAAAGCCCCAGGAGCATAGCACCGTAAGTGGAGAGCTGGTTCATGGCGGTAAATCCGTCACCTGGAAGGTAGCTCGCATACCGACGGGGCATGCCGATAACACCAAGCCAGTGTTGCACCAGGAATGTCATGTGGAAGCCGATGAACAACAACCAGAACTGGATGATGCCCAGACGTTCGTTCAGCATTTTGCCTGTCCATTTAGGCCACCAGAAGTAGAAGCCCGCGAACATGGCAAACACAACGGTTCCGAAAATAACGTAGTGGAAGTGCGCGACAACGAAGTAGGTGTCCGAGATGTGGAAGTCAAGCGGCGGTGATGCCAGAATGACGCCGGTAAGTCCACCAAACACGAATGACACGAGGAAGCCGATAGCGAAGACAACTGGCGTTTCAAACGTGATTGATCCTCGCCACATGGTTCCGATCCAGTTGAAAATTTTCACACCGGTAGGAACCGCGATAAGCATGGTCATGAGCGCAAAGAACGGCAGCATAACCGAGCCGGTGACGTACATGTGGTGGGCCCACACGGTAACGGAGAGCGCGGCAATCGCGATGGTTGCGTACACGAGTGTCTTGTATCCAAAGATTGGCTTGCGGCTAAACACCGGGAAGATCTCAGAGACGATGCCAAAGAACGGCAACGCGATGATGTACACCTCGGGGTGTCCAAAGAACCAGAACAAGTGTTGCCAGAGAATCGCGCCACCGGCGGCGGTGTTGTAGATCTGCGCATCGAAGATGCGGTCGGCCGCCAAACCAAACATGGCTGCGGCAAGCACCGGGAATGCCATCAGCACGAGCAGCGAAGTGATGAGAACGTTCCAGGTGAAAATTGACATACGCCACATGGTCATACCCGGAGCACGCATCGTGATGATAGTCGTGATGAAGTTCACCGCGCCCAGGATGGTTCCGAACCCGGAGAGGCCCAGACCCAGCACCCAGAGGTTGCCACCTACGCCCGGAGAGAATGTTGTGTTTGAGAGTGGCGCGTAAGCAAACCAACCGAAGGAAGCCGCACCCTGCGGTGTGAAGAAACCCGCGACCGCAATGAACGAACCAAAGTTGAAGAGCCAAAATGCAAATGCGTTGAGTCGCGGGAAGGCAACGTCAGGCGCACCGATCTGCAGCGGCATAATCACGTTCGCAAACCCGGCAAACAGCGGGGTCGCGAACATGAGCAGCATGATTGTGCCGTGCATGGTGAACAGCTGGTTGTACTGATCTTTGGTTGCGACAACTTCCAGACCGGGTGCAAACAGTTGCGCACGGATGATCAGGGCCATTACGCCGCCGATAAGGAAGTACAGGAATGATGTGATGAGGTACATGTACCCGATCACTTTGTGGTCAGTCGAGGTGATCCAGGAGACGATCGTCGATCCTTTTTTCATGTCGATTATTCCTCAGTGCTTTCAATCTTCGCCACGTCTACCCCAGGCAGGTTTGTGTTGGTGTTGTACTCGTCTCCACTCACACCAATATTTCCCTGCTCGCGCAGGCTCTCGATGTACGCGTCGTAATCTTCCTGTGACTCGACCTTGACTTTGAACAACATGTCGGAGTGGTATTCGCCACACAGTTCAGCACACTTGCCCTCATACGTGCCGATCTTCTGTGGAATGACGGTCATGTAATTGGTTTTGCCGGGGATCATGTCTTTTTTGTAGAGGAAATCAATTACCCAGAACGAGTGAATCACGTCACGAGATTTGAGCGCGATCTCCACTTCCCGATCAACGGGCAGGTGCAGCACAGGAAAACTGTCCTCATCTGGAGTACCCGCAACATCAGACTTCAAGTCAGGCTGAATCTGGATTCCCTGCGAATAGACCTCTTCGTCAAGATAGTTGAAGTCCCATGCCCAGCGTTTGCCGTAGGCCTCAATGTGCACCAGATCTTCGCTATCCGAACGCTTCTCAATTGCGTTCTGCTCTTTCACGGTAAAAGCGAAGAACGCTATCACCAGAATCAGCGGCACGACGGTGAAGAACGTCTCGATCGGCATGTTGTAGCGCAACTGGGCAGGTAGCCCGGTCTGGCCTTTGCGTCGCCGATAGGCGATCATCGACCAGAGGATAAGACCCCAGGTGATCAACCCAACAACCAGCAGAACAATCCAAGAAGTGCTCCACAGGCTGATGATCCCGTTGGTGTGGTTCGTGGTATCGCGACCCTCACCGGGCATCCACCCGTTCAGTTGGTCTTCGGTGCAACCGGCTAGAGCCACGGTAAGTGAGGCTGCTATCGGGAGTGACACCCATTTCAGGAGACGATTGGATCGCACCATAGGCCTTTCAGACATCAGAACAAACAAAAGTACGGCGGTCTACTCCCGCCTTGTATAAGCCTAGCGTGTGCGTAGGTCTTACTGCGACACGACACCGTCGTGCAGCCGGGCAGCCTAGCTAAAGCTGTCGCCGCAAGCGCAACTCCCCGCGGCGTTGGGGTTGTCGATGGTGAAGCCCTGCTTCTCGATGGTGTCCTCAAAATCAATGGAGGCTCCGGCGAGATACGGCACGCTCATGTTGTCTACCACAACCTCCACGCCGTCAAACTCCACCACAGCGTCGCCATCAAGCAGTCGTTCGTCGAAAAACAGCTGATAAATCAGGCCGGAACAGCCGCCCGGCTGGACAGCAACCCGAAGACGCAAATCATCCCGACCCTCCTGCTCAACGAGACGACGAACCTTATCGATTGCCGCTTCGCTCAGGGTGACACCGTGTGCAGCTTGCTCCGTGGCAAGCGTAGCTCCGGTCGCTACATCAGACATGTTCAACTCCTCAACCGAGATGGGTGGCGCTGCCGGCGCTTGCCAGACAGACACCACCATTCTAACCCGTCAACGTGGGCAATGCCGATCCCCGCGACCAGCTATCCTGATTATGGACACTGTTAGGAATTGAACGAACGAGAAGGAACACCACCCGTGGCAAAATCGCAACCAGCTGTTCCCCAAGACAGCCAAGATGTGGACATCGCTGGCGAGGTGAAACGCGGCACCCCGAAGAAGGGGCGGCCCACCCCGAGCCGCAAAGCACAACAGGCAGCCCGAGCCCGACCGCTGGTAGTCGATGATCGAAAAGCAGCCCGGAAAGTAGCCCGCCAGCAAGAACTCGAGCGGCGAGAGGCTGCTCGCATTGGCATGGCGGCAGGCGACGAACGCTACTTGCCCGCCCGGGACAAAGGACCCCAGCGCCGATTCATTCGCGACAGAGTCGACGCACGAACAAGCATCGCTGAGTTCATCCTGCCGTTTATGCTCCTGGTGCTCCTTGCGTCATCGTTCAACGACTACCGAATTATTGTGATTGCACAGCTCTCCATCTGGGGGTTCATCGCAGTAAGCGCACTCGACATCATCGTGTTCAACATCGGATTGAAACGCAAACTCGCCCAAGAGTTTGGCAGCGACGCGGTCGAATCGGGCTTCCGGTTTTACGCAATGATGCGCATGCTGCAGCTGCGTGTGCTCAGACTGCCGAAGCCGCAGGTGGATCGCAAAAAACCCTTTGCCCGCAGCTAGCGGCCAGACTGCCGCTCCCGCAAGAGACGCTCAAGCCCGCGGTTAATGCTGCGAGCCCACAGCGGCCCCTCATACAGAAACGCCGTGTACCCCTGAACCAGGGTTGCACCGTGTTGCAGCCGCGCCGCAACATCCGCTGCGCTCGTGACACCACCCACGGAAATCACGCAAAAATCATCCGGCGCGACACTGCGAATCAACTGCAGCACCGCAAGCGAACGCTCCGCAAGCGGAGCCCCCGACAACCCACCGGCGCCAGCCGCAGCGACGCGCTCAGGGGTGCTACGCAGCCCCTCACGCGAAAGCGTAGTGTTCGTGGCGATGACACCGGCAAGACCGAGCGTTACCGCGAGCTCGGTGATCTCAACAATCTCCTCATCGGTGAGATCAGGCGCAATCTTTACCAGGAGCGGTTTGCCCCCCGCCTCCGAACGCACCGCCGTGAGCAGCGGCGTGAGTTGCTCCACGGATTGTAGGCTGCGAAGACCGGGCGTGTTCGGCGAGCTCACGTTCACCACGAGGTAGTCCGCGTGGGGCGCAAGCAGGCGAGTGCTCGTGACATAGTCGGCAACGGCATCCTCAATGGAAACCACCCGGCTTTTGCCAATATTGACCCCAATGATGGGACGACGCTGCCGGCGCCGCACCCGGGCAAGCTGAGCTTGCGCCGCTTTGGCACCATGATTGTTGAACCCCATGCGGTTAATCACCGCACGATCTTCGATCAGTCGAAACAACCTGGGTCGCTCATTGCCCGGCTGCGGCAAGGCCGTAACCGTGCCCATTTCAACGTGACCGAACCCAAGCTGACCAAGACCCAAAATCGCGGCACCGTGCTTATCAAACCCCGCAGCGATGCCAAACGGCGACGGAAACGTGAGCCCCATCGTCTGCACCCGCAATGAGGTGGATGCCGCGGTCACCGGACGCGCCCAAACCGCCCCGCCCAGCGCAGGCAGCGCCCGAATCGCACGGTATGCCAGGTTATGCGCGCGCTCCGGATCCATCCGGGCAAACACGGTGCGAAAAATCAGATCGTACATGCGTCTGTGTCCTCTCGATCAGCGCCGGCGGTGACGCTGACAGCTACGGCCTGGTGTGCGGCGGTCGCAGGGCGGTCAGCCCGCAACCCGGCAATGGCGCGTTCAAAATCTTCAAGCGATTCAAAGCTCTGATAGACGCTGGCAAACCGCAAAAAAGCGACCTCGTCCAGGTCACGCAACGGGCTCAAAATCGCGAGCCCAATGTCGTAAGCGTCAATCTGAGAGATTCCCTTCGAACGAATGTGCTCCTCAACGCGCTGAGCCAGCAGCGCCAGATCGGGGTCGGTCACCGGTCGTCCCTGACAAGCTTTGCGCACCCCGGCGACCACCTTTTCGCGACTGAACGGCTCAACCACGCCGCTGCGCTTCGTCACCATCAGACTCGCAGTTTCGGTCGTGCTGAACCGCTTGCCACATTCCGGGCACTGCCTGCGGCGCCGAATCGCCGAACCATCATCCGCGGTGCGTGAATCAATCACCCTCGAGTCCGGATACCTACAAAACGGACAGTGCACGGTTCTCCCTTTCTGCTGCGTCCTACTGTGTTGCCGCTCAGCGCTCGGTCGTCGCCGAAAACCGAATACTCGCAGCGGCGCCGTGTGCGGGCAACTGCTCTGCCGTCGCGAACGTCACCAGCGGCTCGTGCACCGCCTCGAGCGCCGACTGTGAGTACGAAACCACCTGCTGCGCACGCAGGAACGAATACGCACCCAATCCCGAACTGAAACGCGCACTCCCGCCGGTGGGCAGCACGTGATTCGAGCCGGCAATGTAATCGCCCACGCTCACCGGCGTGTAGGGGCCGAGGAACAGTGCCCCGGCGTTGCGAATTCGCTGCGCAACCTCCGCAGGGTTCGCCGTGTGAATCTCCAAATGCTCCGGCCCGTAAGCATCGCTCACCTTGATGGCGTCTGCGAGCGAATCCACCAGAAGAATTGCCGACTGCTGGCCGCCGAGTGCCGCCCGAACACGCTCCACATGCGGGGTCGTCGGAACCTGCACGGCAAGCTCCTCGGCCACCCGCGTTGCCAGCGCCTCGGAGGCGGTAATCAGAATCGCAGCAGCCGCCTCATCGTGTTCCGCCTGGCTGATCAAATCAGCCGCAATAAACCGCGCGTTCGCCTGCTCATCAGCAATCACAACAATTTCCGTCGTGCCCGCCACCGCATCAATCCCAACCACGCCCTGAACGAGGCGTTTCGCCGCCGCAACATAAATATTGCCCGGGCCGGTCACCACATCAACCGGTAGCAAATCAATCTCCGGCACCCCATACGCGACCGCGGCGATAGCCCCGGCCCCGCCCAACGCGTACACCTCGGTCACACCAAGCAGCCCCGCAGCGGCCAAAATAGTGGGGTGCACTCCCCCACCAAACTCACGCTGCGCCGGGGAAATGAGCGCAATCTCTTCCACCCCAGCAACCTGCGCAGCGACAACGTTCATCACCACGCTCGACGGGTACACCGCTTTGCCGCCGGGAACGTACACGCCGACGCGGCGCACCGGCACCCAACGCTGGGTAACGGTTGCCCCATCGGCAAGTGCGCTCACCCGCTCATCCGGAACCTGCGCAGCCGTTGCGAGACGCACCCGCCGGATCGCCTCACGAATCGCACCCCCCAGTTCGGGATCCAGCGACTGAACGGCAGCCGAAATCGCCTCCGGTGCCACGCGAAACGAGGCCGGCACGACACCATCGAAGCGTTCCGCCTGCTCGCGCAGCGCCACAACGCCACGGGCACGCACATCCGCCACCAGCGGGGCAACGACCTCGATCGCCGCAGAAAGATCGACGTTTGCCCGAGGTAACGACCCCCGAAGCGAGGCGTCAGCCGACAACGAACCACGGAAATCCAAAACACGAAGCATAGTGTTTCCAGTCTAGTTCACCCAGCACGTCAGGCCGCGGCCCATGATTCAAGCGGCCCCCGGTGGCAGCGCTGACAACTGCACAAAGCCATCCACAAACAACTCCGGAATACGCGCAAGCAGCTCAGCACGCACCGCACCCTCATCCGCCTCAAGCACCTGTGCGAGCGCGGCAGCCAGCGCACCAACACTCAATGTGCCATCCGAAGCACCCACAAACGCAGCCAACACCGTATCAACCGCAACCCGACGAGCAAAACCGCCCCCCTGCACCAACTCAATCACCGCGGGATCCGCACTGCCCGGCACATAATGCCGCTGCTCGGTAACGTCCGGCGCCACCGCAAAACAAGCCCGCAACAGCTCATCCCGCGCGCAGCCCGCCAGCCACTCCCGCGCCAACAACGCATGCCGCACCGCAACTCCGATACCGCTCGGGTTATGCCCAAGCGGCTCACCCCGGGCGGCGAACCACTGCGGCAGGGCCTCATCGGAAGCGTCCGGCGTGCGCAAGACCAGCATCCCGAAACCAATCGAATCCACACCGCGGCTCGCAAAATCGTCACACCAAGCCGTGTACTGCGCGGCAAACTCCGCGCTGCGCGGCAACACGCCACCGTCACGAATCCACAACTTGGCGTAATCGCCCGCGCTCAAGCGCTCACGCTCAATGCACACCAGCGACGCGTCGGCAACACTACTCTCGGCAATCATCGCCCGCACCGGATCCAGCGCAGCCTCACCTCGACGATACTCCCAATTCGCAAGCACCTGCGCGCAGCCGCCCGGACGCAACACGCCAGCAAGCCCCGCAAGAACCCGCCGGACAAGCGAGTCGCCCACCAGCCCCGCATCACGGTAACGCAGCTCAGGCAGATCCGAACCGCGCGGCGTAATCACAAACGGCGGATTACTCACAACCTGATCAAACGCCAACCCCGCGACCGGCTCAAACAAATCCCCCAACCGCAACTGCACCCGATCCGAGACGCCGGCAAGCACCGCATTCATCGCCGCAAAACACACTGCTCGCTCGCTCACATCGATCGCAGTCACCCTCGCCGCCCAGCGCGTGGCAAGCAACGCCAGCGCGCCGCACCCCGTGCCGAGATCCAGGCAGTGCTCACCCGTATCAGTCCACGCCCCGGCCGCCCGGGTGGGGGGCGCGCCGCCCACACCCAAAACAAACGACTCCGGCAACGCCGCGCCTCGACTCAGCTCAGACTGATCCGAGGCGACTATCAGGTGGTGGCTCCCCGCCGCATCCACAAACGTGTGCGGAATCAGGTCGATCGTGGCACGCAGGCTCACCTCGTCCGGTATTCGATGG